>QHTY01000043.1:0-5779 GCA_003220985.1 Gemmatimonadota bacterium
TCGACGGGTTGCTGACCGAATTTGCCGTTGCGGTACCCTCGATGTCGAATCCGGCGGTTCTGGACACGGTGTCCTTCCATCGGTTTCTGTTTCGGAGCGAGAGCGGACACCGCATCTTCATCCAGCCCCGTGGGACCTACCGTTACGAAGGCCGCGCTTCTTTGGACCTGCACTTGGAGCGGAGCTTCCCGCGGGGGCGCTCAGAGGTCGTGCTGGTCGTGGATGGGTTCAACGTGTTGGGAGACCGCAGCGTGACGGGCATTCAAACTGAGGTAACTGCGATAGCGGGCTTCGCCGGCAGTGACTACGGCCGAGTGCAGTCTCGCGTGACACCCCGGACGCTGCGGCTGGGAGCGGGAGTGAGGTTCTAGCGATGAAGTTCAATCTCAGACAGTCGGTGGAGATCCTGACGCGCACGCCCGCCACGCTTCGTGCGCTGCTTCAGGACATCGACACCGAATGGGCCCGGGGCACGGAGGGTCCGGATACCTTCAGCCCCTTCGACAACATCGGCCATTTGATCGACGGCGAGGAGACCGATTGGATGCCGCGCGCGCGTATCATCCTGGCCCAGGGCGCGAACCGGCGCTTCGAGCCCTACGACCGGTTTCGCCACCGCAAGCGAAACGCGACGCGCACCTTGGAATCCTTGCTCGAGGAATTCGCCAGCCTGCGTGCTGCCAACCTGCGCGTCCTGCAGTCCTGGAACCTCAGCGATGCGCAGCTCGACCTGACCGGCGAACATCCGCGCCTCGGTCCAGTGACGCTGCGGCAGTTGTTGGCGGCTTGGGTCGCGCATGACCTCGGCCATGTCGCACAAGTCGCCCGCGTGATGGCCAAGCAGTACCGAGAGGAAGTCGGTCCCTGGGTGCCCTTCTTGCCCGTTCTAACCGACCATGACAGGCCGAGGTCTTGAGCCCAAACCCTAGGCCCCAGGCCCTAGGCCCTAGATTCTGAAGTGCCAATCGTTTATGTTGAGTGGTTCGTTCGCTGGCAGTGCCATCGGCGAGGAGTCGAACCATCAGGCGGCGCCTGCGGGCCTCGGCATTGGGTCGAGGTAGCGCGCACCGGCGCGCCGGGGGTGACTCGGCGATCCTCCCACGCATCAGCCAGCCCTTAATTACGGCGCAACCCGCCTTTACCAAGAGCCCGACGCAGCAGACACGCGTCGCACAGTTCCTCGCCATGAGGTACGTGCTACCCGCTTGTCCAGCCCCAGGGCAGGAACAGAGTCAGTTATGACACCGCAGTCCCAACAACAACACAGCCATTTGACACGCCCGATCCACAAAGAACCTCCGGCTCACGCGCCCAATGCGGCACTGATGATCGACTTCGACAACGTCACCATGGCGATTCGATCAGACCTCCAAACCGAATTGAAGCGCCTGCTGCAATCGGAGATCATCCGCGGCAAGGTCGCCGTGCAGCGCGCCTACGCCGACTGGCGCCGCTATCCGCAGTACATCGTCCCACTCTCTGAGTCCTCGATCGATCTCATCTTTGCGCCGGCGCACGGTGCGAACAAGAAGAACGCCACCGACATCCGCCTGGCGATCGACGCGCTGGAGCTGGTCTTCACGCGACCGGAGATCGGGACATTCATTCTGCTCTCGGGCGATTCGGACTTTTCCTCGCTGGTGCTCAAGCTCAAGGAATACGGCAAGTACGTTATCGGCGTCGGCATTCGCGAGTCCTCGAGCGACCTCCTCATCCAGAATTGCGATGAGTACTACTCGTACAACGAGCTCGCCGGCTTCACCAAGGCGAGCGACGTCGAGTACGTCAAGCGAGATCCGTGGGAGCTGGTGGTCGAAGCGGTCAAGCAGATGACGGCGCACAACGATGTCATGCGCTCCGACCGCCTGAAGCAGGTGATGCAGGAGATCGATCCCAACTTCGACGAGAAGGACGCCGGCTTCTCGCGCTTCAGCAAGTTCGTGATCGAGGCCGCCCGGCGCGGATTGATTACACTGACCCGGCTCGACAATGGTCAGTATGAGATCGCCTTGGGGCCGCAGGTCGAGGGCGCGCCGGCGCAGCCGACGCTCGCCGCCATGAGCGAAGCGACACCGGTCCCCCCCTCCTCCTCCCCCTCCCTCTCGTCCGATCGTCCGCGGGCGCGTCGCGGTGGCCGGGGCAGGGGCCGCGGGCGCGAGGCGTCCGAATCTGGCGAGCCGGAACAGCCTGAAGCATCCCCGCCCGCCGCGCCGGCGGCGCCGGCAGCGAAGTCTGGCTTCTCGTTTGGTGATGCGTTCGGTCTCCTCAAGCAGGCCGTCGGCAAGATTGGCGCGGATGAAGAACCGGCCGAGGCCGAGGAGTCGCCGGCTCCGCCCGCTCCGCCCGCTCCAACACCGACACCGGATATGGAGGAAGAGGACGACATCCCGATGCCGGCGTCGTCGGCGCCGCCTCCGCCGTACAGCACGCCCTCCTCGCTCCCCGGCGGCGTCCCGATGCGCAGCGCGCGGTTCCGCCGCGGTTCACGCGGCGGCGCTCGACGTCCCGGCGCCGGCGGTGGCCTCCCCGAAATCCCCAAGATCGGCGTGGTCGAGGTGGATCCCAATTTCCGTCCTCGCGCTGAGGTGCTGCCACCCAAGGCCCCGGCGGCGCCATCGAGTCCGACGGGGGCCTCGGGGGGGGGACCCGGGCAGGAGCGGAGTGAGCGTGGAGGTCGTGGAGGAGGTCGAGGTGGTCGAGGTGGTAGGGATCGCGGCCGCGGTGAGAACGGTGAGCGCGGTGAGCGCGGTGAGCGCGGTGAGCGCGGCGAGCGCGGCGAGCGCGGCGGTCGCGGCCGTCGCGGTGGTCGCGGTGGACGGGGTCGCGGACCGCGCCGTCATGAGTCTGACTCGCCCGACATCACGAATCACAGCGCGCACCCGAGGTCTGAGCCGACCCGTTCAGAACCTTCACCACCTCCACCACCTCCGCCCTCGCCGTCGCCGGCGGCCGAGAGTGAGCCACCGGAATCCTTTTGGTCCAAAGTGAAGCGAGGTCTCACAGGAGGCACATGACCGGCGCCGCCGTTGCGGCCCGATTCTACGCGCGACCTACGGAAGAGGTCGCGCGTGGACTATTGGGGCACATCCTGGTGAGCGACGTGGGGGGCCGGCGTCGGCAAACGGCCGGCCGCATTGTGGAGGTGGAAGCATATACCGGCCCGCATGATCCCGCGTGTCACGCGTACGGGCACCGGCGCACCGCCCGCACGGAGCCGCTCTACGGGCCGCCCGGGACGGCGTACGTGTATTTCACCTACGGCATGCACTGGTGTCTCAACGCCGTGACCGAACCCCGCGATTATCCGGCGGCCGTGTTGATTCGCGCGCTCGAGCCGATCGCCGGGTTCGCGACCATGCGCGCGCGGCGCCGCAAGGAGCCGCTCTGTTCTGGTCCTGCCCGCTTGTGCGAAGCGCTGGGTGTCACCGGGGCCTTGAATGGGATGTCACTCCAGCGGGGCGTGCTTCGCATTGTCGAGGGATCGAAGCCGAAACGGGGTGAGATTCTGACAGGGCCACGCATCGGTATCACCGAAGCGGCGGATTGGCCGCTCCGGTTCTACCTCAAGGATTCGTCCTGGGTTTCTCGCTAGTGCCGCTCGGTAATGCCTTCCTTCGACGTACCAAGACTCACACGCACGCCACCCTGCAGGGAGTGTGTGTTGCTCAGCAGCAGGAAGTTGCTGGCGCTCGACGTCATCAGGTATTGCGCAAATACGTTCAACTTGCTCGAGTAGTTGATCTGCAGGCCGCCCGCGAGCCAGAAGAACGCTTTGCTCGAGGCCTCATTGGCGCGGTCGTCGGCTTGGGCGAACTGGCTCAAGTCGCAGCCCGGGCAGTCAACCACGGGATTTAAGATCTGCATGAGGGCGAACCCGCCGCCGCCGAACGGCTCGATCACCTTCTGCGTCGGATAGGCGAGTACGCCGAACATGAGACGGCGCACCCCGTTGAACGAGACGTCCCGGCACGGCGCGGCTCCGACCGAGCAGCCGGACGAATTGGGATCGAAGATCACCGCGTTCGCATCGGACAGGAAGAACGCTTGCTCGTACGCGACGTACAGCGCGGTCCGACGCGACGTGATGAGCCAGTGTCCGCCGGCGATGGGGTCGTAGACATAGGGCTGCGTGTTTGTCTTGGAAACGAAGAAGCCGCCCTGCGCGCCCCAATACCAATTGAAGTTCGTGTTGAAGCCGCGTCCCTGCTGTGGCGGAATGAAGAAATAGGAAGCGCCAAGGGATGCCTGGGCTTGGATCGTGGTGGCGTTGGTGTAGTAGGGATTGTCCCAGCGGAATTGCGCGCGGGCGTCGCCGCGGAGCGCCAGGTGATGTGACACGAAGAGCCGGAAGCCCAGGCCGCCATAGACCATGTGCTCCGTGAAATCGTAGGGGGGGTCCTTCCCAAAGATCATGCGCGAGTAGCCGCCCGAGGCTAGGATCGACGACTGGTCGCCCACCGGGAAGTTCAGAGCGAGGCCGGCACCGACGGTGGAGACGGTGATGTCCTGCGTCGCGGCCAGGTTCGTGGTCGGAATGTAGTCGCCCGTCACCTCGAGGCTGATGCGGTCGCTCAGGTTGTAGCCGATGCGCGCGCCACCACCAAAACCATTCTTGATGAGGAACGAGTGGTCGAACCGCCACCACGACCCGAAGCCGCCGAACTCGATGTTCTGTGATCGTTGCGCCGCGGCGGAATTCGCGACCAAGGTTACGAATCCCACCAGGAGAACCAGCCGCTTCATCGGACTCCTCCCACGGCTCCGGCTAGGGGGCCGCCAACAAGACCGCGTTAAAGAGCAGCTTGAAGGTGCCGTGCGTCTGGCCTCGGAACTGCGGCCGAAAGCCAAACAGGATCACACGCCCCCCCCTGCTGCCTACCGGTGCCTCCACCAGCGCCGCTTTCCCAACGAGCCGCTCCTGGTACCGGGCATAGCCGGATCGCAGGGGCAACTCGGGATACGTCGCCAAGCCCAAAGCCGGGGCCGAAACGGTGAAGGCGGCGCTATTCTCGAAGTAGACCGGGAGGGAGTCGGGGACTCCGAGGGTAACCGGGCTACGAGACCCTTCCACCCCCCCCAAAACCGTACCGAAAATAGAGCCTGGGGCGTAAAATCGCAAAACTTGTGGACCAGATGCCTCACCAGCTAGAACGTTGACCACAGGGAGGTTAAGGGCTGAAATCGCGAAATTACTTGAACCGTCGAGGCAGACCAGTGTCCCTCCACCCCGAACAAACTCCGCAACTGCTGCCGCACCTGATTCGCCGAGACCACCAGCGTACTGTAATGGAATGCGAGTCGAATCGACGCCACGAAGAATCGACGACCCATCCGCATCGGGCAACACGATCACATCCAGCCGCTGTCTCAAGCCCCCTTTTCTGAAGTCGCCGTCGTGCAGTGTCGTATAGGTGATTCCATACTGCTCGAAGAGCCAGCGCGTCCAGCCTTCATCGATGTTGCCGGTCCACGGCTGATACAGCCCGATGCGCGGCAAGCGCGTGCGCGTGGGTCCCTGAGCGCTCCCGGGCGCCGTCCGCACCGCGGTCACCGTGAATCCGTGCCGTGCCGTCTGCTCAGTGAGAATGGCGCGCGCGCGGGGCCCGCGCACGACGAGATCGTCTCCGAGAATCGACACGCTTTGCCCCGCGGCGAGAAGCTGAGCGCAGAAACGGTGTCATTAGATCAGCCCCAGTTTTGAACCCACCTTCTTGAAAGCGCGGAGCGCGAAATCGAGATCGTCCTTGGTATGCGCGGCGGAGAGCTGGCAGCGCACGCG
>QHTY01000043.1:5919-6280 GCA_003220985.1 Gemmatimonadota bacterium
GACAACGAGCGAGCCGGCCGCATACCGCCGGCCGTCCGCGGTGAACGCATCCGCGCTCCGGTACAGCTCGACTCCCCCCGCCGCGAGCACATTGGCGAGTGTCGCCCAAGCTTGGGGATCGCGCTGCTCGGAGGCGGGTGGTAGTACGTACGCAAAGGGATTCCCGGCGAGTCCCGCCTCGACCTGGCGCCGGCCAACCGCGACGAAGCGATCGATCACGGTGACGCGGTCTCGTGCGGCCAGGCGCACCAGGGCCTGCGATGTGATCAGCTCGTAGCGCACGATGTCACCCAGGTGCCAGGTGCCGCCAGGCCATGGCTCCGGGTAATTCACCCCACGAACCGGCTGGCGCACCGAATCG
>QHTY01000044.1:0-3773 GCA_003220985.1 Gemmatimonadota bacterium
CTGTTCGATCAGCGCGCCACGCTGGGCCTGGTGAAGCTGAAGGCCAAGAACGTGGTCGCTGAGCTCAACAAGGTCTTCGAAGAGATGTTCAATCGAGTCGGGTCAGGCCAGACGCAGCAAAAGGGCCTGCTCGAAGGGGCGGAAGACGAAATTGACAAACTCTTCGGTTAAGGGGACGCGCCCATGTCGATGATCAACTACGCGTCCCGCGAAATCAACTGCAAGCTCGTCTATTACGGACCGGGCCTCGGCGGGAAGACGACCAACCTGGAACACATCTATGGGAAGGTCTCGCCCAACACGCGCGGCAAGATGATTTCGCTCGCGACCGAAACAGAGCGGACGCTGTTCTTCGACTTCCTGCCCGTCGATCTCGGCACGATTCGCGGCTTCAAGACGCGGTTCCATCTCTACACCGTGCCGGGCCAGGTGTACTACAACGCCAGCCGCAAGCTCATTCTGAAAGGCGTGGACGGGCTCGTCTTCGTCGCCGACAGCCAGATCGAGCGGATGGAGGCGAACGTCGAGTCGATGCAGAACCTGTACGACAATATGGCGGAGTACGGCTACGATCTCACGAAGATTCCGTTCGTGATTCAATACAACAAGCGCGACCTTCCCAACGCCGCGCCGATCAAGGACCTTCAGGCGTCGTTGAATCCCGGCTGGCCGATCGAGGACGCTGCACGCCACAAGCAGACGCCCGATCCCGCCCACCCGGGGGAAAACCTCATCGAGAAGGTCGGCGCTGATTGGATGGGGAAGGCTGCTTACCATGAGGCCGTGGCGGTCCGCGGCGACGGCGTATTCGACACCCTGAAAGCGGTGAGCAAACTCGTTCTCAAGACGCTAAGCTGAAAGCCAGCTCGATGCGGTGGACCCTGCCGAACATCATCACACTGGCGCGCATCTCTCTCACGCCGGTCATCGCGCTGCTTCCGTTCATTTCCGGCTACTGGCCCAAAGTCATCGCCTTCGTCGTGTTCCTCATCGCCGCATTCTCCGATCTGCTCGATGGCTACCTGGCGCGCCGCTACGGCACGACCAGCGAGCTCGGCATCCTGCTCGACCCGATCGCCGACAAGCTGCTGCTCTTCGCCACGCTCATTCCGATTTTCTGGATCACCCGCCATCCCGTCATTCTCGCGCGCGACAAGGTCGATTACGCGATTCCGTGGTGGGGCAGCCTGCCGCTCTGGGTGGCGCTGCTGCTCGTGGGCCGCGAGGTGTTGATCACCATGTTTCGCTTCTTTGCAAAGCGTCGCGGCATCGTGATTCCCGCGGCCGGTGCCGGCAAGTTGAAGGCGGTGGTCCAGAACGTCTTCATCGGCGCGACGATCGCGTGGTTCGCCTGGAAGGATGCGATCGCCGAGATGCACCTGGTGGGCGACTTCCGGAATTTCTGGGATGAGTTCCACGGCTGGTTCGTCGCCGTGACGCTGGCCGGCGCCATCGTGCTCACCATCTACTCGCTGCTCGTGTACCTCTACCGCTACCGGGCGCTCCTCAAAGTCGGCAAGTGAAGGTCGAAGTCCTCACCATCGGTACCGAGCTGCTGCTGGGCCAGATCGTCGACACGAATGCGGCGGAACTGGGGCGCGCGCTCGCGGGCGCCGGTGCGGAAGTCGTGCGGCATCTTTGCGTGGCCGACCGGCCTGACGCGATTCGCGCCGCCGTCGCCGAGGCGCTCGAGCGCACCGGCTTTGTGATCACGACCGGCGGTCTGGGCCCGACGCGCGACGACATGACGAAGCGCGAAGTCGCCGCGCTGTTCGGCAAAGCTCTGGAGATCGATGAGGGCGTGCTGCGCTCGCTGGAAGAGCGGTTTCAGCGACTGGGTCGGACCATGCCGCCGATAAATCGCACCCAGGCCGAAGTGCCCGCGGGCGCAACGGTGCTCCCGAACCCTCGTGGCACGGCCCCGGGATTGTGGCTCGAAGAGCAGGGGCGCGTCGTGGTGATGCTTCCCGGCGTCCCCTCCGAAATGCGCGGGCTCCTGGCGGAGGAGGTGCTGCCGCGGCTCGCCCGCCGCGCCGCCGGATCCGTGGTTCGCTCGCGCACGGTGCGTACGACCGGCATCGCGGAATCCGCGCTCGCCGAGCGCGTGGGTGCGATCGAAGACGAAATCGCGCCGCTGACCCTCGCGTATCTGCCTTCGACGGACGGCGTGGAGCTGCGCGTCACGGCCTGGAGCCTGCGTGAGGACGACGCGAATCGCAGGCTCGACGCTGCAGTCGCTGCGCTGCGGGCGCGCGCGGGCGACCACTCCTACGGCGGTGACGGCGTCGATCTCGCCGCCGTCGTCCTGCAGCAGCTGCGGGCGCGGCGTGCCCGGCTCGTCATCGCCGAATCGTGCACGGGAGGGCTGCTGGGCGCTCGGATCACGTCAATCCCCGGCGCGTCGGATGTCTTTATCGGTGGCGTCATCGCTTACGACAACGTCGTGAAGAGCGGGACGCTCGACGTACCGCCCGAGCTGCTCGAGCAGTACGGTGCCGTGTCGGAGCAGGTCGTGACGGCGATGGCGGAGGGCGTCCAGCGCCAGTTCGCCGTCGATGCCGCGCTGGCAATCACCGGGATTGCGGGACCGACCGGTGGGACGCCGGAAAAGCCGGTCGGTACGGTGTGGCATGCGGTCCGCTTTGGCGACCAGCTCCGGACGCTGCGTCGGATCTTTCCGGGCGATCGCGGCGAGATTCGGGCGCGAGCCGCGCAGGCCGCGCTCGATCTGCTGCGGCGGTTGCTCGCGGAGCACACGTGAATCACGTCAACGCGCCGGATGGAACGCCGCTCGTCTTCGATGCCTACGAGCCGGCCCAACCAGCCCTGGCGGTGCTCTTCCTCCACGACTGGCATCCCGAACGGACGGGGCTAGCCGAGCGCTTCGCGGAGCTCGGTGTAGAGCTCCGCGATGGCGGCTTCGCGGCCTACTTTCTCGAGCAGCGTGGTCATGGCCGTTCCGGTGGCCGTCGCGGCCATCTGTCTCGCTTCAGCCAGCTCCTCGGCGATCTCCAGACGCTGCGCCGCGCGGTCCGGCGCCGGCACAATGTGCCCCAGATTCTCCTCGGCCACGGCTTTGGGGGGCTCATTGTCCTGCGCTATCTCGAGACCCAGCCGGGCGAGCCCCCTGCCGCCGCAGTGGTTGCGAGCCCGTGGCTCGCATCGCGTTCGCGGCCGGCGGTGTGGAAGCGCCTGGCGGCCACGCTGGCGGATCTCTGGCCAACGCTCCCCACGGGAAGTGGCGCGTCGTATATGACGGCCGGAGCCCGCGCCGAGCTCCAGTGGGCGCAACGCGCGGTGCTTGCCGACTGCCAGCGCATCGAGCGGCCGCTCCTCCTGCTATTGGGAGAGACGGATGCGGTGATCGATCGGGGGGCAGTGCATCGCTTCGCCCAGGATCTCGGAACGCGGGCCACGTTGCTCGAGTACCCGGGGCTCGGGCACGATCTATTCAGCGCGCCGCAAGTCCGCCTGGAGCTGAGCAGCTTCGTCGCGGAGTATCGTTCCTGGGATCGGGATCGAAAGTACGAGTAGCCACTGCACCCTCTGTCCTCTCCCGCTTGCCATGCCCGCCCCCTTATAGTCCCCGACGATACCGCGAAGTCCACAACAAGGAGCCGCAGATGAAACGGATGTCTTTGAGCGCGCTGGCCGTCGCGTTCGCGCTGTGCGCAGCGATGCCCCTTCGCGCCCAAGTCGTAGAGCCATCGGAAGGATTCCGGTTCGGCCTCGGCGTTGGCGCCACCATGCCGTTGGGCGATTACGCCAGTCTC
>QHTY01000044.1:3815-6900 GCA_003220985.1 Gemmatimonadota bacterium
TTCGAAACGCCGTTCTCCAATAGTCCGCTGTACCTGCGTCTCGACGGTCTCTATTCCTCGACGGCGCACGACGGTACGAACGGGAGCACCGGTATTCTCGGCGCTAATGCCAGCGTGCTGTATCACTTCAGCGCGCCGAACGCGCAGGCTCGTCCCTATATCCTGGGCGGACTCGGCATCTACAATGTCGATCCCGGCGCTGACTCCCAGACCAAGTTAGGGTACGCATTCGGCGGCGGCGTCACGTTCGGGGTTGGTGGACTCAATGCGTTCGCCGAAGCACGATGGACCAGCGTCCAGACGAGTGGATCATCCACGACGTTTGTGCCGTTGACAGTGGGTCTGATGTTCGGTTACTAAGCCGGCCGGCAATACAGGAATCAGGACCTACCCCGGGGCAGGAGCTTTCCAGACACACCGCCCTGGGGTATCTTGTTGTCGGACCGAACGTTCCCAATTCATGACCAATAAACGCCATCCGCACGCGCCGCCGCACCCGCATCAATCCCAAACTCCTCGCGCTCCGTCGCTCGATCCCGATACGGGCCAGCCGGTGCAACAGGGCGAGTCTGGAGACGCTGGGCCTGCTGCGCCAACTGCGGCACCGCCGCCGACGGGCGGGCCAAGCGAGTTGGATGTGTTGAAGGACCGCCATCTTCGCCTGGCCGCCGAATATGACAATTTCCGCAAGCGCACCACGAAGGAACGCGCCGAGGTGTGGTCGCGCGCGCAGGCGGATCTCGTCGCGCGATTGGCGGACGCGCTCGATGACTTGTCGCGCTTTGCCCATATCGATCCGGCCGAGATCGACTCGAAGACGCTGCACGATGGCGTGGATCTGGTCGAGCGCAAGTTCTGGAAGGAGCTGGAGGCGGCGGGGGTAACTCGCATCGATC
Organism: Gemmatimonadota bacterium; assembly: GCA_003220985.1. GTDB lineage: Bacteria > Gemmatimonadota > Gemmatimonadetes > Gemmatimonadales > GWC2-71-9 > 20CM-2-65-7. The sequence continues at coordinate 4,712 of QHTY01000044.1, forward strand.
AGGCCGGCGTGCCGTTCGATCCTCACGTGCACGAGGCGGTGACGATGCAGCCGGCCGCGAAACCGGAGCAGGACCACACCGTAGGCCAGGTGGTGCAACCGGGCTATAAGATGCGCGACACGTTGCTGCGGCCGGCGCGAGTCATCGTGCTGACCTGGCAGGGACAGTAATGGCAGCACAGCGCGACTACTATCAGGTGTTGGGAGTCGCCGAAACCGCCACGACGGACGAAATCAAGAAGGCATTTCGGCGACTGGCCAAGCAGCACCATCCCGATCGCAACCCCAACAATCCGCAGGCGGCCGAGCGCTTCAAGGAGATCAACGAAGCGCACGACGTGCTGAGTGACAGCGACAAGCGCAAGAAATACGATCAGCTGCGGCGCTACGGTGCCTTTGCGGGCACCGGCTTTGGCGGCGGTGGGAGCGAGAGGGGGGCACGCCGCGGTCGCACCGCCCCGCAGGACAGCGGCGACTTCGACATCTCGGACTTCGGCGGCCTCGGCGACATCTTCTCGTCGATTTTCGGCCGCCGCGGCGCAGGCCGTGAGGCCGAACCGGAAGAGACTGAGACCGAGGTCACGATCCCATTCCGCACCGCCGCGCTCGGCGGGGCGGTGCCGATCACGCTCGCGATGCCCGAGGTGTGCCCGACGTGCGGTGGATCGGGAGCCGCCAAAGGTGCGACGGTCAACACGTGTCCCGAGTGCAAGGGGCGCGGCACCGTCTCGTTTGGTCAGGGGGGCTTTGCGGTCAACCGTCCGTGTCCGGTCTGCCGCGGCAAGGGCACGGTTCCTTCGCAACGCTGTCCGACTTGTCAGGGGAGCGGGGACGTGCGGGTCGAGACGCGGATCAACGTGGAGATTCCCGCGGGCGTCGAAGAAGGTGCGCGACTCCGGCTCAAGAACCAGGGTCCGAAAGGCCGCGGCGATCTGATCGTCGAGATCCACATCGCGCCCGATCGCTTCTTCCGGCGCGAAGGACTCGATCTCATCGGCGTCGTGCCGATCAATCTTGCGCAAGCGCTGCTCGGCTCCCGCATCAAGGTTCGCACGCTCGATGACAAGCGCGTCGTGCTGCGCATTCCGCCGGGGACTCAGCACGGCCAGAAGTTTCGCATTCCAAGTCACGGCATCGAGAAGAACGGGCGCCGGGGCGACATGTATGTCGAAGCGCATGTCACCCTTCCCGAGAAACTCAGCGCGGAGGAGCAAGAGGCTGTGAAGAGTTTTGCGGAGAAAGCCGGACTGAAGTACTGATGTGCTGCGGCCGCGCATCGCGGCACGGCTGCACCGCCACGATCCTGCCAGCGATTTCCGCGTGCCTACGTGCCTTTAGCGCGGCACAACGATTGCGGCGCCGCAGCGTTATGAAAACTTCCCACATCATCGGAGCGCTTCTCGTCCTTGCGTCGGCCGCCGGTTGTGCGCGCGAGGCAGCCCCCACTGCTCCCCGCATGGCGGCTAATACTGCAACTGGAAACGTGGACGGCCGAATCGCGTTCTCCAGCGATCGCAACTACGCGGATGGCGGCGGCCGCGAGATCTACTCGATGAACGTGGACGGCACCGATGTCGTCCGCCTGACCAACAACCCCGCGGTGGATTGGTTCCCCGCCTGGTCGCCCGATGGGACGCAGATCGCGTTCGAGAGTGATCGCGCGGGACGCCCCGGCATTTACCGCATGAACGCGGATGGAACGGATGTCGTCCAGCTCACGGATGACGGCCGCAAACCCGCCTGGTGCGGTGATCAAATTGCCTTCACGCGATCGGTCGGCGGTCTGGCGATCTATGTAATGAACGCCGACGGAAGCGACCTCCGTCGCATCAGTGACGATACCACGTCGGTACAGTCGCCCTCCTGGTCACCCACGTGTGAACAGATCGCGTTCGAGGGTCCCGGCGGTGACATCTACACCATGAATGCCGACGGCAGCGGTGTGTTTCGCGTAACCAGCGGAATCAATAACGGCGCCAATCAATTTCCATCCTGGTCACCCACGGGCGAGCAGATCGCGTTTACGAGTTATCGCGATGCGAATGCCGAGATCTACGTCATCAACGTCGACGGAACGGGCGAGCAGCGTTTGACGAACGACGGTGAGGGAGGCTGGGCAATCCCGAACGACGAGCGGCCGTCCTGGTCGCACGATGGGATGCAGATCGCGTTCCAGACCGACCGCGATCA
>QHTY01000044.1:7028-12907 GCA_003220985.1 Gemmatimonadota bacterium
TCGCCAGCAACCGCGATGGCGGCGGCAACGACGAGATCTACGTGATGAACGCGGACGGTACCGGTGTCACGGAGCTCACCAATGTCCTCGGGGCAGACTACGACCCAACCTGGTCACCGGATGGCAGCCGGATCGCGTTCACGAGCACCCGGGACGGTGCGTACTTCGACATCTGGGTCATGAATGCCGACGGTAGCAACCTCACTCGACTGACGGACAGCCGCCCGTTCCTCACAGACAGCACCCCCGCGTGGAGCGGCGGGGCATCGTGGTGCAGTGATCGGATCGCCTTCTTCAGTAATCGGGATGGTAACAACGAGATCTATTTCATGAGAGAGGACGGCTCCGAAGTCACGCGCGTGACCTCCTCCGAGAGCTCGGACTACACTCCCCGCCTGGCGCCGGACTGCGACCATATCGCGTTCGTCAGCCAGCGCGACGGTAACGAAGAGATTTACGTGATCAATACGGACGGAAGGGGAGAGGTACGCCTGACGAGCGATGCGGCAAGCGACCGAGACCCTGTCTGGTCACCGGACGGCACGCGCATCGCATTCACGAGCACACGCGACGGCCATTCGCAGATCTACGTGATGAACGTGGACGGGACAGGCGTGACGCGCTTGACCGACGATTCAGCTGAGGACGGCAGGCCCGCCTGGTCACAGGACGGCAGCCAGCTGGTGTTCAACAGCAACCGTGACGGGAATAACGAGATCTATGTCATGAACGCTGACGGAACGGGTCTGGTCCGCATTACTAACGATCCTGCGTCCGATTCGCGTCCCTCCTGGCGCCGGTGACTGAGTAGCTACGGCACCAGCAGGACCTTCCCGATGTTGCGACGCTCGTGGATGTATCGCTGCGCGGGCGGCCGCTTCGGCAAATGAAAACGAGCGATCGACCCACGGCGTGATTTTTCCCTTGCGTTCACAACCGGATCGGGCGCTTCGCGAACTTTGAGAACATCGGGCGGTCCGCGTCGCGGAATCACGACCTGTCTCACGCCGCAAAATTAGCTTGCATACATCGAGACTGCGTGTTTTGTTTGTTTTCCTAGGCCTCGCGGGCTCGCGGCCGCTCGGCCTCTAGCACTTTGGGGTGTAGGTCAACTGGCAGACCGCCCGGCTGTTAACCGGGAAGTTGGAGGTTCGAGTCCTCCCGCCCCAGTTTCAACCTCCCGTGACGGGAGTGATCCGCACCATCACCACGCCGTGCGCCGGGACGGTGGCGGAGAACCGCCCCGTGAACGCCCCGAGGTCGCTGTGGGCCCACAGGTCTCGCACGCGAGCAGGGCCGGTGAGTCCGATCGCCCTCCACGACGTCGCGATCACCGTTTGCAACCCTGACCGGTTGAGCAACACGACGGCGCGCGAGCCGTCGGCGAGCGGCTTCGACCACACCTGCAGATCGATTCCGGGCTCCTGGACCAGCATGCCCTGGACGCCCAGCGAGTCCTGATCCACTGCGATGACGTCTTTGTTGCCGAGGATCTCACGGGTTGCGGGCGGCATCGCGCGGACGTCGTTGCCAGCCATCAGCGGAGCGGACATGACGGCCCACAGGCTGAAATGCGCGCGATACTCGTCGTCGGTCATCCCCCCGTTGCCCACCTCCAGCATGTCAGGATCGTTCCACGCGCCCGGACGGGCAGCGAGCGCGTACTGGCTCGAGAGATCGAGGATGGCAATCATGCTGGCCCAGCGGTCGCTGATGTCGCCGGTCGTGCGCCACAGGTTGCCGGTGTGCGGGCCCCACTCCCACGGACGATTCGAGCCCCACTCGCAGATACTGAAGGTGATGGGCCGGCCCGCCTTGGCCAGGGCATCGCGGAACTTGGCGTACTGCGTGGGCGCGTCGAGCCCCTCCGAGTTGCACCAATCCTCCTTGACGTAGTCCACGCCCCATTCGGCGAACGTGCGCGCGTCGATCTCCTCCGAGCCGTACGTCCCGGGGCGGCCTTGGCACGTCCGCCGGCCGGCATCGGTGTAGATCCCGAACTTCAGCCCTTTGGAGTGCACGTAGTCGGCGAGCGGCTTGATGCCGCCCGGGAAGCGGGCCGAGTCGGCCACCAGGCGGCCCGTACGGTCGCGCGCCACCTGCCAGCAATCGTCGATCACGACATACCGGTAGCCCGCGTCGCGCATTCCGCTCGCGACCAGCGCGTCGGCCGTCTCCTTGATCAACTGCGCGCTCACGTCGCAATGAAAGTGGTTCCAGCTGTTCCAGCCCATCGGGGGCGTGCGGGCGAGGCCATTATCGAGTGCGGGCGCGGCGCGGGGAACGTCGCGGGCGCCGAGCGCGAGCGCACAGCAGAGCAGCGTCACGAATCGCGCGGACATGATCGCGTTGAAAGTGCGGGCCGCCAGGGGAGCTTGCAAGCAGGGCGGGGTGGAGACTTGTCGCGCGCGCGCCACACTCACCAACTTGACGTCGCTCAGGCGCGCGTCAAATTCGCGCCCAGGTACCATGACACGTTTCGTGTTCAGCCTGGTCGTCGTGTGCGAGACTGCGTGCGGAGGCGCGCGGACTCCGCCGAAGGCGCCAAGCGCGGCGACGATCATCCCCAGCGAAACCGATCCGCGGGTCACGCGGGTCGAAGAGATGCTGCGCGGCGTGCCGGGTGTCGAAGTGACCCGGTTGCCGGACGGAAATTATCGGCTCCGTATCCGTGGGCAACGCAGCATCCGGGGGAATCCGACGGACGACAATCCCCTCGTCGTGATCGACGGTATCCCCATTCCGAACGAATCCATGAGCAGCATGCTGGCGGATCTCTCGCCCGGCGACGTTGCGCGGATCGAAGTGCTGAAGGACGCGGCGGACACGAGCGTGTACGGATCGCGCGGCGCGAATGGCGTGATCGTCATTACTACCAAACGCGGACGAGGGGAGAGATCACCATGACGGCCGGCATGGCTCGGTGCATGGCGGTATCGGCGGTGGCGCTCCTGCTCGCGGCGCCCGCGTCGGCCCAGCGACCCGGCGCTGTCGAGATCGGTGCGCTCGCGCGGTTTACGGATTTCGACAACAACCTGGGGATGAGCAATACCGTGGGCGCTGGCGGGCGCCTGGCCGTGTACGTGCGGCCCCGGCTCGCGTTCGAGCTCGATATGTCGCGCACCTCCAGCGATCGCAGCGCTGGCTCCGCCACCTACACCCCGCTGCATGCCCGTCTCGTCGTGGGCCTCGGACGCCCCGGTCGCGTCGAGGGCCTGCTGGGCGCCGGATACGTCCACAATGCATACCGCGGGTCACTGGACGCGACTGACGGAGGTTTCTCGGGGCTCATCGGTGTGCGCTATCAGCTTAGCAGCCGCGTGTGGGTGCGCCTCGGGACCGACCTCGATGTCATGTTCCACCCGTCGTCGGATAGTCCCTTCACCTTTTACCACGGCAACTGGGGGCTCCACCTCGGCGCTGGAGCGCGGCTCAACGGCGGCTCATAGGTCCTTGAACCGAGCCGGCTCGAGCCGCGGTGCGAGAATGTGAATGAGGGTCCAGGCGGTGACGTACGCGAATCCGCACACCGCGAATATCGACGCATAGTTGCTCCCCGTCGCGTCGAGAATGTGCCCGGTCAGCCACTGGAACAGCACGCCGCCCATCGCGCCCGCGAACCCGCCGATCCCGGAGATTGAGGCCACCGCCGAAGGCGGGAACATGTCGCTCGCCAGCGTATAGACGTTGGCCGACCATCCCTGGTGCGCCGCGGCCGCCACGCTGACGATCAGCACGGCCGTCCACATGCTGCTCGCGTGCGGCGCGAACGCCGTCGGCACGATCACCAGCGCCATGAGCAGCATCGCCGTCTTGCGGGCGCGGTTCGCCGTCCACCCGCGCTTCATGAGGCCGCTCGAGAGCCAGCCTCCCGCGATCGAGCCGACGTCGGCGACGAGGTAGACGACGATGAGCGGCAGTGCGACCTGCGCCAGCTTGATGCCGTACTTGGCGTCCAGAAACTTGGGCAGCCAATACAAGTAGAACCACCAGATGGGGTCCGCCATCAGCTTGCCGACCACGATCGCCCACGTTTGCCGCACGCCGAGGAGGCGGATCCACGGGACGCGGGCTCCATCGGGTTCGGCCGGGTGTGTGTCCGCGGGCGGACTGCGGTACAGGGCGAGCCACAGCAGCAGCCACAGGAAGCCGAGCGCCCCGACGGCGACGAACGCCCAGCGCCAGCCCCACGTCAGCGCGATCCAGGGAACGACGAGGGGCGTGACGATCGCGCCCGTGTTCGTGCCGGCGTTGAAAATACCCGTGGCGAGCGCGCGTTCGTCCTTCGGGAACCACTCCCCCACGCTCTTGATCGAACCGGGAAAGTTGGCGGACTCGCCCAATCCGAGCATCCCCCGCGCGGCCGCGAAGGCGGCGGTGGTGCGGGCGAACGCCGTGCTCATCGCGGCGACGCTCCAGAGGATCACCGCCGTCGCGAAGCCGCGCCGCACGCCCACGCGGTCCAGCCAGCGTCCCGCGATCAGGAAGCCGAAGGCGTATACGAGGGTGAACGAATAGACCACGGCGGCGTACTGCGACTCCGACCAGGTCAGCTCGCGCTGCAACGTGGGCGCGAGGATGCTCAGAACCTGCCGATCCATGTAGTTGATCGTGGTGACAGCAAACAGCAGCGCGCAAATCGTCCAGCGGTAGCCGAGGCGGGGCGTTGGGGGGGCGGCCGTGGACGTCACAGTGTGACGCCTTCTTTCCAGATCGCGATCTCGCGGTACCCGTGCTTCTCGTTGTTCGCGAGCGCTCGTCCCGACGCTACGTCGAGGATCAGCGCGAACAGGTCGTCCGCGAGTTGGTCCATCGTCGCGGTACCGTCGAGGAACGCTCCCGCGTTGAGGTCGATCCAATGCGGCTTCTTCTCGGCAATCGCGGTGTTGGACGAGATCTTGAGCGTGGGCACGGGGAACCCGAGCGGGGTGCCGCGGCCCGTCGTGAAGAGGAGCACCGTCGCGCCGCTCGCGACCAGGGCCGTGGACGACACGCCGTCGTTCCCTGGCGATTCGAGCAGCGCCAGACCTCCCGCTCCCGTCGCCGCGGGCGCGCCGTACCGCAGCACCTGCGTCACGGTGGCTTGGCCGCCTTTCTGGATCGCGCCCAGCGATTTCTCCTCGAGCGTGGTCAGGCCCCCCGCGACGTTGCCCGGCGACGGGTTCTCGTAGATCGGCTGCCCGTGGCGGATGAAGTAAGCCTTGAAATCGTTGATCAGGGTGACGATCTGCCGAAACACGGTCTCGTCGACCGCCCGGTTCATCAGCAGCCGCTCGGCACCGAACATCTCGGGCACTTCGGTGAGGATCACCCCGCCGCCCAGCGCTGTCACGCGGTCGGCGATGCGCCCGACGAGCGGGTTCGCCGTGATGCCGCTCAACCCGTCTGAGCCGCCGCATTTGTGGCCGAGGATGAGATCGGACGCGGGGCACTCCTCGCGGCGGTCGCCCGTCATTGCGGCAACGAGCTGCCCCAGGGCCTCCAGCCCCGCGTCCACCTCGTCGGTGACGTCCTGCGAATTGAAAAACCGGAGGCGGCCCTTGTCGACGGTGCCCGCGAGCTCGAGGAGCGCGTCCATCTGGTTGTTCTCGCAGCCGAGGCCGAGGACCAGGACGCCGCCCGCGTTGGGATGGCGCAGCAGGCCGGCGAGGGCCCGCTGGGTGTTGCGGAGGTCGTCGCCCAGCTGGCCGCATCCGTAGGGGTGCGAGAAGCTGTAGACGCCGTCAATGCGTCCCTGGAACCGCGCGGCGCCGTCGCGCGCGATCCGCTCCGCCGCGTGGTTCACACAGCCGACCGTGTTGAGGATCCACACCTCGTTGCGCGTACCGACGCGGCCGCCGGGGCGGCGGTATCCCATGAATGTCGGCGCCGGTAGGGGC
>QHTY01000045.1 GCA_003220985.1 Gemmatimonadota bacterium
CGGCCAGTCGTGAACGTGTCTTCGCTCGCCCACATGCGGACGTCACGGAGCGCGAACCGGAACTGGATCAACCCGCTCTCGGTCGTCGGGGCGATTAGATACGCCGCGGCACCGCTACTACCCGTCACATGGCCTCGTACCCGCGCGTCGGCCGTCATGAGCGTCGCGGGTGCGTGGAGTACCGTGGTATCGGTGATCGGACGCAATGCGACATTGCGCACGTATTGCAGCGTCCAGCCGGTGTCGTCATACGGCGGCGGGTCGTTCGCGCCGTAGTCCTGCTTACTGAAGTAGCTCTTCGCGAGCGGGCCGTAGGGTTGGTCGAGCGGAACGATGTAGTCACCCGCCGCGATGTCGATCCCACCAGCCGTGAAAGGCTGGTCCGCGCGCCGTACCTCGATGCCATGGAACCGGAGCAGGTTGACGAGATTCGCCGCCTCGACCGGCCGCGCTTGGTTCGCCGGAATCTGAAACGCGTTCGGCCCCTCCTTCGCGCGGCCATGCTCGATCGCGCGCACTCCTTTGCGATAGAACTGGTCCAGATACCGATGCCCAGTGCGCGCCATGTAGTTCAGCGCGATGAGCAGGGCGGATTGCTGGTAATTGATGTTGTTGCGGATACACCACCGCACGCCGTTCAGCGGGGGATTAGGCCGGAACCATTCGACCGACGTCTGACGGTCCGGAAGCTTTACCGTATGGCAGTCGGCTCCGCGCGACGTGTACGTCTCGTAGAAGCGCCCGATCGAGTTGTGGCCGTTCGCGACCCAGAACATGTAGTTCGGCGTCCACCCGTCATAGAAATCATGCGTCCAGACGCCGGGCAAACCCCGACTCGTGAGCGCCGTGATTTCCTGGAAGGCGAGCTCGTTCCACTCGCTGATCACGATGGGATCCAACTCGCGGTTGTACGGTCCCGTGCCCGTCGACGTATAGAGGAACGGCACCGACTCGTGCAGGTCGTGCAGCACGGTGGGATGCCACGCGAAGAACGCCTGCATCATGGTCCGGGTCAGCACCTGCGACATCACGATGCCGTCCCGGTTGTTATCGTGCGCCGTGTACTTCCCCCAGTAGATCAAACCAGGCCCGATGTTCTTGTTCGCCTTGCGGTAGCGATAGGTGTCGACCATGCGGTCGCGCCCATCGACTTCCGTCACTGGCGTGATGAGTGTTATGACGCTGTCGCGAATCTGCCTGATGAATGGCGTCTCTTCGACCGCCAGCCGGTACGCCAGTTCCATGAGCATCTCTGGCGATCCGGCTTCGGGTGAATGGATCGAACCGGTCAGGTAATAGATCGGCTTGCCCGCCGCGATCAGCCGCAGCGCCGTGTCGGCGGTGAGACGCCGCGGGTCGGCGAGGGCCGCCGTGATGGCGCGATAATGATCGAGCTGGGCGATCGTCGCTGAATCGGCGATCGCCGCCACGATCATCGGGCGGCCCTCGTCGCTCTTGCCGAGATCGAACACCTTCACGCGCGGCGACGCGTCGTCGAGCGCCCGGAAGTAGCGTGTGATGTCGGCGACATAGGAGAGGTGCCCGACCGTCCCCGGGACATAGCCGAGCACCTTGAGCGGCGTGGGCACTCGGGGGTCGGCGGGCAGATGATCGGTGAGCTCGGTATTGAACCGCGGCTCGGTGGTCAGCTCGCGAATCTTGACGGTGTAGGCGGAGTCTACGGGCTGCTGGAGCGCGAGAATCGCGATGACGGCGTGTACCATGCGACGTTCTCCGGAATGCGGGACAAGCCTTCTTTCAGAAAATCCAACAACACATGATTCACCTGATCGTGCGCTTCCTCAGGGGCGTTGTGCCCCGTGCGCTGCAGCACGACCAGTTCGCTGCGCGGCAGCTCGCGCGCGAAGCGCGTGCCCTCACGAATCGAGATCAATCGATCGGCGTCGCCCCACAGGATGAGCGTCGGCGTCTGCACGCTCGCGAGACGTCCGCCAAGGGTGTCGAACCTGAACTCTCGGAGCACACCTCGCAAGGCGCGCCCGAACTCGGGCAATGGGGCCGGCGCGTAGTACTGGTCGACGTCGGCTGCGGTGACCTTACTGGGATCCGCGAACGAGGAGCGGAGAATGCGACCTGTTGCCCATCGGCCACGAAACGTGGTGACGAGCGCGCCCACGAACGGCCAGCGCGCGAGCTTGAGCACGCCAGGGAAGTTGATCCCGTAGCCGGCGGCGTCGACCAACACGAGGCCGCGCACTCTGTCGGGGTGAGCGAGCGCGACCTCGGCGACGATGGCGCCGCCCATCGAATGGCCAACCAAGACCGCACTCGAGATGCCCAGTGAGTCGAGCAGGGCGACGACGAGGCGTGTGTAATCGGCGTTGTGATACCCATGTGCCGGCTTATCGGAGAATCCGAAACCGCGGTTGTCGAACGCGACGACGCGATACCCCGCGGCGACAAGGGCTGGGAGCTGATATCGCCAGGCATACATCGACGCGCCGATCCCATGAATGAGCACGACGGGAGTGCCGGTCCCGGTGTCGATCAGCCGCAGTCGCGTTCCATCGACAGTTCGGTACTCAGCGCGGAAGGCCGTCCCGGCCGGATAGCGGCGCGTTTCGGGAATCGCGGCCGCGCGACAGGCGGACGCGATTACGACGATCGTGAGGACCCAAGGTCGCACACTCACGCAACGGTTGGGAGCGCTCGGCGAGCCAGCAACAGAATGAGCGGATGTGAGGTCCAGAGTCCCGTGACCGCGTCGCCATCGCCCGACGTGATTACGACGTGGGTCTCATCGATCATGAGCATTGTGACAGCAGGCGAATCGGCGGCTGCGGGCTCGAGCCAGGACGGAGCGTCCGCGGGCATCCCGCCGCGCATGCGTACCGTCACCTGCGCGCGCTCACTCGCGCGTCTCCAGGCGGGCAAGGTGGGCCGCCACAGCTCGAGCGCCATGATCCCTTCTACACTCCGCTCCGCGCGTGCGACCAGCTGCATCACCAGGTTCGCCACCGCGCGGCTGCCCGCCACTTGCCGGACCACGGGCTCGCCCGGCCGTGAGACGTCGCGCAGCTGTTGACCCAAACGGTCCAGCGCCTCCCCCTGCAGCGTTGCGAGGTGAGCGAGCAGGGACTGCGGGTCTGCCGGCCGATAGCGGGCCGGCCGCTCGGGTGGCGGTGTGCGGGTGGCGGCTCCGCGTGAGACCAATCCCTCGAGGGCGCTATACGCATTCGCGCGGGCTAACCGAGCCCCGCGGGCCACCGCATAGCCGGTCGAGGGACCGAGGCGTAAGAGCGTCGCGTAGACCAGCGACTCGGTGGGCGTAAAGCCGAACGGCGTGAGATCTGGCCTCACTGTAGTAGCAAATACTACTACTTATTCGTTTGACTCACCAGACCACCATCAAACGACGTTGAGCGGAATCCCCAGAATCCGTGCGATCAACGCCAGCCGGAAGGTGACATCGGTTTGCCGCTGCGCGGGACTCCTCCCCGGCCCCTCGAGCGGGAAGTAGTGGGAGATCACCGCGTTGGTCGACTTCGGCATGACGCGAAGGCCCGCCGGACTCCAGATCCCGCGATCATCGCATTCGCTGTACAGCCTGGCCAGCACGCGTGACGCACTGGGGACTTGGCGGACAATCCCCAGACGCGTCAGCAGCTCGAGCCAATAGACCGCGAACGCGACATCGCCCACACGGCCCTGGGCGTCGGCGTGCAGCGGATCACCCAGAAGTTCGAACAGCGGCCGGAAGACCTTCTTGCCAGCCAGAATGAAGAATGCGCGACGCGACGTCGGCACCGAAAAGTACGACGCCAGGCGCTCGAGGAAACCGGCCCGCTCCCGCTGCACGGCGGGCATGAAGGCGAGCATCTCGATCGAAAAAACGGTCGGCGGATAGGTGAGCGGATCGAGCACCGTCTTGCCCTGCGCCTTCTTGAAAGGCTTCTGCGCCAGCTCACTGCGCAGATACATCGAGATATCGCTTGCGATCCGATGCGCGGCGCCGCGCAACCGTGGATCATCCTGGTGCGCGCCGCGCGCGAGAGCCGCTCCCGCCGCCTGCGCCCCCATACTCCTCGCCCAGGCGCCCAGCCCTGCATCGCTCTTGGCGGCGCGCTGAAACTCGACCAGCAGCGTCTGATCATCATCACGCGACAGCAGCCGAAATAGGAAGCGGTCGGCGAATCGGAATACGCGCGCGTCAGGTGGCCAGCCCAGCTCGAGCAAGCGACGGTACTGCGTGATGGTGCCGACTTCCTTCCATCCCATCGCTTTGGACGGCGCGGGTGCCAACAGGTTCGCCCCCCACAGCCCGGTGTCTTTTTGCTTGCGAACGATTGCGAGCGCCTCCTTGTAGTGGAGGATCTGCTCGCGGAGCGCGGCTACCTGCTCGGGGTCACGAGCCGGTTCGGGGACGACTTCTGTGAGCGTGCGATACTGAATTGGAAGACTGGCTGCCTCGTACAACCAAGACAGAGGCACGGTGTGCGTGGAGGGAATCTCCAACCGCCGCTCCAATGGTAGGAGGTCGGAACACCTGGTGCCGCGGGGTCAAAAACGGGCGCAAACTTACCCGCCACTCCGCCAATAGGCAATCGCCGCAGACTAACCCATTCTGCTCCAAGATGTTCCGAAAATCCTGCCAACGTGCAACCTGCTGCACCCCCCTACGGCTGCGGCCGCTGGAACTCGGACGTCGGAAGCCAATGCGGCAACGTCGGAGCGTCCGCGATGGCGCGCGCCGTTCGCACCGTCACGCGCACTTCCTGAGCCATGCCCGCATATCGGAACGTCGTTTGGTATTCGTCGCTGGGTTGGTGATAGCGCTGTTGGTTATAAATGCTCTCCTGCTCCTCACCCCACCCTTTCGCTCGTCCCGCGAAGTCGTCTCCCGCATAGATCGACAGCGCCGGCACGCCTGCGCGAGCGAAGGGAAAATGATCGGACCGGAAGAACGAGCCACGCACGTCCGGTTCCGATTTCACTTTCAACGACTCGACACGCGCCGCCGCTTCGAAGACGGGTCCCAGCGTGGAACGATCCCACCCTCGCGCCCCAATGTCGCGCGTCGCCCCGCGCACGTTCGTCACGTCGAGATTCAACACCGCGGCGGTTTGCGCGAGCGGCACCAGCGGATGCTGCACGTAGGCTTCGCTGCCGAGCAGACCACTCTCCTCGGCGGTCGTCGCAACGAACAGAATCGAGCGCGCGGGCCGCGGCAGCTCGGTCAGCGCTTTCGCCGCACCGAGTAACGCGGCCACGCCCGATGCGTTGTCTTCTGCGCCGTTGTAAATCGAATCCCCGCGTATCGCGGGGCCGATGCCCTTGTGATCCCAATGTGCGGTCAGCAGGACGGCTTGTGACGCGAGTCGCGGATCGCGTCCCCCCAACCGCGCGGTGACGTTTTCCGATTCAACGCGGCGTAGGGCGCTGTGGATGCGCACCGTCGCCGTGAGTCCGGTGGCGACGGGAT
>QHTY01000329.1:0-1570 GCA_003220985.1 Gemmatimonadota bacterium
TGAGACTTGCCATCCGAACGGCCACGATCGCCGGCGCGATCGTCGCCGCGGCATGCGTCTATGACGCGCCGGTCACTCCACACGACACTAACATCAGCGCCGCCACCGTTTCGACTGGCCCCTCGCTGCAGATTGCCGCCACAGCCACGGCAGAACCGGGAGGACGCTATCTCATCGTCTTTAACCCTGGTCGCAGCGCCGCCGCGGCGATCGCTACCGAGCTGAGCACAAATGGCGGCCACCTCGAAGGCTTGCACGAGCAGCTCGGGTTCGCGGTCGTGTCCGGTATCACGTCCGAAGCAGCCGGACGGCTCGCCAAAGCAGACGGCGTTGGCTCGGTCGAAGCCGACATCGAATTCGCACTTGAATCGCCGAGCCAGGCGGAGGCGCTGGATGCGTCCGATCTCGGGACGCAGAGTGCCGAGTCCCCCCAGACGGCGTTGTTGTTCGCGCGGCAGTGGAACATGCGGGCGATCCGAGCGGATGCCGCGTGGGCCGGCGGCGCGCTCGGATCTCCAAACGTGTCAGTAGCGATCCTCGATACGGGAATCGATTATCGCTGGCCCGATCTGAACGGCCGCGTGGATCTGGCTCGCTCGATTTCGATGCGACCCGATGAGGACGCGCGGCTGCATACATGGTTCGGTGCGCTCAATCTCAATCCGATCACGGATCTGAACGGGCACGGGACGATAGTGTCGTCCATCGTGGCGAGTAATTCCAATTACTTTGCCGGAGTTACAACGCGAACCACCCTGTTCGGGATCAAGGTGTGTACGGTCTTCAACACGTGCTCCACCCTGGCGACCCTGAACGGCATCCTGTACGCCGCTGATCACGGCGCAGACGTGATCAACATGAGCCTCGGCGGTGCCTTCCCGAAGAGCGCGGCCCCAGGACTCGTGTCCATTTTCAGCCGCGTCTTGAACTACGCGAATCGGCGGGGCACGCTGATCGTCGTCGCCGCCGGCAACGAAGCGGCCGACCTCGATCGCAACGGGAACATTTACTCTCTCTACTGCAATTCGCCGCATGTCGTCTGCGTGTCGGCAACCGGTCCGACGGCGGCTCCAACGCCCGTCGGTCCCTTCACGAATCCGGACGCGGTAACGCCTTACACCAACTACGGCCGCTCCGCCATCAGCCTGGCGGCGCCCGGCGGCGGAATCACATCCCTCAATGTGTTAGTGTCCGGACCATGCTCGCAGACCGCGCTGGTCTGGCATCAGCCCCCGCCGCCGACACCCGGGGCCCCGCTGCCGCCGCCCGTCATTGACGGACCCCTCTGCCCCGAGAACGCGGGACTATTCCGGTTGAGTGGCGCCGGTACGAGCTTCTCGGCGCCGCATGTGGCGGGTGTCGCCGCGGCCCTGGTGGCAATGATGGGACCCGGCAACCCCTCGCAGATTCGCGCGAGGCTGCAGAATTCGAGCGACGACCTGGGCGCACCTGGGACCGATCCGTTCTATGGCCACGGCCGTCTCAACGCGGGCCGCGCCGTGAGTGCGCTTCCCTAATGCCGTGCCTGTACGTTTGGTCATGAGACGGGCTCGCCGCGAGGCGGGCCCGT
>QHTY01000329.1:1602-2824 GCA_003220985.1 Gemmatimonadota bacterium
CACAGCGAGGATCATGCGACCCGCGGTCGTTCCCAGAATCAGAACGCCAGCCGCGATGGTCGTCGGACACGGCGTTTCCCCGTGCACCAGCCAGGTCCAGATCGGATTCAACACCGGCTCGATAAGAAGGAAGAGCCCCACCTCGAGCGCGCGCACCTGCGGGACGGCGCGTGCGAGAAAGAGGTAAGGGATACCGAGCTGGCAGACGCCGAGAAACACGACCACCGCCCAATCCGCCGGCCGTCCCGCCGCCAGGGGTTGCGCCATCACGAACGAGAGCGTCGCCGCTGCCGCGTTCCCTGACACGGCCGCAGCGGCCACAGACAGGCCCCGTCCCGCGAGCCAGCGATACCCCATGACGGTGAACGCCCACGTCACCGCACAAACCGCGGCGAGCGCGTTCCCGAGCGCCGGATTCGGCGCGGTTGCCGACGGCCGATCGATCCCGAGGAGAAACAACGCCATCCCGGCACCCATGACCGCCATCTGCGCGATGTCGCGGCGGGTGGCGTGCTCACCCAAGAGCCACGGCGCGAGCAGCAGGATGAACAGTGGACTGGTGGACTGCAGGAAGATGGCGCTGGCCGCAGTCGTGTGCTTGTTCGCCTGCACGTAGAGCAAGGTGGTTGCCGCATGCGCGACGCCGACGACGGCGGTGCGCCAGCTCCAGCCGCGTCGCGCCTCGGGAAGGAGAATCAGAATCGTCAGCATGGCAATCGACGCGCGGCAGGCGGCGAGTTGCCAGGCGCCGAAGCCGCACCACTTGATGGCGGCGCCGCCCGTCGAAAACAGGACCGCGGCCGCGATGATCTTGGATCTAGGGCTCATGGTGGCGGGGAATATATTAGGCGCGTGGAAGTGCAAGTTTTCGGTATCCGCAAGAGCGCCGACACACGCGCCGCGCTGCGGTTTTTCGCGGAGCGGCGCATCAAGGTGCATTTCGTCGACTTGAAGGAGAAAGCCGCATCGGTGGGCGAGCTGCGGCGGTTTGCGCAGCAGTTCGGCATCGCTGCGCTCATCGACCGCGAGTCGCGCCGTTTCGCGGAGCTGGGCCTCAAGTCCGCGATCCTGGGCGAGGAGCGTTGGCTCGAGAAACTCAGTCTCGAGCCCCTGCTGCTGCGCATGCCGCTCGTGCGCCATCAGCAGCAGCTCACCATCGGCGGGGGCGCCGCGCAAGAGACCTGGAACGCGTGGTACGCCGCCGCGAAGTCCTGATCGTTGC
>QHTY01000223.1:0-244 GCA_003220985.1 Gemmatimonadota bacterium
GATTCCCGGAGGAGTAGGTGATCACCCCACGCCGGCGCGCCGCGTCGGGAAGCTTGCGGATGGCGTTGTAGGCGCCGCGAATCTTGAAGGCCCCGATCGGCTGCTCGTTCTCGAGCTTGAGGTGGGCGCCGAGCTCCTCCACGTAGACCAGTGGGGTGCGGCGCGCAACGCCCCGCAGCCCCGCTGCGGCTTCCTGAATGTCTTGGGAAGTGACCACGCTTACTTCTTCGCCTTCGCCTTCGCC
>QHTY01000223.1:454-9138 GCA_003220985.1 Gemmatimonadota bacterium
TGATTCCCTTCTTGGTAATCATCATCAGCTCATCGTCGGGCAGGACCTCTTTCAGCGCGACGATGACGCCCGTCTTGTCGCTCCGCTTCAGGGTGATGATGCCGCGGCCGCCGCGGTGCTGGACGCGGTATTCGTCGAGCTCGGACCGCTTCCCCATGCCCTTCTCGGTCACCGTGAGCAGCGTCGACTTGCGGCGCACGACAACCATGTCGATGACGTGGTCCTTCTTGTCGAGCTCGATGCCCTTCACGCCGGTTGCCGTGCGTCCCATGTCGCGCACGTCCTTCTCGTGGAAACGGATGCTCATGCCGTGCGCGGTCGCCAGTACGATGTCGTTCTTGCCGTCCGTGACCTGGACGTCGATGAGCTCGTCGCCCTTCTCGATGTTGATCGCGCGGATCCCCACCGAGCGCGGGTTGCCGAATTCCGAGAGCACGGTCTTCTTGACGACGCCGGCCTTCGTGGCGAAGAGCAGGAACTGATCCTCGGAGAACTCGCGGACCGGGACCAACGCCGCGAGCCGCTCGTCGGGCTTCATCGCGACGCAGCTGAGAATCGGCTTGCCGCGGGCGGATCGCGCCGCCTGCCCGATCTCGTGCACCTTGAGCCAGTAGCACTGGCCCTGTTCGGTGAAGAACATGACGTAGTCGTGCGTCGACGCGATGAAGAGATGCTCGACCCAGTCGTCTTCCTTCTGATGCGCGGCGATGACGCCCTTGCCGCCACGCCGCTGCCGCCGGTACGCGGAGACGGGAAGTCGCTTGATATAGCCCGCGTGCGAGACCGTGATCACCATGTCCTCTTCGGCAATCAGGTCCTCGATCGAGAATTCTCCCTGGTCGGCGACAATCTCGGTACGCCGGTCGTCGCCAAAACCGTGGGCCAGCTCGGTCAGCTCTTCCTTCAGGATCTTCATGCGCCGCGGCTTGGACGCGAGGATTTCCTTGCACTCCTTGATGAACTTGCGGACGTCCTTCAGCTCTTCCTCGAGCTTCGTAATCTCGAGGGCGGTGAGCCGCGCCAGCCGCATGTTGAGGATCTCGGCTGATTGCTTCTCGGACAGCTTGAAGCGTTTGCGCAGCGCGGCATCCGCCGACGGCGTGTCCTTCGATTTCTTGATGAGCTTGATCACTTCGTCGATGTTGTCGACGGCGATCTTCAAGCCCTCGAGGATATGCTCGCGGTCCTGCGCACGCTGCAGCTCGAACTGGGTGCGCAGGGTGATGACGTTGTGGCGGTGCTCGATGAAGTACTGCAACAGCTCGAGCAGTGTCAGCTCGCGCGGCGTGCCGTCCACCAGCGCCAGCATGATGGCGCCGAACGTCTGCTGCATCTGCGTGTGCTTGTAGAGCTGATTGAGCACGACCATGGGGATGACGTCGCGCTTCAGCTCGATGACGAGCCGAATCCCTTCCTTGTCGGACTCGTTGCGAACGTCGCTGATCCCCTCGAGCTTCTTCGCGAGCACCAGGTCGCGAATCTGCTCATGCACCCGTTCGGGGCTGACCTGATACGGAAACTCCGTGACCACGATCTGCTGCTTGCCGGTCGACTCCTTTTCTTCGGCGATCGCGCGCGCGCGAATGACGATGCGGCCGCGGCCCTTCTCGTAGCACTCCTTGATGCCCTCCCGGCCGTAGATGATCGCGCCGGTCGGGAAATCGGGACCTTTGACAAACTTCCGGATGTCCCTGATCGTCGCGGTGGGATGATCGACGAGGTGGACGACCGCCTCCTCGCCGAGATTGTGCGGCGGAATGTTCGTCGCCATCCCGACCGCGATGCCCGCCGACCCGTTCACGATCAGATTCGGCAGCCGTCCCGGCAGGACGGTGGGCTCCTGCAACCGGTCGTCGAAGTTGGGGACGAACGCGACGGTGTTCTTGTCGATGTCCTCCAGCATCGTCATCGCGACGCGGGTGAGCCGGGCTTCGGTGTACCGGTAGGCGGCCGCGGAGTCGCCATCGACCGAACCGAAATTCCCCTGGCCATCGATGAGCGGGTAGCGCAACGAGAAGTCCTGCACCATCCGGACGAGCGAGTCGTAGACCGCGATGTCGCCGTGGGGATGGTATTTGCCGAGGACGTCGCCGACGACGGTCGCCGCTTTCTTATAGGGCCGGCCCGGCACCAGGCCGAGCTCGTGCATGGCGTAGAGGATGCGGCGGTGGACGGGCTTCAACCCGTCGCGGACATCGGGCAGCGCGCGCTGCACGATGACGCTCATCGAGTAGTCGAGGAACGATTCCTTCAGCTCGTCTTCGATGAGGCGCGGGAGAATACGTTCGCGGACGTTAGGACCGGTCATGAAGAGGCGGTTTCTGGTGTCAGGTGTCGGGTGTCAGGTGATGCCCGAAATGGGCTAAGATGTGCAAAATTAACTACTTAGACTTCGGAAGGCAACTCCACGACGATCTTGCCCAACTGCTCGCCCTTGGCCAGCCGCTCAAATGCATCTCGCGCCTGCCCCAGAGGATACACGCGATCGACAACTGGCCGCAGCTCGCCCTGGCCCAGTCGGCGCACGACCTCCGCGTACTCCGCCGCATTCCCCATCGTTGAACCCAGGATGCTCCAGTGATGCCAGAACAATCGCCGCAGATCGAGATGCACCTGCGGCCCGGATGTCGCGCCACAGGTCACCAGTCGGCCGCCGCGCCGGAGACAGCGGAGCGAGTCGTCCCACGTCGCGGCTCCGACGTTCTCGACCACCACATCCACGCCGCGCTTGTTGGTCAGGGCACGCACCTCTGCGGCCACCTGTTGCGTGCGGTGGTTGAGGGTCACATCGGCGCCGAGCTGCTTCGCCGCGGCAAGTTTGGCGTCGTCCGAGGAGGTCACGATGACCCGCGCGCCGACGAGCTTGGCGATGCGCATCGCGGTCAGGGACACGCCCCCGCCGATTCCCCATCTCCCCGGCCTTGAGGTGCGCCCGGGTCACGAGCATCCGCCAGGCGGTCAGCGTCACGAGCGAGAACGCCGCCGCCTCCGCCCAGGTGAGCGCCGGGGACAGGTTGGGCCCGCGCACCACGTTTTGCGCCGGTACCGTCACCAGCTCGGCCATTGTCCCCGGGAGGTGTTCGCCCAGGAGCCGATAGTTCACGCAGAGCGAATGCTCGCCCGCGCGGCAGAATTCGCACGTGTAATCGGAGATCCCCGGATTGATGAGCACGCGATCGGCGGGTTGCACGTTGGTGACACCGGGGCCGACGGTCTCTACGACGCCCGCCCCGTCCGCAGCCACGATGTGCGGGAATTCTCTGCCTGCTCCGGGCAGGCCTTCCGCTACGAACAGATCGAGATGATTCAACGCCGCCGCGCGAATCGCGACGCGTACCTCACCCGCCTTGGGAGCGGGCGCGTCTGGAACCTCGGTGATTTGGAGCTTGTCGATACCGCCGGCGGCGGTGAGCACGCAGGCACGCATTCAGCTCCCTAACTCCCGACTCCTGACTCCCAATTCCTATTACGGCCGGAACGCCGGCGTGATCATCTGCTCCAGGCCGATCGTCGGCAGCGGGACGGGGGTCGCCGAGCCGACCGGCTGAACGTATACGCGGTACACGGGATTGCGGCGATTCTGCGGCTCCGCGTTCACGACCAGGGCCAGGAGATCGCCGGACGGTGAGACGGCGAACGACGCGATCGCGAGGTCGGTGCCGGTGAGCGCGGTGGTCGCGCCGGTCGCGAGATCGGCTCGGATAACCTGCTGGACCGTGCGATTGCCCTCACGCCGCTCTACCAGGTAGGCGAGCGAGCCGTCACGCAGAAACCGGGGCTCCGACTCACGTTGTTGCGGCGACCGCGTGAATTGACGCTGGTTGGTGCCGTCGCGGTTCATCAGCCAGATATCGCCGTCCTTGTTCCGCGTGGAGACGTAGGCGATCGTCTGGCCGTCCGGCGACATCGCCGGCGAGGAGTTGACCGAGTCACGCGTGAGCTGCGTCAGGCCGGTGCCGTCCACGTTGACGGCCCAGATCTGCTGCTTCCCGGCGGTGCGGGATGAGTGGAACACGAGCGACTGACCGTCCGGCATAAGCGACGGCCGGCCGTCGGGCTGCGGATCATTCGTGACGCGCGTGGTCCCCGTCCCGTCCGCATTCATCACGTAGATCTCGGCGTTCCCGTCGCGCGAGGAGACAAAGGCGATACGCGATCCATCCGACGAGAACGCGGGATCGCTGGCCGAGGCGGTATCGGTGGCGGGGGTTAACTTCGTGAGCTGCGCGAGGTTCGAGCGCTCGACAGCGTAGAGCTGGAACTTGCCGGGAGTACTCGGCGCGGCGCGCGAGCTGGCGACGACGATCTCACCCACGACATACACATCCGCCGTCGCGGTCCTTCCACCGGGCGCCGTGGCCGTCACCTTCGCATGGCCATACGCGGCGCCGGTTACCGTGCCGTCCTCACCGACGCTGGCGATCTGCGGACTATCGCTGCTCCACGTGAGATTCGTCGCGGGCGCCAGGACGTTTCCCTGCTCGTCAGCGTAATTCGCCCGAAGCGTGCGGCGCTGATTAATGCCGATGCCGACCCGCGGCTGCACAAAGCGCGGAAAGCCCGCGATCACACTGATGTTCCACGCGACCGACAGCCCCGAGCCTGGACCCCGAACCATCAGTTGCGTCTTCCCGACCGCCCGGCCGGTCAGCAGACCCGTTTGGGGGTCGAAGCTGGCGATACCCGGATCCGTCACGGTCCAGCGCAGCCGAGCCTCTGGAACAAGTGCGTTCTCGGACGTGAGCGCCTGGGCTTCGAATTTCGTGGAACCGGTCAGTGGCACCTGGACTTCGTCCGAGAGCTTCGGCCGCACCGAGAGCTTAGTAACTACTTGGTGCACGGAGACATCGATACTCTTGCTCTGGAGCAGACCGGATACCGTTAGAATCGCCTTGCCCGGCCCAACCGCGGTGACTACGCCCGCCAGACTCGCGCGGACGACACTCTGATCACTCGACGCCCATTGGAGCACGAGGGGGTTGACCGTCCGGTTGTTCTGCGTTGCAACAATGACGTGCAGCGTGTCGACTTCCCCGGGTGCGAGCAGCAGCGGGGAACCCTCCCGTACGGTGAACTCCGCCTGCTGCACCACCACCGGGGCGGTCGCCGTCAGGCCGCCGGTGTGGGTCGCCTGGATCGTACCCTGGCCCGGCGCGAGGGCGACGACGTTGCCGCTTTGGTCGACGCTCGCGACGTCCGGTCGGAGCGATGTCCACGTCACCACGACGGGCGCGGCGGGTGAGCCGTCGTCGCGCAGCGCCCGCGGCGAGACGCGCGTGTTCTCCGATGGCAGCAGGTAGACGACGCCGGGCTCGAGGCGGAGGGCGGCGGCGGGCCCGCTGCCGGACGGCTGGCCGGAGAGGTCTTGACCCGGCGGCGGAGGGGGCGCTGGAGGACCGGGAGGGGGCGCCGGGGGCGGGGCTGGTGACGCGCCACCAGTGACCTGGATGGCGGCCTGCCCCCGGCGCGCGCCCACGCGGGCCTCGATGATGGCCACACCGTTGGCCACGCCGGTGACGGTGCCGTTGTTGTCGACCTTCGCGATGTTGACGTTGTTGGACGACCAGATGATGCGCACCGGGGGGATGACATTCCCGATGCGATCGAACGCTGTCGCGAGCAAACCGGTGCGTTCACCGGCGCGGATGGTCACCGAGGGGGGCGCGACCTGCACCTCGGCGACACTCTGCGCGACCAGTGCAGTGGGCAGGAGCAGCCCCAATGTGCCGAGAAGTACGCATCTCATCATGGCTGGCGAATGTGTGTCCGGCTAAATGGCGTTGTCAAGCCAACTTGTCACCAAGAGCGGTATTTGGCGAGATCGAAAGGGCGGTCGTCGGTATCACTTGCGAGGTCAGAATCCCGCGGTAAGCTATAGGCCACCCACGACGCCCCCGCACCATCAGCATAGGAGATGATCCGATGCTTGAGCAGACGGACGTACCGGAGAGCAGTTGGCCTGGACCGGGGTTCATGGAGCCGATGTTCCCGTCGGCGCCAACGCCCGCGCCGACGCCATCGTCGATGCCGATGCACGAGTCGTCGCGCCCGTCTTCCAAGCCCAAGGCGAAGAAGAAAAAGAAAGCCGCCAAGAAGGCCCGGCCTAAGGCAAAGAAGAAGAAACCGGCGAAAAAGAAGAAAGCCGCCAAGAAGAAACGCCGCCGCTAGACAACTCGCTTCGCCATCCCGCGGGAGCGTCTCCACGAGACGCTCCCGCGAACACGTTAAGGAGAAAAAACCGTGTGTGGTACGTGGTGGGTGGTTTCCGTTTCGGTCCTGATCGCATGCTCGGCGCCGAAGATCCCGCTCGGCAATCCGCCGCAGGAAATCGCGGCGATGTTGCAGCGCTCTGCCTCGGACTGGAATCGGGGCGATCTCACGGGGTTCATGAGCGACTACGCCCAGGACTCGCTCACCAGCTATATGGCGAACGGGCACGTGCAGTACGGCTGGCAGGCGCTGTACGATCGCTATCAGAAGAACTACTTCGCCCCCGGGAAGTCACGCGACTCGCTCTCGTTCGACGAGCTGCACGTGCGCGTGCTCACACCCGACTTCGCGTATGCGACGGCACGATTCAAACTGACGCGCGGGGATTCAGTCGTGGCGAGCGGACCATTCACGCTGGTGCTCCAGAAACAGGGCGACCGCTGGCGGATCCTGCACGATCATACATCGGCTGATCCGAAGTGAGAGACCGCACGTCGGCACGTTGGCACGTCGGCACGACGATTCTGTTCCTGCTGGTCACCGCAGGCTGCGACCGCGTATTCCCCAAAGACCACATCATCGCGCTCGAAGGCGCGGCGTTGATCGACGGCGCCGGCGGCGCACCGAAGCCCGACGCGCTGATCATCATCCGCAACGGTCACATCGCGACGGTCACCCGTGTCAACGAGATCCCGATTCCGAAGGGCGCGGAGCGGATCAATGTGGTCGGCAAAACCATCATCCCGGGATTGATCGACGCGCACGCGCACGTGGAACGGTGGGCCGCAGGCCGGTACATAGCCTGGGGCGTCACGACCGTGCGCGATCTGCACGGCGGCACCGACACGGTGTTGGCGCTGAGAAACGCGATGAACCTTGGGTCGATCACGGGCCCGCGGATGTTCACCGCCGGCGCGATGATCGATGGCGTGCCGCCGACGTACGCCAACGCGACCGGCGTCGCGACCGCCGATCAGGCGCGACGCGCGGTGGACCAGCATGCCGTCGCCGGCGTGGACTATCTCAAGGTCTACACGAAGATCACGCCGGCGCTGCTGCGACCGTTGCTTGATGAAGCCGACAAGCTGCGCCTCCCCGTCGCCGCGCATCTCGGCAGGACCGACGCCCTGAGCGCGGCACGTGCCGGCGTCGTGTCGATCGAGCATATGTCGGGCGTCGTGCAGGCGGCGACCGGCGATCCGAGCTACGCGGTCGCGCACAACAGTTTCCTCGCCGGCTGGACGACGGAGGAAAAGGGCTGGGCCGGCCTCGATTCGGGCGCGGTCGCCCGGACCGCGCGCGCGCTGGCGCAGACCAAGGTGACCATCGTGCCGACGCTCGTGGTCCACGAGATGCTCTCGCGGCTCGACAACCCGATCTTGTTGGCGCGTCCGGGGATGGAAGACGTGCCAAACAACGCGGAGAGTGTGCGGAGCGTGCCGAGCCTGCTGCGGCGCACCGGTTGGCGCGCGGGCGACTTTGCCGCATTCCGGCGCTCGCGGCAGCGGCAGGATCAGTTCGTGCGCGAGTACAAGCGCGCCGGCGGTGCAATCGCCGCGGGCTCGGACGCCGCAAACCAGCTCCTGATTCCGGGATATTCTTTACACGAAGAAATGACCCTGCTCGTTGCTGCCGGTCTGACGCCCCTCGAGGCGATCACCGCCGCCACGCGCCGCGGCGCCCAGCTGCTGCACGCGGATTCCCTCGGCATGATCGCCCAGGGCAAAGTCGCGGACCTCGTCGTCCTGAACGGCAATCCCGCGGAGAACATCGCCGCTACCCGCAACATCGCATTGGTCATGATCCGGGGCCGGGTGATCCGGCCCGATTCCCTGAGAGCGACATGGAAATGAGCTATCGGCTATCGGCTATCGGCTATCTGCTGTCCCTGTCACTGATCAGTGCATGCGGCGGGGGCGGGTCGGCCCGCAGCGATGGGCCGTACGATCTGATCCTCAAGAACGGCTGGATCATCGACGGCAGCGGCAATCCCAGATATCGCGGCGACGTCGGGGTTCGCGGGGACCGGATCGCGGCCGTCGGATTCCTCGGCGCGGCCGGGGCTCGCGAGACGCTGGACGTGAGCGGCCTGGTGGTCGCGCCCGGGTTCATCGACATGATGGGGCAATCCGAGTTCAACGTGCTCATCGACAACCGTGTCCTCTCCAAGATCACGCAGGGCATCACGACGGAGGTGACGGGGGAAGGCGGCTCGGTGGCACCGCTGACCGACCGGCTGGTCCTGGCGGACTCCGACGCGATGAAGAAGTGGCACTACCGGGAGGACTGGCGCGATCTCAACGGCTACTTCGCGCAGCTTGAGCGCCAGGGATCGAGCCTCAACTTTGCCACGTTCGTGGGCGCGACGCAGGTGCGGCTGGCAGTGGTCGGCAACGAAAACCGCGCACCCACCGCCGCCGAGCTCGCGCGCATGGTTGCGATCGTCGATACGCTCATGGAGCAGGGCGCGCTGG
>QHTY01000154.1 GCA_003220985.1 Gemmatimonadota bacterium
AGGTCATCGTGGATACGCGCGGCCGGGCCGTGTACTTCTCCCGCGCGCCGATTCCCTTCGACCGCGATGGCAAGGGAGACGTGGTCTACCACCAACACGTCGGCGTATATGCCTACACCCGTGAGGGATTGGAGGCATGGGTTCGGCTGCCGCCCGTGCCTGAAGAGCAGTGGGAACGGCTGGAGCAGCTGCGGCCGTTGCTGCACGGCATCCCGATGGGCGTGACGTTGTTCGACGGACCGGCAGCGCCAGGGATCGATACGCCGGCCGACCTTGCGTGGGCAGAAGCGGAGATCACCCGAACCTTGCGAGAGGTGAGCCCGTGAGCTCGACGAAATACATCTTTGTCACCGGCGGTGTAGTCAGCTCGCTCGGGAAGGGTATCGCAGCCGCGTCGCTCGGACGGCTGCTGGCCGAGCGAGGGCTGAAGGTCACGATCCAGAAGTTCGATCCGTACATCAACGTCGATCCCGGCACGATGTCGCCGTTCCAGCACGGCGAAGTCTACGTGACCGACGACGGCGCCGAGACCGATTTGGATCTTGGCCACTACGAGCGCTTCATCGACCGGTCGTTGTCGCAAGTCAACAACGTGACGACAGGACGGATCTATCTCTCCGTCATCACCAAGGAGCGCCGCGGCGAATACCTTGGCTCGACGGTGCAGGTGATCCCGCACATCACGGACGAGATCAAGGGCGCGATTCGCCGGCTCGCGCCCGACCACGACGTGGTCATCACCGAGATCGGCGGCACGGTCGGCGACATCGAATCGCTGCCGTTCCTCGAGGCGATTCGGCAGTTCCGTCAGGAAGTCGGCCGCGACAACACTCTGTTCATCCACCTAACGCTCGTGCCGTTCATCGCCGCGACCGCCGAGCTGAAGACCAAGCCGACGCAGCACTCGGTGCGGGAGCTGATGCAGATCGGAATTCAGCCCGATATCCTCGTTTGCCGCACCGAGCGGCCGCTGTCCGAAGAGCTGAAGCGCAAGATCGCGCAGTTCTGCAACGTGGACTTCGGCTGTGTCGTGGAGAGCCCTGACGTGAAGTCGATCTACGAGATCCCGCTCAAGCTCCACGAGCAGGGGCTCGACAAAGAGGTGTGCAAGCGGCTCCATCTCGACACCAAGGAGCCCGACCTCCGTGGCTGGGCGGCGATGGTCGAGAAGATCCTGCATCCGCCGCAGCAGGTGCGCATCGCGGTCGTCGGCAAGTACACCGAGCTCGCCGACAGCTACAAGAGCATTCATGAAGCGCTGGTGCACGGCGGCATCGCCAATGACGCCGGCGTGCAAATCGAATGGATCGCCTCCGACCGCTTCACCGACGCGGAGACGGCGGGCGAGCTGCTCGCGGGCTACGACGGCCTGCTCGTGCCGGGCGGGTTTGGCGTGCGGGGCGTGGAAGGGATGCTCGAAGCGATTCGCTGGGCGCGCGAGCACAAGCTGCCGTTCTTCGGCATCTGCCTCGGCCTGCAGACCGCGATCATCGAGTTCGCCCGCAACGTCTGCAAAATCCCCGATACGAACTCGAGCGAGTTCGCACCCGAGTGCGAGAATCCGGTGATCGCGTTGATGCGCTCGCAAGAAGGAATTCAGGAGATGGGCGGCACGATGCGGCTTGGCGCGTACCCCTGCCGGCTGCGTCCCGGTTCTCACGCGGCGCAGGCGTACAACGCGACAGAAGTGAGCGAGCGGCACCGCCATCGCTACGAGGTCTCGAACGGGTATCGCGACGTGCTCGCCGAGTACGGCATGCGTTGCTCGGGCCTCTCGCCCGACGGCTCGCTGGTGGAAATGATCGAGCTACCGGATCACCCGTGGTTCATCGGCTGCCAGTTTCATCCTGAGCTGAAATCCCGGCCGATGCGCCCGCATCCGCTGTTCGCGGGGTTTGTTGGCGCCGCGCTAGGAGCTCGCAAGCTGCGTTCGCGCGCCGTGTCGTCGCGCGAGTTGGCGGAGTTCACCGACTGATATGCCCCAGCGGTTCACGGCTGAGAACAGCCCGTTTCTCATCGCGGGTCCCTGTGTCGTCGAATCCGACGATCTCAACGTGCGAGTCGGCGAGGTTCTGGCCGAGCTCGCCGACAAGCTCGGGATCAGCGTCATCTACAAGGCGTCATACGACAAGGCCAACCGCTCGCGTCTGAGCGCGCCACGCGGCCCCGGCATCGACGCAGGGCTTCGCGCGCTGGAGAAGGTGCGGAGCGCCACCGGCCTGCCGATCCTCACTGACGTCCATGAGTCGAGTCACGTCCCGGTCGCGGCACGCGTCGCCGACGTCCTGCAGATCCCCGCCTTTCTTTGTCGTCAGACCGACTTGCTCGTGGCGGCCGGGAAGGCCGGGCGTCCGGTGAACATCAAGAAGGGCCAGTGGATGGCACCCGAGGAGATGCGCGGCGCGGTCGAAAAAGTTCGTGCCGGCGGAGCGCCGGAAATCGCGGTGACCGAACGCGGCACGTTCTTCGGCTATGGCGACCTGGTCGTCGATATGCGCAGTTTTACGCGGCTCAAGACGGCGTGCAAAGCACCCGTGATATTCGACGCGACGCACTCCGTGCAGCAGCCGGGGCAGGGCGAGGGCGGCGCCAGCGGGGGCGAGCGGGCCTTCATTCCACCGCTGCTATACGCCGCGGCCGCTGCGGGAGCAGACGGTTTCTTCCTCGAGACCCATCCCGACCCGACTCGCGCCCCCTCCGATGGACCGAACATGGTGCCGCTCGACCAACTCTCCGGCATCGTGAGCCTGGCGGTCGAGGTCTGGCATCGCGTCTAGGGGGGGGGACCCGTCCGTGCATAAACCCGCGGACGCCTCGAAACCGCACACCGGCGCGAAGCAGCTCGTCGATCGCGGCAAGCGTGTGCTCGCGCTGGAGGCGGCCGCCGTCCAGCGGCTCGCCGATACGCTCGGCCCGGCGTTCGCGCGGGCCATCGAGATTCTCGCGAACGCCAAGGGCCGCGTGATCGTGTCCGGCGTGGGGAAATCGGGGCTGATCGCCCGCAAGATCGCGGCGACGTTCACGTCCACCGGCACCCCGGCGATGTTCGTGCACCCCGTCGACTCGCTGCACGGCGACCTCGGCATCGTGAGCCGGGACGACGTCGGTATCATGCTGTCGAAGAGCGGCGCCTCCGATGAGCTGTTTGGACTCGTCAATCAACTCACGCGGCTCGGCGTGCCGATCATCGCGCTGACCGGCGACGCCAACTCGCCCTTAGGCCGCCAGGCCACGGTTGTCCTCGACGCCTCGGTCGCGGAGGAAGCGTGCCCCGAAACGCTCGCCCCCACCGCCAGCACGACGGTGGCGCTGGCGTTGGGGGACGCGCTCGCGGTGACGTTGCTCGAAGTCAAAGGCTTCCGGCGGGAAGATTTCGCCGCCCTGCATCCGGGCGGCGTGCTGGGACGCAAGCTGCTGTTGCGCGTCGCCGATGTGATGCTGACGCAGGATCTCCCGCTCCTCACTCCCGACCGACCGATGCGCGAATGCGTCGTGCTCTTGGCCGAGAAGCGCGGCACAGTTGCCGTGGTGCAGGGCGCGGGCAACACGAGCCTTGTCGGCGTCGTCACGGCGGGCGATTTGACGCGGCTCATGGAACGCACGGACAAGTTTCTCGACATCCCGGTTGGCGACGTCATGACGAAAACGCCCAAGGCCACAACCGCGGGCGAGCTCGCCAGTGCGGCCGTGAGTCTGATGGAACGGCACGGCATCATGGCGCTGCCGGTACTGGATGCCGACCGAAAGGTCGTTGGCATCGTTCATCTCCATGATCTCATGAAAGCTGGGGCAGTATGAGAAGGAGCTTGGAATCCGGAGTCAGGAGCCGGTTCTTCGGGGCCATGCTTGCCCTGCTCCTGGCTCCCAGCTCCTGGCTCCTGAGCGGTTGCAAGGGCGGCACTCCCGTCACGGCGACACAGGCCGTGCTCGACAGCGCCGATCAGGTGCTCCTGGGCATGAGCCACTACGTCACCGATGGCGGCGTGCTGCGCGCGCGCGTGCGTGCCGATACCGCGTACTTCTTCTCCAACAGCCAGCGCGCCGAGCTGCGGAACGTCCATGTGACGTTTTACGACGCGACCGGGAGGCCGACGTCGACATTGACGTCGAAAGAGGGGACGCATCACTGGCGCACGGGCAATATGGAGGCACGCGGCAACGTCGTACTGGTCCGTGACAACGACGGCGCGACGATGCGAACTGAAGCGATGACCTACAATCAGGTGAAAAACGAAGTCGCGTCTGATGTGGCGTTCACGTTCGATTCGCCCACGCAACATCTTCGGGGTGTCGGCTTCACGGCAGATCCGGAATTCCGGAACGTCAGGACCAAGAATCTGACCGGGACCGGCGGCCAGCTCGTCCTTCCACGCTAATGGTTGCGATCACTCTGGCCCTCACGATGGCGCTCCAAGTCCCCACCGACACCGGGCAAGGGGGCAGCCGTCCTTGTCAGGTGGCGATCGACAACATGCCCCGCGCGGCCCAGACCATAAACGGTCGGGATACGAATTACTTCGGGGCTGGAGGCGTTCGCGCACACTGCCTGGGCACCGGAACCACGCTGGCCGCCGACAGCTTCGCTCATTACGGCGCGTTCCGGCGAATGGACCTGGTCGGCCACGTGGCCATTCGCGATACCGGGCTGGCTCTCGATGCGAACTTTGCCTCGTATTTTCTCCGGGACGAGCGCCTCGAAGCCCACAACAACGTCGTCGCGGTGAATCGGCGCACCGGCACCGTCCTGCGCGGTCCCAACCTCAAGTACTGGCGGGCGGTGCAGGGCGTGCGCGACACCGTCGAGATGTACGCGACGCAGCGCCCGACCGTCGAATACCGCCAGCGCGAGGCCGGCGACACGACCTCGCAGGAACCGTACATCATCGTCGCCGACCGGCTGCGCTTCAAAGGCGACGACCGCATGTGGGCGGGTGGGAAAGTCACGATCGACCGGAGCGACTTTGCGGCGCGCTGATTCGATGCTGCTCGATCAGATCACCGGCTTCGGCGTGCTGGTCGGAAAACCGAGCGTCGAGGGCCGCGGGCGCACGACCTCGGGCGACTCCGGCACGGGCTACACGCTGGTCGGCACGCGCATCGAGCTGACCCTCGCCGAGCGCGAAATCCGAGCCGTCAAAGCCCTGGGCCGCGGCAAAGCGACCGGCTCCGACTGGACCCTCACCGCGGACACAATCGAGCTGCACATCGCGAACCGCGTGCTGCAACAGACGTTCGCCTGGGGTGACACGGCGCGGCCGCACGCCGTTTCGGCGCTGTACACGATTCAGTCGGATTCCCTGGCCATCGATTCGCCGGGCGAGGTGCTCACGGAGTCCAGGGCGTTTGGCAAGGCCTTCGCGACTGCCAAACGGGACTCGACCGTACCCGCCAACCAGACAGACTGGGTGACCGGCGATTCGATCACCCTTCGCTTTGTGCAGGACTCGGACTCGGTCACCAAGCGCCCGCACTCGCGGTTGCACGAGCTCCTGGCGCGGGGCTCGGCGCGCGCGCTGACGCATCATCAGGACAAGAGCGACACCACCCGCCTGGGGCCGGCGATCAACTACTCTCGCGGCCAGCAGATCACGCTGACCATGTTGCGCGACCGAATCGAGCATGTGTTCGTCATCGGAAAGGCCGACGGCGTACACCTAGAGCCGAGACCCGCAGTCGAGGCAGACAGTGTGAAGCGGGCTGCCCCTCCAGCCCCTCCAGCCCCTCGAGCACCTCCACCTCCACCTCCTCCACCATCGGCCGTTCCGTGACCGGGCTCGACCGCTTTTCAGATCTGTTTGCGACGCGCGACTCCTCCCTCGCGCTCGCCGTTGCCGCGCTCGCGCGCATCGCCGACGACCAGGGCCGCGCCACGTTCAGCGATCTGGCCGTCGCCTATCGCGAGGAGTTCCTCAAGTTCCGGGCCCACGCCAAGGGGGAGGTGCAAGATACAGGCTCGCTTTCGGTCGACGACGCGCGGGCGTATCTCGCCACGTCCGTGTTGCCACGCCTCGCCATGCTCAAAGTGCTGGTGCTTCCCATCGGCGCGCTGTGGGGAGAGGCGCCCGTCGCGTTCGCGCCCGACATCCACGCGAGCCTGCCGGCCGACCGCGCGGCGGCGGAGCAGCATTTCCTGGTGCTTGCCGAGGACACGGTAGCTCGCAGCGAGTCGGTCAGCGGCGAGCATCCCATTGTCGGCGGCGGCAGTCGCCTCGAGGCGCGGCATCTCGTGAAGGCGTACAAGGGGCGCCGCGTCGTGGACAACGTCTCGCTCGATCTCGCGCAAGGCGAGATCGTGGGATTGCTCGGGCCCAACGGGGCGGGGAAGACCACGTCGTTCTACATGATCACCGGCCTGATTCGCCCCGATGAAGGCCAGATCGTCCTCGATGGCCGTGACATCACCGCGCTCCCGATGTACCAGCGGGCCCGGTCGGGGATCGGGTATTTGGCGCAAGAGCCTTCGATCTTTCGCAAGTTGACGGTCGAAGAAAACGTGCTCGCGATCCTCGAGACCCTGAACTTGGGCAGCGACGAGCGCACGCGGCGGCTCGAGTCGCTGCTCGACGAGCTCGCCATCAAGCACCTGCGCCGGCAGAAAGCCTACCAACTCTCCGGTGGCGAGCGCCGCCGGCTCGAAATCACGCGTGCGCTCGTGACCGAGCCGAAGTTCTTGTTGCTGGACGAGCCGTTTGCCGGCGTGGACCCGATCGCGGTCAACGACATCCAGACGATCGTCGCGGGACTGCGCCATCGCGGGATCGGCGTGCTCATCACCGATCATAACGTCGAGCAGACGCTCGACATCGTGGATCGCGCCTACATCATGTTCGAAGGCCGGGTCCAGGTCGCCGGGACGGTGCGGCAGCTCGTCTTCGACGACCGCGTCGCCTCGCTGTACCTCGGCCCGACCCTCACTACGCGCTTGCGGGCGCGGCTGTCCCCCGCGGCATGAAGACCGGCCTGCATCAGCACATCGGCCTGCGCCAGGATCTGCGGATCAATCCACGCCTGTACCAGGCGATGGATCTGCTGTACATGCCGCTGCTCGACCTCGAGCAACACCTCAAGCAGGAGCTGCTCGGCAACCCGTTCCTCGAGATGATCGAGCCCGAGGAAGAGGTCCAGGCCACGGCAGCCGAGCAGCAGAACAACAAGCCCGAGAAAGAGGCCAAAGCCGAGGACGGGCCCGATTGGGAAAACATCCTGCTCGAGGACCGCACGGAGCACGGCGTGCCGAGCGGCAGTTACAGCGACGCGCGCGAATACGTCGAGCCGGTCACGGTCGAGAGCAAGGACCTGATCGACTATCTGCGGGACCAGACGCGGATGCTCGATCTGACGCCGCGCCAGCAGCTCCTCGCTGAGGAGTTCCTCGGCAACATCGGTGAGGACGGCTATCTGCAGGCGGATCTCGAGCAGATCATGAAGGGCGCCAATCAGCTCCTCGAGGAGCATGAAGCGGAGTCGGAGGAAGAGCTGAACGTTCCGGCGTACACGATGTCCGAAGTGGAAGAGATGCTGCGCATCGTCCAGCAGCTCGATCCGCCGGGCACGGGCGCGCGCAATCTGCGCGAGTGCCTGATACTGCAGCTCGAAAATCAAAAGCGCACCGACTCGCTGGTGTACCGGCTGGTGAAGGACGCGTACGAGGACCTGATTGCCCATCGCTGGAGCGACCTGGGTAAGCGCTTCGGCCTCGCCCCGGAGGAGGTGCAGCGCGCCGCCGACGAGCTGGCCCGCCTCGATCCGAAGCCGGGACTGCAGCACGCCGCCGGCAACGATGCCTACATCATCCCGGATCTCATCGTCGAGAAGATCGACGACAAATACCACGTCTTCCTGAACGACAGCGGTTTGCCGCGGCTGCGGATCTCCAAGACCTACCAGGAGATCGCGCGCGACAAGAAGAAGTACGACGGTGAGAGCAAGGAGTTCATCAACCAGCGCCTGAACAGCGCGCACTGGATGATTCAGGCCATTGAGCAGCGCCGCCAGACGATGCTCAAGGTGATGAACTTCATCGTGGACCGGCAGCGCGAGTTCTTCGAGAAGGGCATCGATCATCTCAAGCCGCTGACGCTGCGCGAAGTCGCGGACGTCATCAGCATGCACGAGAGCACGGTCAGCCGCGTCACGAATGAGAAATACGTGCAGACGCCGCGCGGCCTCTTGCCCCTCAAGTTCTTCTTCTCGAGCGGCCTTTCGACCACCACGGGGGAAGACGCCAGCGCGCGGTCCATCAAGTCGCAGATTCAGAAGCTGGTCAACGACGAGCCGCCCAAAAACCCGCTCACGGATCAGCAGATCGTGGAGATGTTCGAGCGCAAAGGCGTGAAAATCGCCCGCCGCACCGTCGCCAAGTATCGCGACCAGCTCGGCATCTTGCCGGCGCGCATGCGGAAGCGGCTATGAGTCTCGCCACGAATTCGACGGCGCCGGACGTCAGCGTGCTCGTGCCGGCCAAGGACGAGGCCGACAACCTCGCCGAGTTCGTGCGGCTGACGAGAGAGGCGATGTTGCCGCTACCCTTTGCCGTCGAGCTGGTGATCATCAACGACGGCAGTCACGACGGCACAGCGAAGCTGCTGGATGAGCTCACCGCAAAACATCCGTTCGTGCGCGTCGTGACGCACCGCACGCAGCGCGGCATCGCCGATGCACTCAAGTCCGGCGCGGACGTCGCCCGCGGTCGGGTCCTCGTCTACTATCCCGCGGATCTGCAGTACTTGCCGTCCGACATCCCCAGCCTCGTCGGGCCGATCCTGGAGGGGCAGGCGGACGTCGTGACAGGGACGAAGCAAGGGGGCTACAACAAACGCTTCGTGTCGGGCATCTACAACACGTTGTCGCGTTGGTTATTCGGCGTGCGCGTCAAAGACTTGAATTCGGTGAAGGCCTACCGCCGCGACCTGATGGAGATCGTGACGATGCGCCCGGATTGGCACCGGTTCATGGTGGTCATCGCGGCCTCACAGGGTTTCCGTCTCGCCGAACGGCCCGTGCCCGTGCATCCGCGGCGCGCCGGTAGCTCGAAGTTCGGCGTCGGCCGCATTCCGGTGGGCGCGCTCGATCTGCTGTCGGTCTGGTTCCAGCTGCGCTTCGGCCGCAAGCCCATGCTGTTCTTCGGGATCATCGGAGCGATGCTATTCTTGCTGGGACTGCTCGTGGGCGGCGTCGCGCTCTATCTGCGGTACGGTCCCCCGCACATCGGATTTCGGCCTCTCCTCGACCTGATCATGGTGCTCGTGATCTCCGGCGTCGTCCTCTTCGGCTTTGGGTTCGTGGGCGAGATGCTGGCCGGGATGCGTGAGGAGATGCGCGCCATTGAGCGTGAGGTTCGACGACTGCGCGACAAGTAGAAACGGCCCCCGGGTGGATATTGTGCGGTAGGGCGGTGGAGCAAAACGAAACATCGTTGGTATTAATCGGTTACATGCCGCCGCTCGCCCTCGCCTCACTCCTGCAGCAGGCACTCCCGTGGCTATCGCCCGACGGCCGAGCCGCCATCGGGACGCTGATTTGCTGGAATGGGCGCGTCGGATCCGCGCAGGCGCTCGGCGAGCGCCTCGGGTTGCGCACTCGGTACCAATTGGGCCGTCTCCTCCGTTGCGAAGGCCTCCCTCCCTATGAGGAGCTGGCGGGCTGGATTTGCGTCTTGCACTGGTTATTGAGAATTGAAAGGGAACCGGGTGTGTCCCTGCGGTCGCTGGCCCGACAAGCCGGGATGAGCACCGAAAACTCATACCGGCTGGTCCGTCGAATCACCGGACAGCGTTGGAAGGATCTTCGCGTCGCGGGCAGCCGCGAGGTCATTCGCTGGTTCGTCCGGCGTACAACACCGGCCCGCCTGCCTCACGCATATGCGGCCACACGCCGTGCGCAGCCTTCTCCGGCGCTCGCGCCCACGGTCGTTGACCAGGCATCCTCGGACCGGCCATATCGGATGGCCCTACCCGGCGCCCCATACGGCATCGCCGTGCGGGACAGGGATCTTGCGTACATCACGCGCACCGAGGCTGCCGCGATCGCGTGCCTCGACCTCCAGACCGGACGACTCGTGGGCAGCATCGCCCTCGGATGCGGGCCGAGCTGTGTCGTTTTCGATCCAACCGGCGCGCGGGCGTACGTGAGTGTCCACTACCACGACGAGATCGCGATCATCGATGCGGAGCGTCATCTGCCGATCGGCGCATTCCACGTGCCTGGGGATCCGGTGCCCCTCGCCCTGTCCAGCCGTGGGCAAACGCTCTTCGTCTCCACCAACGAGGACCGGCTGTTCGCGTTGAACGCTGGGAGCGGTCGGATCATTGGATCGCTGCAGCTCCCTGCCACCTCGCACCATCTGGCGTTGCATCCCGCAGGCGACCGGCTGTACGTGGCGACGCGAGCCGGGGGCACCGTCCTGGAGATCGATACCACGCGGTTGCGGGTGCAGCGAACCTTCGAGTTGGGCGGATGGCCGCAGGGGTTGGTGATCGCGCCCGATGGCGCGACCCTGTACGCCGCCAACGAGCAGCATGGCTTGGACGTGGTTACACTCGGCAACGGACGTCAGGGACGCCTTCCGATCGCCGGAGGGGCGGTCTCGCTCGCGTTGAGCCCTGACGGCTTCCTCTATACGGGGCTCGTCCATGCGGGGACCGTGAGCGTGATCGCGGCCGCGCAGCTGCGGCTGTGCAGCAGCATCGCAACCGGCGGCCGCCCTCGCCAGATCGCATTCGATGCGAGAAATCGCGTCCTGATCGTCAATGAAGGGGGGTGGGTCGACGTGCTGCCATCAGGCATGCACCGTATCCCCTCGGCGGACCAGAGAGAGGCCCCGGCGCCCGCCTTGCGGTCAGCGTCATAGCCGATCGTCCCCCAAAAACCGTTATGACGTATTGTGCGGCGTCGCTTGCGGCGCGCCCATCCCCGTGGATTAAGCTGCGCTCATCACATACAAGAAGGGTCTCATGAGCCGGCCCCCGACCACGCGCATCGCCGCGGCGCTCAGCCTGATCCTCGCCGCCAGCTGCGCCAACCCGACCGACACGCCGCTTTTCACCGACCGGCCCCCGCCGCAGGGCGACGGTACGGTCGCGCGCATGGCCTTGCCCGGCTCGCCGGAAGGCATCGCCGTCGCGCCCGAGGGGTTTGCCTACGTCACCCAGCCCGATCACGGAGCGTCGCCAGGCCGTGTGGCTCGGGTGGACCTGAGCACCCGCACGATCACCGCGGAGATTCCGGTCGGCATGGTACCCTCGCTCGTGATCTTCAACGCGACGCGAACGCGCGCCTATGTCTCGAATCAGTGGTCCGACAACGTCGGGATCATCGACGTCGCGTCCAATACTCAGATCGACACGATCCCCACGCTCGGCGATCCGTTCGCGCTCGCACTCTCGCCGGACGGCACCACGCTGCTCGTCACCACGAACGTGAACCGGCTGTTCAAGATCGACATCGCGACGAAGAGCGATCGTGGCTCGATTCCGCTGCCCGCGACGTCCCATCACATCATCATGGACCCGGATGGCAAGCTCCTCTACGTCGCCACGCGCGATGGCGGCACGGTCATGGAAGTCGACTGGCGAAGCATGACAGTCACGCGGACGTTCACGCTCGGCGGACGCACGCAGGACATGGCGTTTTCGCCGAATGGCCAAGATCTGTATGTGGCCAACGAGCTCAGCAACGTCGTGCACGTCATCCGGCTGGCCTCCGGGTTGTCCACCAACATCCCCTTGGCCGGCGGCGGGGAAGGCCTCGCGCTCGGCAACAACGGCGACCACCTGTACGTCGGTCTCGTGTTTGACGGCGGAGTCCAGGTCATCGATCGCCGCACGAGCGAAACCATCCGCATCATCCCGGTCGGCGGCGCCCCACGCGAAATCGCGCTCGATTATGACGGTCGCGACGTGGTCGTCGGGAACGAAGCCAGCTGGATCGATTTCATCGAGCCGAACGACTCGCTCGTCCCGCCTCCCCCGCCGCCGCCACCACCCCCGCCACCACCGCCGCCACCACCCCCCCCTGACACGGGCTACACCCGCGTGGGATTGGCGGACGGCGCGCTGGGCCTCGCCGTCTCCGGCGACATCGCCTACGTCACGCGGCCGTACGCCAACATGGTCGCTCGAGTGGATCTTCGGACGAACAGCGTCACCACGTCATTCCCAGTAGGCAACCTCCCGTGCTACATCGTGTTCAATTCCACGGGGACGCGCGCCTATGAAGCCAATCAGTTCAGCGACCACATCAGCGTCATCGACGTGGCCACGAATACGCAAATCGCCACGATCCCGGTTACGGGCGACCCGTTACCGGTCGCGATTTCGACCAACGATAGCACACTCTTCGTGACGACGAATGCGAACCAGTTGTTCAAAGTCGATCTCGCGACGAATGCGGTCACAGGTTCGGTCGCGTTGCCGGCGACGTCGCACCACCTGCTGACGCATCCCAATGGCCATTTGGTGTACGTGGCCACGCGCGACGGGGGGTCAGTGCTCGAGGTCAATTGGCGGACCATGACCGTCGTCCGGACCTTCACTTTGGGGGCACGGCCGCAAGGCATGGCGATCTCGCCCGATTACTCGGAGTTGTACGTGGCGAACGAGCTGAGCAATGTCCTGCACGTCATCACCCTGTCGACCGGCGTGGTGACGAACGTACCACTGACCGGTGGGGGGGAAGGCATGACGCTTGGCGCCGACGGCAAACTCTACATCGGCGAGGTCTTTGCGGGTCTCGTCCAGGTCGTCGATCCGGCGACGCGGACGGTCGTGCGTACGATCAACGTCGGCGGCACACCGCGCGAAGTGGCCACGGATG
The DNA here is from genome assembly GCA_003220985.1 of Gemmatimonadota bacterium. Lineage (GTDB taxonomy): Bacteria > Gemmatimonadota > Gemmatimonadetes > Gemmatimonadales > GWC2-71-9 > 20CM-2-65-7. The sequence goes on from QHTY01000154.1 coordinate 12,814, forward strand.
CCGCCCGCCACCGCGTGCTGGTGGCCAACGAGGCCGGCTGGGTAGATCTGGTTCGGAACTAGGGAAGGACGTACCGGGAGAGCCGCACTCCGTAGCGGCCGAGGAATAGCGCCAGCTCTTCGCTCAGGCGTGAACCTCGGTCGCTGCGAGTGCGACTGTCCAGATCCAGCCAGTACACCCCGCGCCGCGCAAAATCGGCGCATGCCTCGGGCGACAGGCCGATTTCCGTCAGCACCGTGTCCCCACGATCGGGGGTGAGGTCATCCGCCCGGGAATCACCTCGCAGCCACAGCAGGCGCCACGTCTTGCGCCCGTAGCGATAGAGGCGCAGCGGCGCCTCTGCCCCCCCTTGAACGGTCACGCCGCCATGCTCGACGAAGCGATCGAACTCCGCCATGATCGTCACAACGAGCGCCGACCGATCCGCAGCGCTGAGGCGCTTGGGAAAGTCGGGCGCAGAACGGATCACTTTGGCGGGCGATCCGACCGCGAGGCTGCATGGCGGAATACTTCCAGCAACCAGTGAGTTGGCACCGATCACCGTGCCGTCGCCGATCGTGCTCCCCGGCATCACGAACACGCGCCAGGGCAGCCAGACGCTCTTGCCGAGCGTGACCGGCTCGTACGTGACCGGATAGCCGTCCAGCGCGTTCGCCCAGGCGCCGTGCGTGAAGATCAGGCAGTGGCCGCCGATCCCCGTGTCGTCGCCGATCACGACTGGCTTCGTAGGATTGATGTTCGTCAGCTGCAGGATGATGGTACGGCTGCCGAGCACGAACTTCGATTCGGGCAGCTGCGGCCCGCCGACGTACACCTGCTCACGGATCTTCGCGTCTTCGCCGATCTCGATCACGTTGCACGAGAGATAGCTGAACGTCCCCACGCTCGAGTGGCGTCCGATGCGGATCGTATCGCCTTGCACCACCGCCAGGAAGCCGATCTCGACGTGATCGCCAAGCTCCACCGTCTTCCCGATGACGACGCCGCCGAAACTGATGCGAACCCGGCGTCCAATGCGGTAGCCCAACAGCAATCGATAGGCGAGCACCTTCAGCGGGCTCGGGAGCCAACCGAAGAGAACGAGATGCCGCCAGGGGATGCGCGTCTTGGGAAGGAGCGTTTCGGGCATTGGGGTCGTAATGTACGTTTCGACGCCCTGTGATCAAACTCCCCGAATCCGGTCTCTCAGCGGCCGAGCGGTTCGCGCTCGATCTGCTCGTCGATCTGGCCAGGCTCGTGCCCGCCGCGCCGGCGCTGGACGTCGTACGTCTCGAGTTGACCAATCAACCCGCGCGCGACTTGCGGAGCTGGATGGCGGCACAGTGGGGGATCGACGTCGCTGACGGCGTCGTGCGAGTGCCCCGTGCCGTTTTGGGGACCGTAGTCGACGTCGCCGGTGCCGCATCCGAACAGCGAACCACCGAACGGGATCGCTATCGCCGGGTGTCATCGTCGGCCAATCCGCTCGTGCGCGAGGGCCTCGAGCGCGAGCCAGTGATACAGCGGGCGGCGCTCGCCTTGCAGGCGGCGACGCGCAAGGCAGCCGGCAGGCGCGCCTTTCGTACCGTCGCCCCGTGGCCTGAGGGAAGGCGCTGGGCGGCAGCGTTCACGCACGATCTCGACGTGGTGTCCTGGTGGCCGGCATTCACATTGCTTCGGATCGTGGAGCTCACCCGCAAGGGCGCTCTCGCACGCATCGGACGGGTCGCCGCGGCCGCCATCGCGAACGCCGGGTTCGATCCCGTGACCCAAGGCGTCGTGGGAGTGCTGAACCACGAGGCGAACGCGCACATCCGGTCGACGTGGTTCATCCTGTGCGGCACCCCCACGCTGCGGACCATGCGGGCGGGTGATCTCACCTACAGCCCCGAGTCGACCAGAGCGCGCGGCATTCTGGCACAGGTGTGCGCCATCGGCCACGAGATCGGCCTGCACGGCAGTTTCGCGACGCTGGACCACCCCGAAGCGTTCCGCGACCAGCGCCAGCGGCTCGAAGGCATTACCGGTCCACCGGTGCGCGGCATTCGCCAGCATTACGTGCGTATCAATCCGGGCGTCACCGAGCACGCCATGGCGGGCGCCGGCTTCAGCTATGACACGACGTACGGCTTTCCGGACCGGAACGGGTTCCGGCTCGGCATCGCCGACGTCGTGCAACGCTGGGATGACTCGGCCAAGAAACCGATCGCCATCGACGAAGTGCCTTTCACCTGGATGGATCGCGCGTTGAGCAAGTATCGCGGGATCGAGGATCCCGCGGCGTGGTCCAAAGACGCGCTCGAGCTGGCCACGACCGCTCGTGCCGTCGGCGGGTTATGGGTGGGGTTGTGGCATCCCAATCTCACGCCAGCCTTGGGCTTCCCCGACGCGCCCCGCGCCTATGGCGCCACGGTTGCCGGCGTGCTCGCCGAGTCACCCTTTGTCGCGCCGCTCGACACGATCGTGCAGTGGTGTCGCGCACGCCGCGCCGTGCGGGCATCGGCGATCACCGCGGACGGGAAAGTCGAGGCGTCGACTGGGGCGAAGGTCCCGTTTCAGCTACGGCTGGAAGACGCCGACGGTAAGGCGGCCGAAGCCACGCGATAGATCGCGTCCCACTTCGTGGTGATCACGTCCCAGCTGAAGCGGGTGCGCAGCCGCTCGCGTCCCGCTTCAGCGAGCCGCCGCGCGAATACCGGATCCCCCGCGACGCGTTCGATCGCGTCGGCGAGTGCCTGCGGATCCGCCGGCGGCACGAGCAGGCCGGACACGCCGTCTTCGACGATGTCGGGAATTCCTCCCACACGACTCGCGATCACGGGGATGCAGTAGCTCATCGCGTCGAGCAGCGCGACGCCGAGTCCCTCGGTGTCGCCGCGCGCGTCGATGATCGACGGCAGGACCAGGATGTCGGACGTGAGAAAGGCCAGGTGCAGCTCGGTGTCCGGCACTTTGTTGCGGAAGTCGACGGCGATGTTGCGCTCGCGGGCGAGTGCCTCGAGCCGCTCGCGCTCCGGGCCGATGCCGATCGCGACGATGCGGGCCGGCATGCGGTCTCGCAGCCGCGCGGCCGCTTCGATCAAGTACGCGAGCCCCTTGAGCTCCACCAGCCGGCCGACGAACAGAATCGTCACTGGCCGGCCGTCTCCCGACGCGAGGGCGCGGGGTGGGGCGTCGCCCCTGCCCGGAAACGAGGTCGTGTAGGGGATAACGTCGACCGGGACGTCGACGAGCTCGCGAATCTCGCGCGCGGTTTCGGATGAGATGGCCACGACGCGATCGGCGCGCCGGCAGGCCCAACGCACGAAGCCTGTGAGGAAGGGCAGGGCGCGCTTCACCCACCGCAGCTCGATGCCATAGAACGTCAGCACCACAGCCGCCCGCCTGGCCCGGCGCGCGGCCCAGCCCCAGAGCGCGAGCGGCACCGGCCAATGGACGTGGACGACGTCATAGCGCTCGCGCCGGCACAGGCGCCAGATCGCGAACATGCCGGCCATCACGAACGGCGCCGGCATCAGGCGGTACAGCAGCGAACGCCGCATCCGGTCGGCGGCCGACTCGTCATGCGTCAGCGCCTCCCACCGCGCAAAGAAGTAGCGGAAGCGGTGCACCGGGATCCCGGCGAACTCGTGGTCCGCCGAGCCGTGATAGGAGGGCGCGAACACCTGCGCATCGTGACCGGCGGCGCGTTGCCGTTTGATCAGCTCAACCAGCCACGGCGCGATGATGTCGCGCTCATCGCGCGGAAACGCGGTCACGAGATGCAGGATGCGCATGGCCTCGAAGATAAGTAACTTTCGCGATTCCTTTGCGTGTACCACGGGTTTCTAGGAGTCTTCAAGAATGGCGAAACGCATAGCCCCGGGCTCGCCCGAGCTGGCCGCGTTCTATAGCGACCGCACCGCGTGGCGGAACTGGGGTGAGGAGAGTATCCGCTATCGCCTCGCGCAGAAGCTCGCGCAGACCCAGCCCGGCCATGCGGTCCTCGATATCGGCGGCCGGGAAGGCGATATCCGCAAATTCCTGCCGCAAGGGATCAAGTATCAGGGGCTCGACATCGCGCCCGAGTACGCGGGTCCCGACGTCTTGATCCACGACATCACGAAGGGCCTGCCGTTTCCGAACGCGTCATTCGACCGCGTCTTCATGATCGAGGTGCTCGAGCACACGCCGACGGCATTTCAGACCGCTGGAGAGGTCTACCGCGTGCTCAAGCCGGGGGGAGTGTGGGTCGTGTCGGTGCCAAACCCCTACCACTTCAAGGAAATCATCTGGAACCTGTTCGGCGTGGCTGACAAGTGGGGACACGTCTACAGTTGGACGAAGCAGACGATGACCCGCCTCGGCGAAATGAACGGCTTCCGGCGGGCGGACTACGCGGGGACGTACATCTGGCCGCCGATTCGCGCGCCCTGGTGGCTGCTGGGGCGGTCCATCGCCTACAAGTTCGTGAAGGATTGAAAAAAGGCTGGTTGCCGGCGGCCAAGATTGCCGCCATGCTCCTGGTCCTGGCCCTGATCGCGCGATCACTTGCGCGCAACTGGGCCGCTTTTCAATCGGTACAGGTGACGCTCGATGCCAAGGTCGGATGGCTCGCCGCGTCCGTCGTCGTCGTCTTGCTCACGTATGCGATCCAGATCGAGTCGTGGCGCCGCATGCTGCGCGGCTGGGACCAGCGACTCCCGTACACCCAGGCCGCACGGGCCTGGACGGTCGCAAATCTCGGCCGCTACATCCCCGGCAAGGTCTGGAGCGTCGCGGGACTCGTGGTGCTCGCCGAGCGCGCCGGGGTGCGCCGCAGTGCCGCCGCCGTCTCCGCGTTCGCCATGCAGGCGGTGGTGCTCGGAACGGGTGTCGTGCTCGTCGCGACCGCGACGCCCCACGCGGCCAATCCTGTTCTGCTGGGAAGCGCCGTGGTAGCGGCACTCGCGTTGATCGGCGTGCTCGCCTGGCGGCGCACCGCACAATGGCTCGGCGCCCTCGCCGATGCGAAAGCGCCGCTGCCGCCGCTGCCGGTCTCGGTTGTCGTGGCCTCGAGCGGTTTAATGCTCGCCAGCTGGGCCACATTCGGTGTAGCGTTTTGGTTGCTCATCCGCGGCTTGATCTCGACGGCCAGCGTCCCTATGCCGGCAGCGATGGGTATGTTCGCGCTCGGCTACGTGATGGGGATCGTCGCGGTGTTTGCACCCGGCGGAATGGTGGTGCGGGACCTCGCGCTCGTCGGGTTTCTCACCCCGTTCGTCGGCAGCGGGGGAGCGCTGGCTATCAGCCTGGCGTCACGCGTCCAGCTGACTTTGACTGAGGTGGGAGCGGCAGGCGTCATGCTGGCATTCAAGCGCGGTGCGAAGGAGGAGATCCGTGGCTGATAAACCGACGCCGCAGGCAACCGCGACGCCCAATGTGTTTCAGCCGCGGTACCCAACGCTGGCCGCGACGGGCTTCATGATCCTGTTCGCCGCGGTACTCGCGTTCCCGATGCTGCGCGGCAAGTGGCTGGCCGCGCCGATGAGCGACCAGTACGCCAGCGCGTACGCGGTCCACGAGTGGCAGGCGGAGCAGTGGCGCGCTTCAGGTCACTTGCCGCTGTGGAACCCGATGATCATGGATGGGCTGCCCTACATCGCGCCCGTGACGCACGGGGACGTGCTGTATCCGACGTCCTTCTTGCGCTGGTTCCTCTCGGCCGACAAAGTCACCAACCTCGGCTTTGTTCTGCACTACATCCTGGCTGGTCTCTTCGCGTTCCTGTTTTTGCGACGACTCAAGGTTTCGTGGGTCGGTTCCGTGGTCGGCGGGCTCGCGTATCAGTTGTCGGGCATCATGATTTCGTACGCGCGGCCGGGTCACGACGGAAAGCTGTTCGTATCCACGATGCTGCCCCTCGCGTGTCTCGCCCTCCTTGCCGCGCTGCGCGATCGGCGGGCGTGGGGGTATCCGCTGATGGCAGTCGCCGTGGCGCTGTGCCTGCTCAGTCCGCACGTGCAGACGACGTACTATCTCCTCATCGCCACGGCGCTGTTCGCGCTCTATCTCACATTCGGCGAGCCAACGAACGAATTGCTGGCACCGCGACTCACACGGCTCGGCCTTGTGCTCGCAGCGGTCATCGTGGGTTTTGGCGTCGCCATGCCGCAGATCCTGCCGTTCCTCGAGTACATCCCGTACTCGCCGCGCGCGGTCGCGTACTCCGGCGCGTTCGAGAACGCCGCGTCGTACGGAATTCCGTGGGATCACGTGCCGGGATTTGTGATCGCCGGATTCACCGGGGAAAGCTGGGGCAACACGTATTGGGGATCGAATCCCCTCAAGCTGCACTCCGAATACCTCGGCCTGCCTGTCATCGCCCTCGCGATACTCGGGTTGGGGTATGGGCGCGAACGGCGGCGACTGATCTGGTGGCTCGGCGGGATCTGTGTCCTGTTCCTGCTGATCGCTCTCAGCAACGCGACGCCGTTCTACAAGCTGTGGTGGAGCATCATGCCGTATGTCCGCAAGACGCGGGCACCGGGCATGGTCTTTTTCATCGTTGCGTTCTGCACAGCTGCGTTCGCCGCGTTCGGAACGGATCGCCTGGAACGCAGGGAAGGGGCCACGCACGTGCGCGCGTGGCTCATTACGGCCGGCGTGGTCGCGCTGCTCGGAATCGCGGGGGCGTTCGGCCACATCGCCGAATCGCTCGCGGGAGCGGACACACGCCAGCTCGCCGAGTCACTGAGCTCCTCGATTCAGGTGTCTGCGCTCGTCGGAGCCACCGTCCTGTTCGCCGTCGCGCTGCTGGCGTTCGCCTACCTGCGGGGCGGTGTCCCCGCGCTCGCCCTCGCGCTCGGGCTGCCGCTGCTCGTGGGGGTGGACCTCTGGCGCGATGGCCGGCGGTTTTGGGCGTACTCCGATCCGCCCAATCAGTCACTCTACCGGCCCGACCCCATCGTCACGTTGCTGAAGGCACAGCCGAAACCGTTGCGCGTTCTCGATCTCGGGGTCTATCCCGAGAACGTCTTGATGGCGCATGGAATTCCCCAGGTCTTGGGCTACCAAGGCAATGAGCTCCGTTATTTCGACGAGCTGATCGGCGGCCGCCCCGGCACACAAGGGCAGGCGCGTTTTCTGCTCACGTCGACGCGCCTTTGGGGCCTGCTCGCCGTTCGCTTCGTGATCATCCCCGATACCGCACAGATCCCGGGCTACCACAAGGCGTTGGGCCCCGTGGAGACGGCGGCGGGCGGCCACGCCTATCTCTACGAAGCGGACACGGCGCCGCCGTACGCCCGCGTCGTCTCCGCGGTCACGAAGGTCGGCGCTGATTCACTGATTCCACCGACACTCGCCGATCCACGGATGCCTGGCTATGACCGGGTCGTGCTGCTGCCGTCCGCGGCCCCAATCAATCCGGCGCCATTGACGGCATTACCGCCGCCATCCCCGTCACGCGCCCGTGTGACCGCATGGGATGCGGGGAAGATGACAATCGAGCTCGACCCGCCGCCGCACGACTCGAGCTACGTGCTCATCGCCGAGAACTGGTATCTCGACTGGCGTGTGAGCATCGACGGCAAACCGGGGCAGGTGCTGCGCGGCGACCACGCACTCCTCACGATCCCCGTAGCGCCCGGTGCCCAACGCCTCGAGCTTCGCTACTACTCACGGTCCTTCGGGCGGGGAAAGGTGATCGGGATGGTGAGCCTGCTGATCGTGCTTGCCGGCTTCCTTGTAGCGCCAGCCTGGCAGCGGAGACGGGCGAGTGCCTGAGCGCGCGCTGGTCGTCATCCCGACGTACAACGAGGCGGCGAATCTCACCAACCTCGTGCCGCAGGTCCTCGCCCAGGACCCGCGACTCGACATCCTCATCGTGGACGACAACTCGCCCGATGGCACCGGCCAGCTCGCCGAGGCGCTGCGCCAGCAGGAGCCCCGGCTGAGCGTCATCCACCGAGAGGGGAAGCTCGGACTCGGCACGGCGTACATCGCCGGGTTCCGCTGGGCGCTGGAGCGGGACTACGCGTTCGTATTCGAAATGGACGCGGATTTCTCCCACGATCCGGTGTACTTAAAGGACTTTCTCAAGGCCATCGCCGGCGCGGACTTGGTGCTGGGTTCACGTTACTTGGGAGGTAGGGTCGCGGTGGCCAACTGGCCGATGGCGCGCCTTATGTTATCCTACAGTGCCAATATTTACGCCCGTTGGGTGACGGGCTTGCGGGTGTGGGACCTGACCGGCGGGTTCAAGTGCTTTCGCAGGCGGGTGCTCGAGGCGATGGACCTCTCGCAGGTGCGGTCCAACGGTTATGCGTTTCAAATCGAAATGAGTGTGAGGGCATGGCGCAAAGGGTTCGTCCTGAAGGAAATCCCCATCGTGTTCGTGGACCGGACCGAGGGCTCCAGCAAGATGAACGGAGCCATCGTGCGCGAAGCGGTGTGGATGGTACCGCGGCTCAGACTGATGGCGTGGTTCGGCCGCATCTAGCAGGGCTGCCGATTTACAAGATGACGGGGTCGGGGAACGACTTCGTCATGGTGGACGGCCGGCACACCTCGCCCGCCGAGTGGTCGGAGGCCGATATCCGCGCGGTCTGCGCCCGCGGCACGGGCGTGGGCGCCGATGGCCTGGTGTTCGTCGCTCCCGGCGAGGCTCCCGATGCCGTGCGCA
>QHTY01000224.1 GCA_003220985.1 Gemmatimonadota bacterium
CTGGAGGACGCCGTGCCTGAATGAGCCGACGTGGAGGTCGCGGCCGCCGCTCGGCGAATCGGCCGTCGCGAGATAGGCGCGCAGCATGTCGGCGATCGGCATCCCCATTTCGCAACAGGCCGCCGCGTTGCGGATCATCGGAGCCACGATGTCCGTCCCGCGCTCGAGCGCGTGCACCGGCCCGACGGTGGTCGCTTCCTCCCCCGTACCGAGCCACGCCTTGGAGATGACCCCCGTGCGCACCCAGCGCTTCAGCTCGATGTCATGCAGTCGCGCCCGGAGTAGGCCGCGATACAGCTGGAGCTTGGAGTCAGGAGTCAGGGTGGACACGATCCTGGCGCGCTCGGGATTCGTCTCGAGCGTCGACCGGAACGCGCGGACCAGCGCGGGATCCGGTTTCCAGTCGACGTACTCTGGTGGGTCGAACGCGGGGAACCGCTTCACGGCACGCCGGCAACGCTCCGGCCGAGGACTTGTCCGTCGCGCTTGAAGACACGCCCGTCTTTCATGACGAAGTCGACGTGCTCGAGCACCTGGATGTTCTGGAGCGGATCACCGGTGACGGCGACGATGTCGGCGCGCTTCCCCACCGCGATCGCGCCGATGTCGCGTTCGAGGCCGAGCAGCGTCGCGCCGCTCGAGGTTCCGGCCACGATCGCCTGCATCGGCGTCATGCCGCCGTAGCGCACCATGAGGCCAAACTCGCGCGCGTTGGTGCCGTGCCGCATGACCCCGGCGTCGGTGCCGAGCGCGATCTTTACGCCTGCGTCGACCGCCATCTTGAACGAGTTGCGCACGCGCGGCGCGAGCGCGAGCGCTTTGGCGGCGATGGGCGGCGGCAGGCGGCCCGCGGTCGCAAGTGATTCCACGGTGAAGCCGGCCAATAGCGTCGGCACGAGCCACGTGCCCTTTTGCTTCATGAGCGCCACGGCTTCCGCATCGAGAACTGAGCCGTGCTCAATCGACGTCACGCCCGCGCGGACCGCCGCCTTGATACCGGCGGTCCCGTGCGCGTGCGCGGCCACGCGCCGGTCGAGCTGCGTCGCCGTCTCGACGATCGCGCGCATCTCGTCTTCGGTGTACTGCTGCACGCCGGCCGAGTCGGTCAGCGACAGCACGCCGCCGGTCGCGCAGATCTTGATGACATCGGCGCCGTATTTGACCACGTAGCGAACCGCATTGCGGACTTCGTCGACTCCATCGGCGACGCCCGTTTCGATCCCGCCTTCGTGCTCGAAGACCTCGGGCTGGAGGCCATTGGTCTCGTCGCAGTGCCCGCCGCGAATGCCGAACGAGATGCCGGCGGCGACGATCCGTGGTCCGGGAATCCAGCCGGCGTTGATGGCGTTGCGCAGCGCGACGTCGCCGAAATGCGCAGTGCCCACGACGCGGACGGTCGTGAATCCGGCCTCGAGCGTCTGCTGCGCGTGGGCCGCCCCCAGCAGCGCGAGCTGGCTCGGCATCTCGGTGAGTCCCGCGTGCTGCCAGTCGCCGTCGCCAAGCGTCCGGGACGCCAGGTGCACGTGGGCGTCGATGAACCCGGGCAGCACCGTCGCACCGGACAGATCGATCACCGTGGCACCGGCGGGGACCTGCACGTTCGTTCCCACGGCGGTAATGCGATCGCCCTGCACCAGGATCACCGCGTTCTTCACGGGCGCTGCGCCGGTGCCGTCGATGAGCGTGCCGGCGCGGATAGCGACAGCGGCGGCGGCGGGCGGCGAGGGGGGGGGAGCGGCGGAGGACGGCGACTGAAACGAAGTGAGGGCTGCGAGCAGCGTGAGATACACCATCACGAGAGCTTGCCTCTCAGTTTGCTCAGGAACCCCCCGGACGACGCGGCGGAGCTTCCACTCCCCCCCCCGGTCAACGCGTCGCCGAATTCGATTGCGGTCATGAACCGGTCGTCGGGATTGGTCTGAAGGGCTTTGCTGAGCGCTCGTTCCACCGGCTCTGGAACGTCTGGGCGATACTGCCGAATCGGAACCGGCTGGCTGCGCAGCCGCGCGATCATCATCTCCTGAGCATTGCGTCCCTGGAACGGCAGCTTGCCCGTGAGCATCTCGAACGCGACGATGCCGAGGGCATAGAGATCACTGCGGGCGTCGAGCGTCTTGCCGCGAATCTGCTCCGGGCTCATGAACTCGGGCGTGCCAAGAATGATGCCGGTGGCGGTCAGCTTGGCGATCGCCGGATCCGCGCGCCGCTCCTTGGCCAGGCCGAAATCCATGACGACGGCCCGCTCGATCCCGCCGCCATCATCCGGCACCAGCATCACATTCTCCGGCTTCAAATCGCGGTGAATGATCTGCAGCTCGTGGGCGTGGTGCAGGCCGGCGCACATCTGCTTGAGCAGCGCCACGCTCAGGGGGATGTCCATCGGCCCCCCGCGCACTTCGCGATCGGACAGCAGCTCGCCCTTCAGGAACGGCATTACCAGATAGATCAGCCCGTCCTCCGACTCGCCGAGGCGCAGGATGCGACAGACGTTCGGATGATCGAGCCGCATCGCGAGGCCGGCCTCGCGGCGCAGCCGCTCGACCGAGCTTTTGTCCGAGGCCAGCCGCGGCGACAGCACCTTGATCGCGACCGTTTCGCCCGACGAGATCTCCTTGGCCAGATACACATAGGACATCCCGCCTTCGCCCAGCTTCTTCATCACCTGATAGCGCGCATCGAGAATCTGATTGGAGAGGCTGGAGGCCCGGTCGAGGCCGGACTTCGGCAGGGGCGTGCGCGCCCCGGTGCCGCTGTCCGAGGAGGGCGGCGCCGACGATTTCTTCGACTGGATTTCCACGAGCATGCTTCCGTCTTTGGGACAGAAGCGCGCCGCGCTATCGGTGTACATCGACCCGCATTTCGGGCAGCGACGCTCGCTCATTGCCGGACCAAGTTGCGGCCTTCGTTCTTAGCGCGATAGAGGGCTTGATCCGCGAGCGACACGAAGCTGTCCGCGCTGTGCACGCGGTCGTCGGGAAACGATGCGAGTCCGATGCTGATCGTCACGCGCACGGGATCGTCGCCGGGGTCGGCGAAGTCGCGATTCTGTACGCGGAAGCGGATGCGCTCGGCAAAGATCGCCGCGCCCGGCGGCGTCGTCTCCGGCATCACGACGACGAACTCTTCGCCCCCGTAGCGAGCCACCAGATCGACCGACCGTGCTTCGCGCCGTAGCAGCTCGCCGACCTGGCGCAGCACGGAGTCGCCCGCGATATGGCCGCGGGTGTCATTGACCGATTTGAAACGATCGATATCCGCGAGCATGATCGTCAGCGCCAGGTTGTACCGCCGGGCGCGATCCAGCTCCCCCGCCAGCGCCTCGGCCAGCGCCCGCCGGTTCATGCAGCCCGTGAGCGCATCGGTCGACGCGAGCTTCTCGAGCCGCTGCTTGTCCGACACGGCGCTCTCGAAGTCGTAGGCCTTTTCGATCGCCGACACCGCGGTCTTGATGACGGTCTCCGCGAATTGCGCATCGGCCCGCGTGAGCGGCGGATCGTCGCCGGTCGTCCGCAGGAAGAACACGCCGATCTGCTGGTCTTTCATCCAGAAGGGCAGCGCGACCGCGGAGCGGGTGGGGACCTTGATCTCATCGCGTTCCCAGCGGCGCCGTTCGTCTTCGTACAGCGGATCCGTGGCGACATCTTCGACGAGCACGAGCCGCCCGGTCGAGACCGCTTTGCGGATCTCGGGATACTTGCTGAGCTCGATCTGCAGATTGCGCAGCATCGGGTTTTCGTAGGCCGCCACGACGACGCCCTGCTGATCGCCGGGTTTTGCGAGCACCATCGAGCACTTCGAGATGTTGAGCGCGCGGGCGACGCGCCGGGCGAGGATGTGATACATCTCGTCCGGCTTGAGGGAATCGGTGACCTCGTGGAGAATGTCCACCATCGCGGCGCGGCTGCGGGCCTCTTCGCGGGCCTGCGCGAGCGCGCGGCCGACGCGAATGTGGGCCTCGACACGGGCGAGGAGCTCCCGCACGCGGAATGGCTTGGAGATGAAGTCGGCAGCACCGAGTCCCAGCGCGCGCACCGTGGCCTCTTCGGGCGGCATCGACGAGACCATCAGGACCGGCAGATCGCGATAGCGCTCGTCCTGCTTGAGCCGCTCGAGCAGCTGCAGCCCGTCCACCTTGGGCATCATGATGTCGAGCAGCAGGATCGCCGGCTTGATTTCCTCGAGCTTGGCGAACAGCCCGTCGCCTCCCGGGCAGACCGCCACCTCGTAGCCGTTCTCCTTCAGGATCCAGGTGAGGGTCTGGACCAGCGATGCGTCGTCATCGGCGACCAGCACTCGCGTCGCGGGAGCTGCCATCAGTCGTGAGCCTCGAGCAGCGAGGGATCCACGTTGCCGCCGCTGACCACGAGCACCGTTGCGCGTCCGCGTGGGACGGCGCCGGCCAGCAGCGCCGCGGTCGTGGCCGCGCCCGACGGCTCGACGGCGAGCCGGCACGTGCGCCATAGAAACTGCACGGCCGCGCGGATGCTGTCATCGTCGACCAGCACGACCCCGCGAATCCGATCGCGCTCCCGCGTGAGCTCGGCGAAGGGGATGTTGCCGACATTGAGCGTGATCAGCCCGTCGGCGATGCTGCCCGTGCGGTCGAGACGGACCACCTTTCCCGCCGCCAGCGAGCGGTGCAGCTTGGGCGCGCCGGCCGGTTCCACCCCCCATACGACCGCGTGGCTCTTCGCGGCCGCCAATCCGGCGACGATGCCTGAGATCAGACCGCCGCCGCCGACCGGCACCACCACGGTCTCGACCTCGGGCAGCTGTTCGACGATTTCGAGTGCGACGGTCGCCTGCCCCGCGACGATATCGGCATGATCGAACGGCGGGACGATCGCGAGCCCCTCGCGCTTGGCGATCTCTTCCGCCTTGACGCGTCGATCCTCGGAAGTTCGACCGGCGAAGACGACTTCACCGCCCCACTTTTTCACGCCGGCGATTTTGACCGCCGGCGTGGTCTCCGGCATGACGATCACCGCCCGCACCGCGAATTGCTTCGCGGCATAGGCGACGGCCTGACCATGATTGCCGGAGGAATACGTGATGACCCCGCGCTGGCGGGCCGCGTCGGAGAGTTTGCGGATGGCGTTGTAGGCGCCGCGGATCTTGAACGCGGCCGTAGCCTGCTCGTTCTCGAGCTTGAGGTGGACGCCGAGCTCCTGCACGTAGATGAGCGGCGTGCGGCGCGCGATGCCCCGCAGGCCGGCTGCGGCTTCCTGAATGTCCTGGGCCGTGACCACGCTATTTCTTGGGCTTGGGGCCTGGGGCCTTGGCCTTGGGCTTGGCCTTGGCCTTGGCCTTGGCCTTCGGCGTGGGAGTCGGGCTCTCGTCGTCGTCACCCTCCTCGACGTCGTCGTCCTCGTCTTCCTTCACGACGCGCGCCACGTCCACCACCAGGTCGCCCGGCGTCAGGTTCATGACCTTCACACCCTGCGTGTTGCGGCCGGAAATCCGAATCCCCTCCACCGGCACGCGGATCATGATTCCCTTCTTGGTAATCATCATCAGCTCATCGTCGGGCAGGACCTCTTTCAGCGCGACGATGACGCCCG
>QHTY01000225.1 GCA_003220985.1 Gemmatimonadota bacterium
CAAAATCGAGTCGCATAACCATCCATCGGCGGTCGAACCGTACCAAGGTGCAGCGACCGGGGCGGGCGGCATCCTGCGTGACGTGTTCACGATGGGCGCTCGCCCCGTCGCGCTGCTCAACAGCCTGCGATTCGGCCCGACGAGCGACGCGCGCAATCGCTATCTGTTTGCCGGCGTGGTGCGCGGGATCGGCGATTACGGGAACTGCGTTGGGGTCCCGACGCTTGGCGGTGAGGTTGACTTCGCGCCGAGCTACGCGGGGAACCCGCTCGTCAATGCCATGTGCGTCGGCGTGCTCAAGGAGAAGGACCTGATCAAGGCGGCCGCACGTGGCGTGGGCAACGTCCTGTTGGCCGTCGGCTCGAGCACAGGTCGCGACGGTATCCACGGGGCCTCGTTCGCGTCCGAGGAGCTGACGCACGAGAGCGAGCGGCGGCGCCCTCAGGTGCAGGTCGGCGATCCCTTCACCGAAAAGCTCTTGCTGGAGGCGAGCCTCGAGCTGATCGCGTCGGGCCACATCGTGGCGATCCAGGACATGGGCGCCGCGGGACTCACGTCGTCGTCGGCCGAAATGGCCGCGCGCGGCGGCGTCGGCGTCAAGATCGATCTGTCCAAGGTCCCGACGCGCGAGTCGGGAATGACCCCATACGAGATCCTGCTTTCGGAATCGCAGGAGCGGATGCTGGTCGTGGCGAAGAGCGACCGGGTGAAAGAGGTCCAGGCGATCGCCGCGAAGTGGGAGCTCGCCGCAACGCCCATTGGCAAGGTCACGGACGACGGGATGTATCGCTGTACGTGGCAGGGCAAAGTGGTCGTCGAGATTCCGGGGCAGAAGCTGGTGGACGACGCCCCGGTCTACTATCCGCATGCCAAGGAAGACGCCCGCATCGTCGAGTTGCGGGCCGCATCTCCCACGCACCACGCACCACGCACACCGACGGACGCGCTGCTACAGCTCCTGGATGCACCGTCAGTGGCGAGTAAGAAGTGGGTCTTCGAGCAGTACGACTCAACGGTCCAAGCTGGTACCGTGATCCCGCCGGGCGGCGACGCGGGCGTGTTGCGGGTGCGTCACGAAGAGTTCGGCATCGCGGTGAAGACCGACTGTAATAGCCGCTACGTGCGGCTCGAGCCCTACGAAGGTGGCAAGGCGACCGTCGCCGAGGCCGCTCGCAACGTCGCGTGCACCGGCGCGCGGCCACTCGGCATCACCGACTGCCTGAACTTCGGCAGCCCGGAGCGTCCTGAAATCTTCTATCAATTCCGCGAAGCGTGCCGAGGCATCGCCGATGCCTGCCGGGCGCTCGGCACGCCGGTGACGGGCGGCAACGTCTCCTTCTACAATGAGAGCCCGACCGGTGCGGTCGATCCCACACCGGTGGTGGGGATGATCGGACTGCTGGCGCGGGCCGATCGCGCCGTGCCGAGTCATGCGCGCTCCCCGGGCGATGTCATTTTCGTGTTGGGCGACACCCGCGCCGAGCTGGGCGCCTCGGCGTACTGGGAAGTGTGCTATGGGTTCGTGGGTGGCCAACCGCCCCGCGTGAATCTCGAGGACGAAAAGCGTCTCATCGATTTGCTTGTAACAGGTGCGGAGCGCGGTCTCTTTCGCTCGGCACACGACTGCTCGCACGGAGGATTAGCTGTCGCGCTGGCGGAAGTCGCGATGGGCGGCCCCTATCAGCAACATGGATTCGGATTGGACGTTGACTTGACCACGTACCACGCACCACTCCCCACGCACCAGATGTTGTTCAGCGAGTCGCACGGCCGCGCCGTAATCACGTGCTCACCGGAGCGCGCGGGAGCGGTTCAGGCGCTGGCCGGTGAGCTTGGCGTGCCGCTCCACCGCGCGGGCACCGTCGGGCCGGCGCACGGAGCTTTCCGCGTTCGGCTGCGAGACGGACAGATCGAGGAGTCTGTCACGCGGCTGCGCGAGGTATATTTCAGCGCAATTCCTCGACGCATGGGAGACTGATCCCGGAATGTGCGGCATCATCGGCGTAGCAGGCGTTCCCGACGCATCGCGCGTCACCTATCTGGGGCTCTACAGCCTCCAGCACCGCGGCCAGGAGTCGGCTGGTGTCGTCGCGGTGGATGGGGCCGGTGTGGCACGCTTGCACCGTGGCATGGGACTCGTGTCCGACGTCTTTGGCGAGAGCGTGCTGGCTGGGCTGCCTGGTGACGTGGCGATCGGCCACACGCGCTACTCGACGGCCGGCTCTTCGGTGCTCGCGAACGCGCAGCCGATCGTGGCGGGCTATCACGAGGGCCCGCTGGCGCTCGCGCACAATGGCAATCTTACCAACGCCGAAGCCTTGCGCGGCGACCTCGTCGCCAAAGGTTCGATTTTCCAGACATCCTCCGACAGTGAAGTCCTGATCCATCTGATTGCCCGTTCTGAAGCGCGCGAGCCCGAAGACCAGTTGCTCGACGCGCTGGAGCGTGTCGAAGGCGCATATTCGCTCGTGGTGACGATCGGCAGGACGTTGTACGCGATCGTCGATCCGCGCGGCTTCCGCCCGCTCTGGCTCGGCAAGCTCGGCTCGGGCTATGTGGTCGCCTCCGAGACGTGCGCGTTCGATCTGATCGGCGCCGCGACTGTGCGCGAGCTCGGGCCCGGCGAGTTCCTGCGCATTCAGGGCTCACCGCCGGAGCTGGACAAGCTGCCCTCACTTCCCGCGAAGCCGCAGCAGCGCTGCATCTTCGAGCTGGTGTACTTCTCGCGGCCAGACAGCACGATCTTCGGACGGTCGGTCGATCGCGTGCGCCGCGCGTTGGGGCGCGAGCTGGCGAAGGAGCATCCCGCGCCGGACGCCGACTGCGTGTTCTCGGTGCCAGACTCGTCCAATGCCATGGCGCTCGGATTCGCGGAGCAGTCGGGGCTGAAGCTCGAGCACGCGCTGATCCGCAACCACTACGTGGGCCGCACGTTCATCAACCCCACGCAGGCCGCCCGCAACGCCAAGGTGAAGATCAAGTTCAATCCGGTGCGTGAGGTGCTGGCAGGAAAGAAGGTCGTCGTCGTCGACGACTCGCTCGTCCGGGGGACCACGAGCCGCGAGCTCGTGCAGATGATTCGGCAAGCCGGTGCGAAAGAAGTTCATTTCCGCGTCGCTTCGGCGCCGATCACAGGTCCCTGCTATTACGGCATCGACACGCCGACCAAGTCCGAGCTGATAGCCTCGAGCCATTCCCTCGAGGAGATCCGCCTCCATCTGGGCGTCGAAACGCTGGGGTATCTGTCGCTGGATGGGATGAAACGCGCCGCCGGCGGCGATTCGACCGAATTCTGCCATGCCTGCTTCTCGGGCGAATATCCCACTGAAATCCCCGATGACACGCAGAAGGCCAGAAATGCCACGCCGTTACAGGTGACGTTGGCGGTCTAGGGGCCCATCAGGTCCGTTCAGCGGTTGACGATCCGCGCGGGGATCGTGAGGACCAGCATGCTGCCGATGGCCATGACGCCCGCGAGCGCGTAGACGCCGAAGTCTGTCGACCCCGTGCGATCGACGAGCCAGCCGATCAGCGATGGGCCGACAAACCCAGCGAGATTGCCGATCGAGTTGATGAGGGCAATGCCAGTCGCAGCGGCCGCCCCGGCGAGAATGGCGGTGGGCAGGCACCAGAACTGCGCGAGCGAGGTCGTCACGCCGGCCATCGCGAGGGACATCCCTGACAGAGCGATGGCCGTGTCCCGACCGTAGCGGACCGTCACGAGCCAGCCCGCGGCTCCAACCAATGCGGGAGTGACGAGGTGCCACCGCCGCTCGCGCGTCCGGTCCGACCGGCGGCTGATCGTGACCATCGCGACCGCAGCGACGGCGTTGGGCAGAACCGTGAGCATGCCGATCGCCAGCGGGCTTTCGACGCCGGTTCGCCGGATCAGTGTCGGCAGCCAGAATCCAGCGCCGTACAGCCCCGCGATCAGGCAGAAGTAGATGACGCCCAGGAACCAGACTTGGGGCTTCGTGAAGCTATCCCACAGTGCGTGGGTCGCGGCGTGCTGCTGGTCCTCGGCGATGCGACCCGCGAGGATGTCCTTCTCGTCGGCGGCCAACCAGCGGGCCCTGGCGATCCCGTCATCGAGGTAGGCCAGCACGGCCACGCCGAGGACGAGTGAGGGGAGCGCCTCGAGCAGGAAGAGCCATTGCCAGCCCGCGAGGCCGTGCACTCCTGCCATCGCCTTCAGGATCCAACCGGAGATCGGCCCACCGATCACGCCTGCGACGGGAATCCCGGTCATGAACAGCGCGATGATCGCGGCCCGTCGGTCGGACGGGTACCAGTAGGTCAAATACAGGATCACCCCGGGGAAAAAACCCGCCTCCGCGACACCCAGCAGAAAGCGCAGGATGTAAAATCCTGTCGCCGAAGTCACGAACAGCATCGCGGCCGAGATCATCGCCCAGGTCAGCATGACGCGCGCGATCCACAGGCGCGCCCCGACGCGGTGCAGCATGATGTTGCTCGGGATTTCGAAGAGGAAGTAGCCGATGAAGAAAATGCCGGCGCCCAGGCCGTAGACCGTCTCGCTGAACCGCAGATCGCTCAGCATCTGCAGTTTCGCGAAGCCGACGTTCACCCGATCGAGATAGGCCGCGACGTAGCAGGCGAACAGCAGCGGGATCAGGCGCCGGGTGACGCGGGCGTAGAGGCGTGCCTCCGTCACGTGCTACGGAACAATGCCGAGAATGCCGGAGCGCATCGTTGCCTCCTTGACCACAATGCCGCCTAACGAATAAGGCTTAAGCTGCGGCGCGCTGAAGAAAAAGCAGTGATTCAATATTCTACGCGCGCCGCCAGCTTCAAGCGCTTGTTAGACGCCGTTGGGTTCGCTGCCACCACGCTCAGGGGCGCCTTGGCCAAGCGAACTGAATACTTCGGATCAGGGATAGCAGACCAGCGGTCAAGTGTCCTTCACCGGAGAAGATGGTGCACTCGACCTCCAGCTGCGGCGCACCTGCCCGCAGACGATCGGCGAGATTCGACGCATCATCAATCGTCTTGTATGCCATCGCCGCTCCTGGGGGCTGCTCGTCGCCGCCCACGGTGATGAGTACCCGAAGAACCATGTGGGTCCGGGCAATCCGCTCGAAAAAGGCAGGTTCGTCTGCCAGGACGTTTGGGTTGACGGTGGGACTGGCCATCAGATACGTCGAAAACCTGCCGGGGGCGCGAAACATGGATCGAAGTACGAGTAAGCCGCCAATCGAGTGGCCCCAGATGGCTTGGCGA
>QHTY01000320.1:0-557 GCA_003220985.1 Gemmatimonadota bacterium
ACCAGCGGCTGGGGAAGTACAGTATCACGACCGCAATCGCCCAGACGAGATAGAGGAGGCCCAGGCTCCACGTGTAGCCGGCGGGCGCGGGTCCCGGGTTCATCGGGTGATTGTTGAACAGCCACGAGTCCACGCTCCCAGTTCGGATCTGCGACACGATCAGGGGGCGCACTCATCGTCGCGAACATGGCGCCGCCGGAAATCCCCGGCAAGTCCGAATCCAGTTAGGTTCGCTTGATATCCATCTGATCGAGCGCTGCGCGCAGCCCGCGCGCCAGCTTGACGGCATCTCCCTCGCCCCAGAAGTGCATGAACAGGAGCCGCGGGTTCTCGTTCAGCATGTGGCTGTGCAGCGCCGTGACCGCGATACCATTGGCGCGGAGCGCGCGGGCGACGGGGTTCTCCTCGCTCGCGATCAACACGAAGTCGCCGGTCGCGACCGCCGTGGTCGCACCGGTCGCTTGCAGGTTGATTGCCGTCGCCACGCCCATCGCCGGCACGCTGAAGATCGTCTACGACCTCTTGCTGTATCGGGGGTTCATCACGCACCCCGAACC
>QHTY01000320.1:714-2434 GCA_003220985.1 Gemmatimonadota bacterium
GTGCACCGCTCTGGCGAGCGCGACTGGCCGTCCCCGGCCGCCAATATGGAGATAGACCACGTGCGGCGATTCGCTCAGCAGGTGATTGTGCAGGGCCGTTTGCTCGACACCGGCCCGCTGCAGGGCGTCGACTACAGCCGCCACCTCGATCGGCAGCAGGACCAGATCGCCCATTAACATTGCGGTGCTGTCGTTCGTCTGTTTGAACGCCACCCAGGATCCCAGGGCGAAAGTCGGCCGTACTTTGACCGCTCCCACTGTGACGTGAAGATCATTTCGGGGGAAGCCGACGCGGTAGGTTTCCCCTTGCATGTTGCCCGATCTGCCCAGGATACTGTCGATCGCCTTCCAATTCGTCGGCGTTTGAGCATTAGGCTGCCGAAATATCAGGCTGACCGTGCACAGAGTGGAAACGGCGCCGAGCATGTGAACTCCCGGTGGAGAGTGTACGTTCAGGAGAGATGTTTAGGTCGCAACACTGTGCCGAACCCGGAGTATGGGGGTAATCCTAGGACATGAACACCATTGCTCGCGTCACGCTCCTGCTTGGGGCGCTGAGTTTGATCGCACCCCGAGCCCAGGCACAATATTTCGGCCGCAACGC
Source organism: Gemmatimonadota bacterium (assembly GCA_003220985.1). Taxonomy (GTDB): domain Bacteria; phylum Gemmatimonadota; class Gemmatimonadetes; order Gemmatimonadales; family GWC2-71-9; genus 20CM-2-65-7. The sequence continues at coordinate 1,319 of QHTY01000320.1, forward strand.
CGTCCAGTATGAAAACTTCCACTTCAAGATCCTGAAGACCCAGCACTTCGACATCTACTTTTACGATCGCGAAGCGGCCGCGGCGGAACAGTCCGGGCGGATGGCGGAACGGTGGTATACGCGCATCTCACAGGTCCTCCGGCATCAGCTCAGCGGCCGCCAACCGCTGATCCTGTACTCCGACGCTCCGGACTTCCAGCAGACCAACGTCCTCGGTGAGCAACCGGGTGAAGGAACGGGCGGTGTCACCGAAAGTCTCAAGCGCCGCATCATCCTACCGATGGGCGCGTCGCTCTATGAAACCGATCACGTGATCGGCCACGAGCTCACCCATGCCTTCCAGTACGACATCACAGGCGTCGGGCGCGGCAACCTGGCCACCGGCTTGAATCGCGTGCCGCTCTGGTTCATCGAAGGGATGGCCGAGTACGTCTCGCTCGGCAATGTGGATCCCAACACGACGATGTGGATGCGCGACGCGGTGCGGCGCGGCGAGCTGCCGAGTTTCCGCGACCTCGAGAATCCGCGGTACTTCCCGTATCGGTGGGGCCAGTCGTTCTGGTCATATCTCGGCGGGACGTACGGCGACGATATCGTCGGCGCGCTGCTCCGGTCAGCCGGGCGGAGTGGCAACGTCCAGCTCGCGCTGGAGCAGATGACGCACCGGCCGGCCGACAGTCTCATCGCCGATTGGCATCGCGCGCTTACCGATGCGGCGAAGCCGGTCGCCCTGGCGACGGGCGTCACGTTGCCGGCGGACCGCGCGCAGCGGATGCAGGCGCGGTTGCTGCCGGCGTCCACCTCGGGAGCGCGTCTGCTCGTGAGCCCGGGGAAAGAGCAGCACTACAACCTCGCGCCGGCACTGAGCCCGGACGGTCGTCGCCTCGTCTACATGTCGGACGCCGGTCTGTTTTCCATCGACATCTACCTCGCCGATGCCGAAAACGGACGCACCATCCGCAAGCTCGTCTCGTCGACGCGCGATCCGCATCTCGAGAGCCTGCAATTCATCAACTCCGCAGGCGCGTGGGACGCCGACGGCAGCCGGTTCGTGTTCGGCGCCGTGGTAACGGGAGACCCGGCGCTGCGGATCGTGCGAGGCGACAACGGCGACCT
>QHTY01000155.1:0-3177 GCA_003220985.1 Gemmatimonadota bacterium
AAGCAAGTCGCCGGGCGGCTCAGGCTCGATCTCGCGCAGTACCGCGAGCTCGAGGCGTTCGCGCAGTTCGGCTCCGAGCTCGATCCGGCGACGCAGAAACAGCTGGCGCGGGGAGCGCGCGTCGTCGAGGTGCTCAAGCAGCCGCAGTATCAACCGATGCCGGTCGAGCAGCAAGTGATCGTCATCTTCGCGGTCACCAACGGCCTCATCGACGACGTCCCCGTCCCCCAGATCAAGGAGTGGGAGAAGGGGCTGCTCGAGTTCATGGCGGCGCAGCATCCCGAGATTGCGGAGGAGATTCGCACGCGGAAGGCGCTCTCCGACGATCTGAGCGGGCGGCTACGCAAGGCGATCGAGGAGTACAAGGCGCTGTAATGGCGAAGCCCCGCGAGCTGAAGCGGCGTATCCGCTCGGTGCAGAATACGAAGAAGATCACCAAGACGATGGAGCTCGTCTCCACGTCGAAGCTCAAACGCGCGCAGGATCGCGTCGTCGGCGCGCGGCCCTACGCGCAGGCGCTCGCGGAGGTGATCGGCCAGCTCTACTCAGCCGAGCTGGCGGAACGCTTTCCACTCTTGCGGCAGCCGGGAAAGACGGGCGTGCGGCGTGCGGCGTTGCTGCTCATAACTTCGAATCGCGGGCTGTGCGGCGCGTTCAACGCGAACTTGATTCGCGAGGCGCGGCGGCGTCTCGAGGAGCTCGAGGCGCAGGACGCGCACACCGAGCTGCACCTCGTCGGCAAGAAGGGCGTCAGCTACTTCAAGTTCACCAAGCGCAATATCGCGTCGCAGCGTGTCGATATCGGCGATCGTCCCACGCTCGAGCATGCCGCCGAGCTGGCGAAGCCGCTGATGGAGCGGTTCGCGAATGCCGAGCTGGACGAGGTCGACGTGGTGTTTGCGAAGTTCAACAGCGCCGTGAGTACGCCACCGACGTCGCTGCGGATCTTGCCGGTGCTGCCGCCGGATCGGCGGATCGGCGGATCGGCGGATCGCGCGCCATCCGCCCATCCGGCCATCCGCCCATCCGTCAATTACATCCTCAAGCCGTCCGCCGAGGAAATCCTCAAGCAGCTTCTTCCTTTATATGTGCAGAACCAGTTCTACCGCGCGCTCGTCGAGACGGCGGCCGCCGAACATGGAGCTCGCCGCACGGCGATGAAGAACGCGACCGATGCAGGCAGCGACATGCTGAATATCCTGCAGCGGACGTTCAATCGGGCAAGGCAAGCTCAGATAACTCAAGAATTGGCGGAGATCGTCGGAGGCGCGGAGGCACTGAAAGGATAGGTGTCTGGTGCCTGGTTTCTGGTGTCAGGGCGCATCCCAGACACCTGACACCAGACACCTGAAACCACAAACCGGAACGACCATGGCGACGAAGTCTCAGGAATTAACGACCAAGAAGGCGGGTTCACCGAACATCGGCAAAGTCGTGCAGGTCATTGGACCAGTTCTCGACGTGGAGTTCGAGCCCGAGCAGCTGCCCGAGCTGTACAACGCGGTCACGGTGAAAGTGGACGGTGGCCAGCTCGTCGCCGAAGTCGAACAGCACATCGGGCGCAACCAGGTCCGCGCCGTCGCGATGAGCTCGACCGACGGCGTCGTGCGCGGCATGGAGGTCGTGGACACAGGCGAGCCGATCACCGTCCCGGTGGGCAAGCCGGCGCTCGGCCGCATCCTCAACGTCATCGGGGAGCCTGTGGACGAGGGCCCGCCGATCCCGAAGGACGCGGAGCGTTGGCCGATCCATCGCGGCTCACCGAAGTTCGTGGACCTCGAGCCGAAGACCGAAGTCTTCGAGACCGGCATCAAGGTCATCGATCTGATCGCGCCCTTCGTGAAGGGCGGCAAGATCGGGTTGTTCGGGGGCGCAGGCGTCGGCAAGACCGTCGTGATCATGGAGCTGATCCACAACGTCGCGATGGGACACGGTGGGCGGTCTGTGTTCTGCGGCGTCGGTGAGCGCACGCGCGAGGGCAACGACCTCTACCTGGAAATGAAGGAAAGCGGCGTGCTCGGCGCCTGCTCGCTGATTTACGGCCAGATGAACGAGCCGCCGGGGGCCCGGCTGCGCGTCGGATTGTCCGGTCTCACCGTCGCGGAGTACTTCCGCGACGTCGAAGGCCAGGACGTGCTGGTCTTCATCGACAACATCTTCCGGTTCACGCAGGCGGGGTCCGAAGTCTCCGCGCTGCTCGGGAGAATGCCGTCGGCCGTCGGTTATCAGCCGACGCTCGCGACGGAGATGGGCGAGCTGCAGGAGCGCATCACGTCCACGAAGAAGGGATCGATCACGTCGGTGCAGGCGATCTACGTGCCCGCGGACGATCTGACTGATCCGGCGCCGGCGACGGCGTTCTCGCACCTCGATGCGACCGTCGTGCTCGACCGCGCAATCGTCGAGCTGGGCATCTATCCGGCAGTCAACCCGCTTTCGTCTTCCAGCCGCATTCTCGACGCGCAGTACCTGGGCGAGCGCCACTACAAGGTCGCGGTCGAGGTGCAGCGCATTCTGCAGCGCTACAAGGATCTGCAGGACATCATCGCGATTCTCGGCATGGACGAATTGTCGGAAGAGGATAAGCTCCTCGTGGCGCGCGCCAGGCGCGTACAGCGATTTCTCTCGCAGCCGTTCTTCGTGGCGGCGCAGTTCACCGGGTTGGAAGGCAAGTACGTCAAGCTCGAGGACACGATCGCGTCGTTCGAGCGCGTAGTCGCGGGCGAGTTCGACCAGCTGCCCGAGCAGGCGTTCTATATGCAGGGCGGAATTGAGGATGTCGTGGCGCAAGCCAAGAAGATGGCTGCGGCGTGATGCGCGTCTCTGTCATCTCGGCCGAGCGGTCGGTGTTTGACGGCGACGCCGAAGTCGTGGTGGCGCCCGCATATGACGGCTTGGTAGGTATCCTGCCACGCCATGCTCCCTTCATGACCCTCCTGGGGGAGGGAATCGTGAAGATCCGCCAGTCGGCGACCGAAAAAGTGACAACACGGCTGCAGGTTGCGGGGGGCTTTCTTCAAGTGGCATCGAATGTTGTGCGCATTGTGGCACGGAGCGCCCGCCCCATCGACTCTTGACTTTAGCGTTGCTTTTTCCAACAGTGGTGCCGGTCTCGCAGTCCCTAAAACACCAAAAATCCCTTTTTCCCTCGGAGGGAAGGTATGAAGCGGCTCGGAC
>QHTY01000155.1:3251-6877 GCA_003220985.1 Gemmatimonadota bacterium
GCGCAGGGTCATCTGCGGTATGGTGTGCAGGCAGGCTTGCTGATGCCTATGGGTGACTACAACACAGCTGACAAGCCCGGCTGGATCGGTGGCGCTGGGGCCACCTACTGGCTCCCGGGTACCGGCAATATCGGCATAAGGGGTGATCTCTCCTATTCGCAGACCTCCCATGATGGCGCTACCGGCAACACGAAGATCTTCGGCGGCTTGGCGTCCTTCGTCTATGCGTTAATGCCGGCCAGTGCACCTGCCCGGCTCATGATCACGGGTGGCGTGGGCATGTACAACGTGAAGGTTGACGTTGGCAGCCTTTCCGGGTCCTCGACCAAGGTCGGCTTCGGCGGCGGCGCGGCCCTGGCGTTCAAGCTCGGCACGGGGAGCACGCGGCTGGTTGTCGCATCACGCTTTACCAGCGTGAGCACGGACAACAGCTCCACGACCTTCCTGCCCATCACGGTAGGGCTGAGCTTCGGTAAGTAAGCGACCTCTCGCGGCGTGAGCCGGGTCACCCGGTCGCCTGTAAATGACGGCCCGCCAGCATCCTAGCTGACGGGCCGTCGGCTTTTTAGGGGACACCTAGTTGACAGAAACCCATGTGGTTCTTAACGATGTGGCGGTTTTCACCCCCCCAACTGGAGGTCTGGTATGCGTAGGCTCACGAGTACTGTGGTGGCGGCGGCGGCCCTGGTGGCGCTCCCTCACCTCGCACTTGCCCAGCGGACGCGTGCTGCTGCCGCTGGCGGTCCCAAGAACGAAATCGGCGTCGATCTCGGCGCGGAGTATAATCATGCCGGAAGCGGCTGTACGGCCGATTGCGGCGGGCTCGGCATCGGGACGCCGATCGATATTCGGTGGGGCTTCATGGCCAGCGGTCCGTTGTCGTTCGAGCCGCGGTTCTCCCTCAGTTACCTCTCGGGGTCTGCTTCCCCCATTGGTGGCCACGTCCTCGCGTTCAATCCCGACCTGAACGTGATCTATCGCATGAAAAGGTCCACCGCACGCAGGGGCATGTACCTCACGGGCGGTCTCGGCCTGGGAATCGCGAACGCCGCCCCGTCCGGTGGGTCTAGCACGACCGCGACGCAGCTGTCGCTGAACGGTGGCGTCGGCAAGCGGATTCCGATGGAGTCCAACGCCTGGCGTGTGGAAGGGTTCCTCCGCTACAACTTCGAAAACAGCGGCAAGGGCATTCCTAGCAGCTTTAATATTGGCGCCCGGGTCGGCATGTCGTTCTGGCGTTAAGCTCATAGCGGCAATCGATGGCCCGTCGGGCGTAGAGCCGGGCGGGCCATCGCTGTTACCACCCCCAATTGGAGATCGTGACTATGCGAAAGCTCTTCGGCGGGATGGTTGTGGCGGCGCTCGCGCTGTCGCTGACGACAGCCGCGCACGCGCAGCGGAGGGCGGCAAGCGCCCCGATGGGCGGTGCGAAGCATGAGCTCGGCGTCGACGTTGGTCTCGCATACATCAAACCGTCCAACGTTGACGGCGGTATCGGCCTGCTTGCGCCGCTCGATGTGCGCTTTGGAATCGTGCCGCGCCGCGGCAAGCTGATGTGGGAGCCGCACGTCGCGCTGAACTACAGGGCTGTCGGCGGCCAGACATTCTACGTGTTTACTCCAGGCATCCACGCATTGTACGCCAACAGTCCGGGGGGCCACCGGCGCGGGATGTTCTTCGAAGGTGGCGCCGGCTTGGTGATGGGCGATCAAGGCGCGGGCAGTGGCACGGCGTTCCAGCTGGGCGCGGCCGTCGGTTGGCGCAAGCCCTACGAAAGCGCCGCCTGGCGATACAAGGTTGGCTTGACCTGGGTCTCGTCCAGCAACGAGCTCGCACCGTTCTTCGCTGACTACATCGCGATCGGTGGCAGCATCGGTATTTCACTCTGGCACTAGTAGTAGGGGCGCAGCATGCTGCGCCCCTCCATGAGCACGGCGTTCCGGGTCCTCGGAACGCCGTGCTGTTCGTCGGGTAACCCGTCGCAGCACAATCTCGAGGAGCATCCCATGCGTTGGTCTCGCGTGCTGTGTCTACTGGTCGTGAGCGGAGGTCTCTACTCCGCTGCAGCGGCGCAGGCGACCGGGTTGCCGAGTTTCAACGCGCCATATCGCGCATTCCAGCGGTCGGAGATCGGGTTGGTTCTCACGTTCCCTGACGGCGGCGGTACCGCGTTTGAGGGTGCCTACCGGTTCGCGAGCGGCAAGTTCGACCTCGGATTTCGCGGCGGCATTTTCGACCCCGGCGGGACCGGCAACGCAACGCTGCTCGTCGGCGCTGAGGCGCGCGAGCGCGTCGTCACCCATACGGAGGATTTCCCGCTCGACGGTGCGCTTATTCTCGGCGTCGGCGGCGCTCTCGTGAGCGGCAATTCCGAGCTCTTCGTTCCCGTCGGGTTGTCGCTGGGCCGCCGCGTCGATCCGAAGAACTCGAAGGTCAGCATCGTCCCCTACGTGCAGCCCACGGGATTGCTCGCGGCGGGCAGCGGCAACTCCGACTTCTTTTTCACGTTGGGCCTCGGCGCCGATTTCCGATTGTCGCCGCGGTTCGATGCACGGATCAGCGCCGGACTCGGCGACGTCGAGGGTGTGTCGATTAGCGCCGTGTGGGTGCATTAGCACGACACAGATTGACTTGGTAGGAGCGACTTCCTACCGTAGGGCCGTCACAACCGTCGTTGGTGGGGAGACAACTGCAGTTCTCACGTTGTGGAGGATATCGATGAAGCGCATGCTTGCAGCATTAGCGGCCGCCGCGTTCATGGTTGCACCGCTCGCGGCACAGTCGTTCGGAATGCCGAACTGGAGCAGTCCCAAGGGCGGCACCGGCATCACGATCAGTGGCGACCTGGGGCTGCCGAACTCCGATCTCGGCAAGGGGACGGCTTTCGGCGCGCGTGGATCGATCGGCCTCGCCAATATCAACTTGATGGCCGCGGTCGCCTCGTGGAAACCCAAGGGCGCGACGGACAGCTACACGTCGGTCGGCGGCCAGGCGGCGTTCCGCGTGATCGGGGGCAGTTTGATCCCGGTCTCGGTCAGCTTACAGGTAAACGCTGCGCGTGCGAGTGCGGCCAACACTAATCCGGCACAAACACGGATCGGTTTGGGTGGCGCCGTCAGCGTGAACGTGCCGACACCCGGGCTGAGCATCGAGCCGTACTTGGCGGTCAACAACCGCTGGTACAAGCTCTCCGGCATCAGCGGCACCACGTCCAACGTCGGCTGGACACTCGGGGCCAACGTCGGTCTCGGGATGCTCGGCTTCCATCTCGCGTATGACTCTGAGAACACGGGTAGCGGGACCACTGGTGGAATCTTTGGGATTGGTGTGCACGTGGCCTTGAAGGCTCCCATCGGCATGTAAGAGGCTATAGCTTTGGGGCGCGCCGCGATCAGGCGGCGCGCCCCTTTGTTTCCCGGGAGATTCGTGATTCGTTCGACCATGCGCGCGGGCCTGCTCGTCGTGGGGGCCCTCACGGCGAGTGGCTGCGCCCTGACCTTCGATGCGACCGAGCTCGGCGTTCCGACCTCGCTCGCGGAGCGCGCGCAAACTCCGCCCCAGGGGACGCCGTTCCGCGTCACCAAACATCCCGTCTTCCTACTGTGGGGATTGACCGGTGCCGCCCG
>QHTY01000155.1:7081-8218 GCA_003220985.1 Gemmatimonadota bacterium
CCACAGGCCGCGTTTGACCCTCCGAATTCCGCAGGAATCTCCCCCGGTCCCCGGTAGACCTCGATTCCGTAGACATCGTGAATTGGGGTGTTCTCATTGAATGAATGGACTTCCACGCCATCGATGTACCACGTGGGGTTACATTGCGGCGTCCCGACCATCACCGCGCCGCATTCAAATTCCGCCTGATTGCATTGGATCCGCACACCCTTGACCCTCCGCAGCGCCTCTCCGACCGTGCTGTAGCCCTGTTTCTTGATCTCATCCCAACGCAAATAGGCGCCCATCTTGCGCTGGCGGCGTCGCTCGAAATCGATATAGCGAGGCATGAGCGCCTCGGCCCGGGCTTGGATCTCGATGGGCGGCAAGTCAAAGCCATTGAATTCGAGCGGAAAGACTCCGGTGACGGTACCGGAGTCGCGCATGGGAACCTCGAAGGTTGCGCTGTCAAAACCGATGGCCCGGATCGTCACCTCCGCGCTGCGACCAGTCAGGCCGGACCGCACAAACTGGCCCAGGGAATCGGTCCTCAGGACCTGTCCTTCCTTATTCACGCGCACCAGCGCGCCGGGAATGGGCTTCTCCAGCTCGCTATCGACGACTCGACCCCGCAAGGTTGCCTGCCCGGGAGCCGCCGTCGCGGCGAGCGCGAGGCCAAACACGGCACTCAGAAGCGTTCTCGCGGTCAAGGCCATTCTGGAACACCCTCTAGCGGGACTTCTAATAGAAAGTAAGATGGAGTATCGGCGCTAGTACCGCGCCTCCCGAGTCGCAGTGCCGTTACGTCGGCCGTCCGACGATGGACAAGGGGGTCGGATCTGTTGTCTAGCCGTTTCCTTACCAGTTGTTTCTCACCTCGTTTAGCCTCTTCACCACAGAGGGAGCTTATGCGCGTTCCTACGTTAGGCGCGCTCGCGGTCGTGACCATGACCGCGGCGCTCGCAGCGCTTCTCACCACGCCGCTCGCGGGGCAGGCCGTCGTCAAGGGCCGCATCACCGCGCAGACCGGCGAGCCACTGGGCGGCGCAAACGTCCTGGTGGCAAACACTAACCTCGGCGCGGTCACGGATGCTCAAGGCAACTACTCCCTGACCATCGGCCAAGACGCCGTCCACGGCCAGCAGGTGGTGTTGACGG
>QHTY01000155.1:8299-26684 GCA_003220985.1 Gemmatimonadota bacterium
GCCGATCCGCTGCGCCTCGAGGAAGTCGTGGTCACCGGCGTCGCGGAGGCGACGGATCGGCGCAAGCTGCCGATGACGGTCGCGAGTGTGAGCCAGGATCAGTTGCAGTCGGTGCCGGGACAGAGCGCGTTGCAGGCGGTCGAAGGCAAAGTCGCCGGCGTGCGGCTGCTTCCCAATTCCGCGCAGCCCGGTGGCGAGCCATCGCTGCGGCTCCGCGGCGCGACGAGTATCGGGGGGCGTCAGGATCCCCTCATCATCGTCGACGGCGTGATCACGCGCTTCGGCCTGGCGGACGTCGCGGGCGAAGACGTGGAGCGCGTGGAGATCGTGAAGGGCGCCGCGGCCTCGGCGCTGTACGGCTCCGACGCCGCCAACGGCGTCGTCCAGGTGTTCACCAAGCGCGGCGAACACCTTCCCGAAGGCGGTCTACGCGTCACCACCCGCATCGAGGCCGGCGCGAACAACATGCCGGCGCGGATGCAGTTCTCGCACTCGCACGCATTCCAAGTCGAGTCCAGTCCCGGGTATTGCGCGGCGACGGGGGCGGCGCTCCCGACTCCACAGGTCTGGACCGTGGACGCCGTAAACAATTACTGCCTCAATCCCAGCGGCAACCGCATCGTCCGCCCGGACCAAATTGCGGGGACGCCGTTCGTCAAGTACTACGACCATTGGAACGAGATCGTCACTCCCGGGATGTTTTGGACGGGGTACGCGTCGATCGGCCAGCGTCAAGGCAAGACCAACTTCAACGCGTCGTTCGAGAATACCCGAAACGAGGGCGTGATTTTCAGCCTCGGTGGATACACGCGGCAGAATTTCCGGCTCAATCTGGATCAGCAGCTGCGCAGCAACGTGGACGCGTCCTTCAGCGCCTTCTACGGCACATCGAATAACGGTCGGGCGGCGGAAGGCCAAACCGGACCGTTCTTCACACTCATGTTCGTCCAGCCGGACGTGAATCTCGCCGGGTGCTGCAATCCCGATGGCTCCAAGTACATCGCCAAGGTGCCGTTGAGCGGCGACGTCGCGAATGACGCCAACCCCATGTACGAGCTCGCCAACCGGAAGATCAATCAAGATCGCAACCGGTTCAGCGGCTCGGGGCGGACCCGTTGGCGGATAAAGGATTGGCTGCAGGCCGAGGGGTCCTTCGGGTACGACCAGGAGGCGCAGACGTACTCGGACGTGACGCCGTTCGGTTTCCTGACCTCGACCGGGCAGAAGACGAAGGGCAGCCTGGATGAGCAGTCGCGGAATGACTGGCAATCGAATGCCGGCATTACGCTGACCAGCCTGCGGCACTTCGGCAGCATCACAAACACCACGAAGGTGGCAGCGATCTTCGAAAGCCAGCGCAATCGCTTCCTGCGCTCTCAGGCGGGCGAGTTGGTGGTCGCGCGCGTCCCGGAGTTCGCTGGGGCCAACACCAGCACGCTCGGGGCGCAGTCCTACGACCAGCACATCCGGAATGAGAACGTCTACGCGGTGACGACGTTCGACATCAAGGACCGGTACATCCTCGACGGACTGGTGCGGCGTGACGGCTCCTCGTTGTTCGGAAGCGAGAGTCGCTGGGCGACCTACTTCCGGGTGTCCGGCGCATGGCGGGTCACGCAGGACGTGCGCATCCCCGGCGTGGACGAAATGCGGCTCCGGGCGTCTTACGGGACGGCCGGGCTGCGCCCGGAGTTCGACTACCAGTACGAGATTCTCGACGTGAATCCGGGTGGCTTTACGCCGAACATTCTGGGCAATCCCCTGCTGAAGCCGGCGCACTCGGCCGAGACCGAGGTGGGAACCAACCTCGAGTTCGGGTCGGGCCGCTACACGCTCGAGTATACGTACGCGAACAAGAAGACAAGCGATCAGATCCTGCTGGTGGATTTGCCTGCCGTTACAGGATTCAAGCGGCAGTGGCAGAACACCGGCGCGCTCCGTTCGCGGACACACGAACTGACGTTTGAGACCAGGCTGGTCAATCGCGCGACGACGTCGCTCACCCTGAACATCGTCGGGGATCGGACCCGGCAGGTGATCACCAGCTGGACGCTGCCGGAGCGGCTCTACGGATTCCAGCAGATGCCCGCCACGTTCTTCCTGGGCCAGGGCTCGGACCTCGGTGCCATGTTCGGCAACCGGTGGATTCGCAACATCGACGATCTCTACGCCGATCCGGCCAAGGCCGCACTCTCAGGAGCGGGACAGACGTGGAGCCGTGACTCCGTCATGGTGAACGAGGACGGCTACGTCGTTCGCCGGAGCGCGTACGGAACGATCAACGAGCGCGCCATCAAGTACGTGTACTGCAAACGCCCGGGACCCGCTGGGACATGTCTGGAGACTTCGAACATCGTGCAAATCGGGAACGCCAACCCCATGTACGAGCTCGCCAACCGGAAGATCATATCACCGTCTGGCGGTGAACGCGCTGATGGACTGGTCATACGGAGGCGATCTGTACAACGGGACGCGGCAGTGGGCCTTCCAGGCAACCCGTGACCGCGTGCAGGATCAGTCCGCCAAGCCGCAGAACGCCGCCAATTGTGGAGTGGTGGCCGATCCGATGCCGTCCTGCCCCCGCAAGGCCCTCGGGTACTACGGCGTCGGATTCTACAACGGACTCGACCCGGACGACTTCTTCGTCGAACCGGGATCGTACGCGAAACTGAAAGAGCTGTCGATCCACTATACGTTCTCGCACAATCAGCTGCGTGCGGTGGGTTTGAGCTCGCTTGGCGAGGCGCGTCTCGGCTTCGTCGGTCGTAACTTGTTCCGGATCACCAAGTACTCCGGACTCGATCCGGAAGTCTCGGGTCTGTTCGGCGATCCCTTCCAGGTCAGATTGGACTGGTTCCAATATCCCCAGTTCCGGACCTTCTCGGCTGTTGTCGAGATCACGTACTGAGGAGCGCCAATGAACTCACTTCGAGAGGTCCCTATGCTGCGGCTGTCCATCACGGGGTTGGCGCTCGTCGCCGCGGCTGTGACGGCCGGGTGCAACCTTGACGTTTCGAACCCCAATGCGCCGGACGCCAATCGTGCGTTCGGCGATCCGGCCGGCCTCCAGCAGTTATTGGGAGGCGCGTTCCGCTCCTGGGTGGAAGCCCGGAGCGGGTATTACGTCATGCCCCTCGACGCGCAAGCCGACAACTACACGGCGTCCTGGAACAATGCCGCAATCCGCTACTATAGCTCCGTGGGCTCTGATTGTCCGGCGCGGTGCGGCTGGAACAACAGCCCGACCGCGAGTGACGCCGGGCTCGTCATCGAGTCGCAATGGTACGGCTATTACACGGTGTGGTTCGCCGCGACGCACGTGCTCGCGGCGATGAAGGACGGGCTTTGCTTCGACGACGACTGCTCGCCGACCAACGGTTTCAAACGCACGACGCCTGGGTCTGACAGCACCACCACCGTGCGCAACCGGGCGATCGCCCAGATGTTGCAGGGCATGGCGTTCGCCGGCATCGCCTTGATGTACGATTCGGGATTCGTCGTCGATGAGAATACCGTGCTCCCGGCGAGTCCCGCCGATTACCCTCCCTTTAACAGCAGGGTGGAGATGCGGGCCGCGGCACTGCAGAAACTGCAGGCGGCTTACGCGACCGCCGGTATCACCACGTGGAAGACGGAGTCGGAGTGGATGGGCGTCGACGCCGGTACCGCGTACACGAACGTGCAGATTCAAAAACTAATTCGTACGATGGAGGCCGAGCTGATCGCGATGTGGCCGCGCAACTCGACCGAGAACGTCGCGGCCGACTGGGCGTCTGTCGTCAGCTATGCATCGCAGGGCGTCAGTTCCGGCACACCGGTCACCTGGCAGTTCTACATCGACATCAGCGCCCGGGACGCCGGCATCGAGTACGTGAAGAGCTGGGGCAACTCCATCCTGACCGAGCGCGTGGACACGCGCGTCGCGGCGTTGATCACGACCAATCACGTCAATCCCTGGCCGGCGGGCGGTAATCCATGCCCTACGATTTCACCGGATAAGCGCGTAGGCGATGGGTCTTACGGGCCGGCCAATAGTTCTGATTTCGGCACCGTCGCCGCTACGGCCAACGCCGGTACTGACTACGCGTGCTCGGGTATTGCCATCTTCCCTGCGGCGCGCGGACAGTACCATCAAAGCAACCTGCAGCACATCCGCTACCACCCGCTTGCCGGCGTGGGTGAGGGACTGCCCGCCGACAATGGTACGGGTCAGAACCCCTTCTACACGCCGCAAATGAACGATCTCCTGTGGGCCGAAGCCCTGATCCGGAGTAACGGCGATAGGAACCTGGCCGCGACACTGATCAATAACAGCCGGGTGACCCGGGGCGGACTGGCTGCGGTGTCGGGAAGCGATGCCGATACCGTGCTGCTCACCGCGCTCCATTACGAGCAGGAGATTGAATTCATGGGTCAGGGTGCGACGCCCTACTTCAATCGGCGCCGAGTCGACGGGTTGTCGTTGGGAACACCGCGGCAAATGCCGGTGCCGGCGAAAGAGCTCAGCCTGCTGCTGCGTTCGACGTACACGTTCGGCGGACCGTCGAAACCCGACATGGTTGCCCCGGTTGGTGGAGCGGGGGACAACTGGAGTCGCCCGACCGTCGTGGATCGCTGGCATGAGGTGCAGCAAGCCCGGGCGCGGGATGCATTCCTCGGACGCCTGCGGTTGTAAGACCTGTGTAGTTGTGGGATTTGAGGACAAGGGGCGGGAGTGATCCCGCCCCTGTTGTTTTAGAAACCCCGGACAGTGATGTCGCGCTGTCCCGCGGCGAGCGGGACGACCTGCTCGCGTCCGCCCGGCCACCGGATCCAGATGGCCGTCGGTGTCCCATCGCGTCCGAGGACTTGGATCGCCCCATTCTGCGACCAATACCCTGAGCCTGCCTGGACCTCGCGCACCGGACCGTTGCGCTCGCCGTAGCGCAAACGCACCTGCGCGCCGATCGCTGTGGGATTGCCGGGCGGTCCGACCAGGCGGACGCGGACGCCGGGCGTCGCGCCCATGTTTCGAACCAGCCGGGTCGCGGCCCCGTTCTCGCCCACGGCGAGATCGAGCCGGCCGTCGCCATCGAAGTCAGCGTAGGCGGCGCCGCGTTGCTCTCCGTAGATCGTCAGGCCGGAGCGCTGGGCGGGAACCGCGTCCAGCTCGCCTCGTCCCTGCCCAAGCAGCAAGAGACCACGGCCGGCATCATATCGAGGCGTGGCGTTATCGGTGGCGAAGAAATTCTGCGCGAGGAAGACGTCCTCTTTGCCGTCGCCGTCAAAGTCCGCAATACCGACATAGAATGCTGGAGCGAGCTGGGCGTCCGCGGGCAATGCTCGCGCCTCGAACCGATCGCCGCGATTGAGGAACACCGTGTGATCCATCGTCGTCGCCGCAACGCGACGCGCGGTGGCCGCGAACGGTCCGATGACCTGGCCGACATCCGCGTCCGCATACGCTCGGAACGAGCCCAAACGCTCGCCCGCTCCCGGTAGGGCGGCGGCGATGTCGGGGAAGGGCTCCAACGGGGCCAACGCCTTGATGCGGGGGTCCTCTTGGGCCAACAGGAGGTTGGGCCGTCCTCCGGCCCCGAAGAGTCCGTAGTACATGTACAGCGGGCGGGCGGCGGTTGCCTGGAGATCGCTGTTGCGCCCCCAGCTCGTCGCGACAATGTCGAGCCGGCCGTCGCCGTCCAGGTCGCCGGTCGCCACGCCATTCCACCTGCTCGTCACGCCGTCAAGCCCGGGCTCCTGACCGAGGTGAAACTGACCATGATCGTTCCGCAGGATGCGGATGTCGCCCCATTCGATTGCCAGCACGAGGTCGGGCCATCCGTCGCCGTTCACGTCGGTGAACAGCGCAGCGGAGACCATGCCGATTCCGGAGAGTGCGCGGTCGTTCACACTGTCGGGCACGAAGGCTCCATTCACCCACCGATACAGGTGCGACGTTGGGGCGAGGGGATACCCGCCTGGAATGACCCGGCCTCCGACGAACAGATCGAGACTCCCGTCGCCGTCATAGTCCGCCAGCGCGAGCGGACCGACACTCGACGCGTCCCCGGGGAGAAGCTCGGTTAGGGCTCCGGTTGTCGGCGAATAGGTGACGACGCTCGGCGTCCGCCGCACCGCCACACTAGACAGTTGCTCGTAGCTCGAGACGCCGGCGAGAATGCCGGACCGCCAGCCGAGCACCGTCGTGATGTCTCCGGGCGCGACCGCAAAATGCGTAGCTGCCGGGCTCACGCGCGTACCCGAGTTCTTGAACCACGCCAATGCGCCGGTCCGCCCCGCGCCGACCAAAAGATCCTCTCGGCCATCGCCATCGATGTCTGCCCAGGCAATCCCCGGACCCAGCTGACTGAGGGCGTTCGGCAACAAGAGTTGGCGGGCGTAGTCGTCGAAGTACGGATCGACGTGCGTGAGGCCGCCTAGTTGGGCGGTTGCGTCTTCGAATAGCGGTTTGGATTGCTCGTGCGTCGTGCGTGGTGCGTCGTGCGTGGTCTGAACTTCGGAGATCTCGTACTCGCGGTTCGGGGTCGCACTGTCGATCACCGACCGCGCGCCGTCGCGCCAGTCCACCTGAATGGTCACGTGCGCCGCGGTCCCCGTGGCGAAGGTCAGCGCCGGGTCGGAGCTCGACAGGTACAGCCCGCCGGCGATGACCTCAGCGTCCTGGAGTGCGACCGGACCTCCGAGCACACGCACGCGGCTGCCGATCCCAGCGGTATTGGGCGCCCCCCCGCGCAGCCGCACCGCGATGCGCGGCGCGAAGGCGTCGTTGCGAAGCACGGCCGCCGGCTGTCCGAGGCGATTGATCACCACATCGAGATCGCCGTCGCCGTCGAGATCAGCGACCGCCATGCCATGCGAGATGTCGTCGCCGAGGTCGAAATGCCAGGCTTTGCTCGCGTCCTCGAACGTCAGGTCCCCGCGATTGCGGAACGCGACATTGGGAAGCGGCAGGGGCGGGTATTCGAACAGCATGTGGCGCCAGTCGACGACTCCCAGCTGCGCCCGGAGACGGTATTGGGTGTCGCCGTCCATGATGTCGCGGACGTGACCCGTGCCGATGAGGATGTCCTGCCAGCCGTCCAGGTCGACGTCCATGAACAGCGTGGACCACGACCACCCAGACCGGCCCACGCCCGCATAGCGGGCCACCTCGGCGAAGGTGCCGTCGTCGCGGTTCAATTGGAGCGTGTTGCGCTGCAGTTGGGGCCGCTCGGCGCCGATCCCGGGATGCTTGGGGGCCGTGGTGTGCGTGGGGATCTCCATCTTGAGGCGGCGCGTGTCCTGGCTCAGCATATCCACCTCGAAGAGATCGGCGTTGCCGTCGCCATTGACGTCGCCGACGGCAACCGCCATCCCCGAATTACTCGTGGACCGCAATCCGTACCAGGGAATCAGCCGAAACCGGCCGTGGCCGTCGTTCAGCCACAGCTGGTCGGGGTCTTCGAAATCGTTCGCCACATACAGATCCGGTGCGCCGTCGCCCGTGACATCGGCGAAGACGGCGGCGAGGCCGAAATCCTCGCGCTCCTCGGTGAGCGGCTGCCCCTGCTCGTTGCGAAACCGCGGGTTCCCCGCAATCGGCTCGCGCTTGAAATGCCCCCGCCCATCGTTCAGGTAGAAGAAATCTGGATCCGCGCGCTGTTGCAGGCTGATGCCACCGAGGTCGGGGCGGTCGACCAGCTTGTAATCGCGGCGATAGGCCTCCCGCACTTCGTAGCGGTTGGGACCGAGGCGCCGCGTCACGCGATCGAACGCCCGCTCCTGTGGCGAGAGGCGATCCAGCGTCGTGTATGCCTTGTAGTTCGCGACGTACAGATCGAGATCGCCGTCACCGTCCACATCGGCGAGGGCGACGCTCATGCTCCCAGCGGTGGAACTCAGACCTGTGGTGTCCTCGCGGAAGCGTCCGCTGCCATCGTTTATGAAGACCGCGTTGGGGCCGCCGCTCGCAACGAGGATCAGGTCCGGATCCCCGTCGCCATCCACATCGGCGAACGCGCACCCGGTGGAATAGCGGTCGGGCGCGGCCACGCCGGCGCGCGCGGCGATTTCCTCGAAGTGCCAGTCACCGAGATTGCGATACAGCGCGTTCGCGCCTTCGGTGCGGGCAAGGAAGATGTCCGGCCGCCCGTCGCCATCCACATCGGCGAGGCAGACGCCGGCGCCCTGGGCGAGCGTGCGGTTCTGCAGCAGCAGCGAATCGCTGACGGTATTGGCGAACGTGATCCCCGTGCGCTTCGGGTCGAGCAGGGTGAACCCCGGTGCATGTGCGGGCGCGATCGGGAGATTGCGCCAACGATAGCCGTCGACGTCATGCCACGCCGTGTCGGCGGGAGAGCGCTGTGCCGGGCGGCAGGCAGTCGAGAGGGCCGCGGCGAGAGCAAGAACGCGGTTAATAGACTCCCACAATCGAGCGGCGGAGCTCCGTTGCGAGCGTCCACTCGATACGCTGACCGGGCCGCACCGTGAGGATCTCCGTGCGCACTCGCTCACTGCTTCCAATGGCCTGCCCGAGCAGCGCGATTTCGTGAGTCAGCTCGACCAGACGTCCGGGAATTGTAAACGACTGACTCGACGACCCCGTCGCGAGCCCCATGCGGATGCGTTGGCCTTCGTGCAGGACGAAGATCGTGACGTCCAGGAAGTTGTGATTCGTGACCTGAAGCGTGACATCGGGCGGCGGTTCCGACATGCTCCCGGAATGAGGGCGATGCGCGCACGACGCTGCTGCCAGCACAACCGCAACCAAGATCAGCAGGTGTAGACGTTTGACCATGCGCACCCCCAGGCCCCAGGCCCCAGTCAGCTGACCAGCCCGCGCACAAGCGCCGTCGTTCGCTCCGACGCCCCGCGACCCTCTTCCACCATTGTCTTCGCTGCCTTTCCCGCGCTTCTGCGCGCGGCCGGATCGTGATGCCAGACGAGCCATTGTGAATGGAGCGGGTGGCGGGCGTCGGCGGGCAGGGCCACGGCGCCGCCCTGCTCGAGCAACAGCGTCGCGTCGCGACTCATGCGCCAGTGCGGGCCAAACACCGTCGGGACGCCGAAGACCGCAGGCTCGAGCACCGAGTGCAGGCCGGCGCGGTGAAATCCGCCGCCCACAAACGCAACGTCCCCCAGGGCGTAAAGGTCGGCGAGGATCCCGACGCGGTCGACCACGATCACCGGACCAGGTTTGGCGTGCTCGAGCTGCGACAACCGGACCGGGCGGGGCAGCTTGAGGTGCCGCAAGCGGTCGGCGATCGCGGCGAGGTGATCGGGATTGGGCTCGTGCGGCGCCAGCAGCAGGCGGGCGGTCGGAAGCTGATGCAGCAGATCGGCGAAGGACGGCAAGAGCACTGCTTCATCCGACGGCCAAGTCGAGCCCGCGACGATCGTGAACGTGTCGGCGGACGTCGCGGCAAGCCGCGCGAGCGGCTCGCGCGTCGTGTCCAGGCGCGCCGCGCGCTCGGCGACGCTGTCATAGCGCGTGTCGCCCGTGACCGCGATCGTCTCGGGACGGGCGCCGAGCAGCTCCAGGCGCTCGCCATCTTCCTCGCTGATCGTGCCGACGCGATCGAGCGCGCGATACGCCGGCGCCGACCAGTGCCGCGTCGGCCAGCGCAGCCGCGAGCTGTTGGGCGAGACGGTGGCCGAGATCAAGCCCAGCTTCACGCCGCGGCGCGCCGCGGCGAGCGTGAGCTCCGGCCACACGTCGAGTTTGCTGAACACGAGGGCGGTGGGTTGCAGCGCGTCGAGCACCGCAGACACTTCGGACGGCCGGTCGAGCGGCAAATAGTCGGCGACGTCGACCGGCAGGTTCTTGGCGAGCCGCTCGGCCGACGGCGAAAAGAACGTGAAGGCGAGCTGCCAGTCGGGATGCTCGGCGCGCAGGGTCTCGAGGACCGGCTTTGCCTGCAAGCCCTCGCCGACCGATGGCGCGTGCATCCAGATCAAGGGCCGTTTCGTATCGCGCTCGGCCGACCCCCAACCGCCAAGACGGGCGGCCAACCCGCGCCGCCCATCCAGCCCTCGCGCCACCTTCTTATCGAACCGTGCTACCAGCGGCGCCGCGCGGGTCACGACGTGCACGCTCAGCCGGTACAGCAGGGAGGGCTTGCTCACCTCGGGGGGGGCGTGTGCGTGCGGGTGGCGTAGATCGAGTCGAGCAAGTGCCGCATGGGGTCGGGTGTGTACGGCGCTCCCTCGAGCAGGCCCCCCTCTATATAAAAGGAAGGGGTGGCGCGGGCGCCGGATCGGGCGGCGCGCTGGGCGTCGAGCTCGACTTCCTTCCGCGCATCGCCCGACTTGAGACAGGCGAGCAGCTTCGCGCGGTTGACCCCGGCGCGCTCCGCCAAGGCGACGAGCGTATCTCGGGGCTGCGGGAGCGGGGCCCACTGGTCCTGCTGGCGGTAGAGCAGATCATGCGTCGGCCAGAACCGCCCCTGGCGTGCAGCACACATCGCGACCTCGGCGGCGGCGACGGCGTTGGGGTGGATGCTGGTCAGCGGCAGGTTGATGAAGACCCACCGCACCTTCCCCGTCCTGACATACTCGCTATCCAGGGTCGGGAGCACGGTAGCCGCGAACATGCGGCAGGCTGGGCACTGGAAGTCCGCCATCTCGTAGACCGTGACCGGGGCTTCGTGCCGTCCCTTGGACCGGGGCGCCAGGGGGTCGGCCTGGAGGGTGACCGCGATCACCAGGGCGATTGGGAGCAGAGTTCTCACGCGGCCCAAAATACTAACAAATGGCGCTCTTGCGGACCTCTCAATTGGATTCCAGTATTCACTGGGCAATCCCCTAGGATCCGTCCCCCGTTTCGACGTTCACACCGGCCGTTGAGCGTCCGACGCGGTGATCGCATAACACAATTGAAACGGTTCGATCGCTTGCGACGCCCCAGAGCAGCGTAGGGGCGTGGCTGTCGTTCATGCTTCTCACGTGCGGAGATGGAGGGTTGGCGTCATGCGAACTTTTCGTCAGCTGCAGTACTCGCCGAGCTGTGCGTTCCTGCATCAGCCCAGCCATTCTCCTCCGCATTGAGTCTCACCGTGGGACCACGCGATCACAGATAGACATTCACGATTCTCATCACGCAAGGGGAGTGTGAGTATGAGCCTTGATCAGTCAGTATCCCAACCTCGCGGTTGGGCGATCCTCGCAGCGCTATTGTTGGCGATGTTGCCGGCAGGAGTCGCTGCCCAGGAGCCAGTGACCATCACTGGTAAAGTCACCGGCGCGAGTGGTGAAGCGCTGCGAGACGTGAACGTCACCGTCGTCGAATTCGGCGTCGGGGGCTGGACCGGCGCGAACGGCACCTATCGCCTGAGTGTTCCGGGCGGCCGCGCGCAAGGACAGCAGGTCAAGATGAACGCGCGTCTGATCGGGTTTCGCGCCGGGAGCGCGACGATCACCGTGACAGCGGGGGCCACGATCGAGCAGAACTTCCAGCTCGCGTCCGACCCCCTACGCCTCGACGTCGTGGTCGTGACGGGCGCCGGCACGCAGGAGCGCCGCGAGCGACTGGCTACGGCGACTGCGACCGTGGACAGCGGCACGATATCCCGCAGCAACGAGCAGAACGTGATTCAGGCGCTCGCGGGCAAGGTGCCGAGTGTGCTGACCAATCAGGGCAGCGGTGACGCGGGTGCCTCGACCGCGATCGTGATCCGCGGACCCAAGACCTTCGGCACCAGTCAACCCGTCATCATTCTCGACGGGGTGCCGATCAGTAATGCGACGCGCGGACAGGCGGTACTTTCAGGTGCGCCGTCGCCGAATCGCGCGGCGGACATCAACCCCGACGACATCGAAGCCGTGGACGTCCTCAAGGGCGCCGCATCCACGTCCATCTACGGCGCGAGCGCGGGCTCCGCGGGCGCGCTCGAGTTTCGTACCAAGCATGGCCATGCGGGACCCACCACCTACAACCTGCGCTCGACGATCACGTTCGACGATCCGGTGCGAACCGTGCCGGTGCAACGCAAGTACGGCGTCGGCTCCTTGGGAGTCTCGAGTGCCTGCCCCGCGCCTGGCCAGCCCAACAGCGTCAACTGCGCGATCAACTCGAACTTCTTCTCATGGGGTCCGGCAATCGCCGCCGGCACGCCGACCTACGATCACGGCGCGGAGATGTTCGAGACGGGGCGCACGGTCGATAACGCCCTGTCGATTTCGGGCGGCAACGAGCGCACCACGTTCTACATGTCGGTCAGCGAGCTCAATCAAGACGGCTTCATCGTCGGCAATCTGGACCGGTACGAGCGCTACACTGCGCGCCTGGCCGCCTCGCACACGCTGTTCGAGAACTTCACGCTGAACGCGAGCGTGCAGGTGGTGCAGACGAAGAACGCGGGGCAGGACCGCGGCAACTCCATCAATGGCATCGGCATCAGCGCGCTGCGGCAGCCGCCGGACTTCAATGCCCAGCAATACCTGGGCGGTCCGTCGGCGCTGCATCGCTCGTGGCGCTTCCCCAACCCTGGACCGCTCGCATTCGCGACCAGCCGCGGCTTCGACAATCCGTTCTACGCCCTCTACAAGGATCAGCTGCAAGGGCAGACCGGCCGCTATCTCGGCAACGTCAACGCGAACTGGAAGCCCCTCGACTGGCTCACCGTCAACTGGACCCTCGGCGGCGACTATAACGCCGACGACCGGACCTATGCGTACGGGCAGGCGAGCTCGGGCACGAACGGCGGTTCGATCGAGCGCTGGCAGTTCTATGACCGCGTGTTCGATCACACGCTGACGGCGACCGGAACGCACGACTTCACGCCCAACTTCAGCGGCGCATTGACGGTCGGTCAGAACCTCGACGAGACCTATTTCCGCCAGGTCGATGTCACCGGCCAGACGTGGATCGCGCCGACGCCGTACAAGCTGTCGAACACGACGACGCGGACGGTGCCCAATGACGCCGAGACGCGGCGGCGGATCGAAGGATACTTCGCACAGGCGAGCGCCGATCTGTACAACCAGGTGTACCTGCAGGCGCGGATTCGAAATGACGCGAACTCGGCATTCGGCGTCGGGCATCAGCGCGCGTGGTATCCGGGCGCCAGCATCGCCTGGAGTTTCGGCAATGCGGTGCATCTCCCCGAAGAGTACATCTCCTACGGCAAGCTCCGGGTCGCCTATGGCGAAAGCGGCCAGCAACCGCCGTTGTACGCGACGCAAACCTTCTTTACCACGGCGCAGTTCGCCGACTTCAATCCCGGCTCACTGCAGGGCACGACGCTCAATGGGATCGGGGGCCTGTACCAATCGGCCACGCTCGGCAATCCCAACATCCAGCCTGAGCGCGTGCATGAGCTGGAAACCGGCGTCGACCTCAGCTTGCTCAGGGGGCGGGCCGCATTGTCTGTCACGCGCTACGACTCCAAGTCGAAGGACGTGATCTTCAACGTGCCGCTGGCGCCGTCGACCGGTTACACGAGCATCAACGTGAACGCCGGCGAGCTGACGAACAAAGGATGGGAATTGACGAGCGACATCCAGGTACTCCAGCGCTCCGACTTCTCGATCCAGATCAGCGGCAACTGGGCCCGCAACCGCAACCTGGTCACGTCACTGGGTGTCACGCAGGACCAGCTCGCTGGGAAGCAGCCCCTGCCGACCGCCGAGGACTGCACGGACGCGGCGCTGTGGGCTCGGTGCCAGACCGGTATCGGTTCGTCGTTCGCGGGGCAGACGACGCATGCGCAGGTCGGCTATCCGCTGGGCACCTGGCGCTCGCAGGACTTTGCGCGTTGCGGCCGCGGGCTGACGAACGTGTTGTTCGGTGGAACCGTGTATGACGTCGGCACTGCCTGCCAAGGCGCGGCGGCTGGCGCGCTGTACATCGCCCCGAACGGCTTCCCGATCACGGACCCGACGCCCTGGGCGATTGGGAATCCCTGGCCTGATTGGACCGCGGGAATCTCGGGCACGGTCAATTACAAAGGCTTCCAGCTGACCGCGTTCCTCGACCACCGCCAGGGCGGCGACGTGCTCAACATGACGCGCTCGTCCATGGATCAGTACGGGACGCACCAGGATACGGAAATCCGTGGTGATACCGTCACGTTCGGGAAGAATTTCCCGTGCTATAACCAGACCTGCGGCGTGCTCGATGGGCCGGTGGTCGGTCCGGGCGCCAACCTGCCCGTGGTGATCGGGGAAGGCTGGTTCAGCAACTCGGCCATCTCGGCCGGGAACGGTCAAGGAGCGACCGGCGGCCCGATCACGACGCGGTTGGAAGACGGGACATTCACGCGGCTGCGCGAGGTTTCGCTGAGCTACTCGTTCCGCGGCCGCTGGGTGAGCCGGATCGGTGGGCTGCGGCAGCTGGACGCGAAGATCTCGGCACGCAATCTGAAGCTGTGGTCGCACTACTCTGGGTATGATCCCGAGGTCAACCTGGGTGGTGCGCAGAACGCGAACCGCGGCATCGACTGGTTCAACGCGCCGCTGGCGCGTTCCTGGGTCATGCAGCTCACCTTCTACCATTAACCGACGCGAGGAATTGCGATGAACTCGTCGAAAAAAGCTGGAGCGGTCCTCGCGCTGGCGCTGTTGGCCGGGTGGGGATGTAGTGACTTTCTGAACGGACCGGGGTTGACGGAGAATCCGAACAACCCCCTCGTGGCGACGCCGATCCAGATCCTGGTTTCGATTCAAGCCAACGTGGCGACCCGTCTCGAGGGGCAGCTCGCGCGATGCGCGAGCGTCTTCACGCAGCAGCTGATCGGCAGCAACAACCAACAGCTGCAGTGGTGCACGGCCTATCTGGTCGGCGAATCCGACATCTCGGGCCAGATGTCCGGCTTCTATACCGGCGGCGGCTTGTACGGCATTCGGCAGGTCGAAGCGGCCGCGCAGACGGCCGGCGACAACCAGATGCTGGGAGAAGCGAAGATATTGGAAGGGCTCATGATGGGAACGGCAACCTCGGTCTGGGGGGATTTACCCTATACCGAGGCGCTCACCCCCGGCATCGATTCCCCCAAGCTCGATAGCCAGCAGAGCCTGTATGCGGCGGTGCAGACGCGCCTCGATGAAGGAATCGCGGCGCTCACAACCGTGCTGGCGAGTGCAACGGGCAACTGTTCGACGTTGGAAGGGGACGTGATTTACTGTTCGGCCGCGGGGTCGCGCGCCACCGAGCTGCAGCGCTGGATTCGTGCAGCGCACACCCTGAAAGCACGGTTTCATCTCCACCTGGCGGAGCGCAACGGGGTGACGGAGTACAATGCGGCTCTGGCGGAAGCGCTCCTGGGAATTAACGAGGTGCCGACCAGCCAGACGAACGCGATTCACGGGCAGGGCGCAGGTGATTTCCGCACCTTCCACGGCAGCGTCCAGGACTTGGATGCCAATATCTGGGCCGAGTTCCTCAGCTCACGGCAGGATATCGTGGCGGGCAACACACTGGTGTCGATTCTCAAAGCCCGCAATGATACCGTGCGCCTACGTAACTACTTCGATCTGAACTCGCAGGGACAGTACGTCGGCGCGGATCAAAACAATGTGACCGTGCGTCCGGCGGGGTGCCCGGCGCCGCCGGCGGCGTGTGCGCCATCGGTTGTCAACACGCTCGTGCGGCGCCAGTTCACGTTCCGGCAGCCGCTCGTGACGTGGGCGGAGAATCAGCTCATCCTGGCTGAGGCGCGGTTCATGACGGGTGATTCCGCCGGTGGTGCCGCAAATGTCAACGCGGTGCGGACGGCCGTCGGTTTGCCGACGCTCGCGGCTCCCACGTTCACCGACGTCATGACAGAGAAGTACATCGCCCAGTACCAGAACATCGACGTGTGGTCGGACTACAAGCGCACCTGTATTCCGACGCTCACGCCGAACGGCACCAATCCGGAAGTGATTGGCCGTTTGCCTTACGGCTCCGCGGAGCGTACCGCAAACGCGAATGTCCCGCTGCCGTCCGCTTACCCGACGGGCACGACCGGATCGTCGCCAGTACGAAATTGGGACGACCCGAACGCCTGCCCGTAAGCAGGACTCCCCGTGGAACACACAAGGGACAACCGGCTACTCCGCGCCGGTTGTCCCTCGGGTGCTAAGCCTATGCGCTTGACTGTCGCGTATCTGCCGCTCCTTGGTTCTGTCTGCCTGGCCGCGTGCTTCACGCAGGCACCGTTGGCGGGTCCCGTTCCCGCTCCCGAGACGCGAATCGTGGAGCTGGTGACGGATAGCGGCGTGCTTGCGATGAGCAATGCAATCGGACCCAGCGCGACGGAAGTGGAAGGCATCGTCGCGGGCGCGGACGCGACGTCGTGGGACCTGCGCCTCTTGCGCGTGGAGTACCGCAACGGCCAGTCGGTGCCCTGGAATCGCGAGTTGGTCCGCTTCCCGCGCTCGGCGCTCAGTCAGGCGACGGAGCGTCGTTTCAGCAAGGGTCGCAGCTGGATCTTCGCGGGGCTCCTCACCTCCACCGCGTTCCTCGCGGGTCGCTTCCTCGGCGTGTTCGGGGGTGGTGACAACACCGACAACCAACCGCCTCCGCCCCACTAGCTCTCGATCGGCGGTTCCTCGCTGCTCTCGCCGACCTTTGTCCAGATCACGATGACCCCGCAGCGAGCATTCAGCAGGCCGGACTGGAATTCGGGCGGAATCTGCGACGAGCCGCTGTAGACCTCTAAGGCCACGACGTCTTCCGGCGCAATGTACTGATTGATCGACATGTCCGCAGTCACCTGCACCGGCATACCATTGATGTAGAACAGGACGGGACAGTTGCGCGTCCCGGTCACGCCAATGGAACGGTTCATTCGGACCATTTCGTTCGATCCAAACGACCCGGCGGGTTGCAGCATGACCCCGGGCACGCGACGCAAGATGTCGGTGAAGACGCGCGGCTGCATCCGCCTTATCTCCGCTTGATTGAAAAAGTGTCCATTGCCGCGCGCGCGCCGGTGTTCAAAGGCCTCCAGCACCGGGCGCAACGCTGCGGCGCCTTGGACCTCGACCGCCTTCAGCGGAATTGCCGCCGCTACGAGCGTGACGCGCAACTCGAGGGTCTGTCCGGCGATCACAGTGACGGACTGGTCGAACGCTACGTAGCCGATGAGACGCACTTCCAACACCTGATCGCCGGCAGCGACATCGGAGATCGTGAAGCGGCCATCCGAGCCTGATAGGACCATCGGGTTGCGACCGACGACCCGAATCCGTGCTTGTCCGATGGGAACGCCATTTGCGGCGACCACTTGTCCTGTGAGAGTGCCTGCGCGACCGGTGGGTCCCTGCGCGGTGAGCAGCGCCGGCAGCAGCAGCGCGCCGGGAATGAGCGCGCGATGAGCGCTACGGGCCCGTGCTATCACATGTCACGACCGGCTCGCCGCCGATTTCCAGCATTTGAACGTCGAACACGACGGTGGCGTTGGCCGGAATAATCACGCGACCAGAATCGTTCTTGATCGCATTCGGGCCAAATGCGAGGTCCGGCGGTATGAGGAGCCGCCGCGTGGCGCAGCTGCGCATGCCGATTACGCCCTGCTCGAACCCATCGATGAGGTTGCCGACTCCGGGTGTAAAGAGCAGGGGGCGCCCGATATCGATGGAGCTGTCGAACTTCGTCCCGTCCATCAGGTAGCCGGTATAGTTGACCCAGACGGATTTGCACCATGGCGTCCCGTTTCCGGTACCCGTATCGCCCGGGATGTACCGGAGTCCCCGAGTCGTGGTGATCGTGTCGCCGCTGGTGCTCGCCACATCCCAGGTGGCTGGGGCGCAGTTCGGGCCGGACAGCTTTTCGAAGCACCCGGCCGTCGCGATCGCGGCTGCAACCACGAACACAAGTGTGAGTCTCACCATACTGCCACCGTCGAGCGCTCGAGGCCGGTTTCGAGCGTCCACTCGACCCGCTGTCCAGGTTGCACGAGGAGGGGATCCGTCCTCAGGATCTGTGTGGCCCCGATCGGGTTGGCTTCGAGCCGAATCAGACGTCCAGTCGCGATCATGCGGGCTGGGAGCTCATAGGTTTGGGTTTGCGTGGCCGAGACGGTTCCTAGATGCGAGCGCTGATCGTCGGACATTACCACGATGGAGACGTCGAGCCAGTGACGATTGACCACGGTCAGGCTCCAGCCCTCGGCCGGCCCGACGCTGGGCAGCGAGGGGCCGTGGGGGCCGTGGCGCGGCGTGCACGCCGCGAGGAGGGCCACAGTCAGCAGGACTCGCATCGGTTTGAGGGTGGCCGCCGGTTCGTGGACTGTCAAGGTATGCAGGGTTCCCTTGCGAGTCTTAGGGCGGGCTTTCAGAATAAGGCAGGGACCTGACACTCCTCTCACAGGAGGCTGCATGCATCAAACATCCGTTCGCTGCGTTCTTCACCTTCAGCGCAATATCATCATTCCCGGTCGATGTAGACGCTAAGCAGCAGTCGCGCGGTTTACCGACGCCAACT
>QHTY01000226.1 GCA_003220985.1 Gemmatimonadota bacterium
CGCTTCCGTCCGGGCCGGGAAGACCTTTCGGACACCGAAGAGCCGCTCACCGATCACATAGATCTTCAAGTCACGCCCCTCGGGCGGGTGATAGCGCTGTGCGAGGATGGGGGGAGGCTTGTGCGCGGCGCGCGGCTCGGCGAACAGCTCGGCCTCGTTCCGGACGACGCGCACACCTAACCCGCATGTGCCGTCGTATGGCTTGACGACGAGCGGTCCCACATTCAGCAGCGGCGTCAACAGATCGGGCTGCGAAACGACGTACGTGGCGGGCATCGGGGCCCCCGCAGCCCCGAGAATGCGCGCGGCAATCACCTTGTCGCGGATCGCGACCGTCACGGGATATGGATTCACGATGGCGGCGCCCTGCGCATGCAGGACTCCCGCCAGACTCATCGAGATCCCGGAGATCTGCTTCAGCACGTACAGGTCGTGCTCCACTCGTACCGTCGAGAGGTCGATGAGGCGTCCGTTGGCAGCGATGACATCGACCACTACGCCGGCGTCGGCGAGCGCCTGCATGGCCTTCGGGAAGATGCTTACGTGGCCCGCGCCGTAGGGCCGCCGGAACAGGAACCCGATCCGCAGGGCGGTCATCGGGGTTGGCCCTCCAGCGCGGGCGCGGGGCGCACCCATGCCGACCGGACGGGCCAGCCCAGGTGATCGAGCGCGCTGATCAGCTCCGCCTGGTAGATCCGCAGATTCGGGAGGAACGCATCCGCCCAGGCTTCGGCGAGATGGTTTGCATCCCATGTGATGACGGCCAGCGCGCGGAACACGGCCCCGCAGTTCGCGAGTCGCTCGATGTCCGCGTGGTCGCACTCCGGCCACCGCCGACGCATGACGGAGCAATAAGTGGCAAGGTCCGGACTCGCCGACATGCGAAACGACGGCGTGGCGACCTGGGCGAGATCGACGGCAGGCACGGCCAGTCCCGCATCTGCCCAGTCGAACGCGACGAGCTGGGGACCGGATGGCGCGGTCTGGACGCGCAAGTTCTTGCCGTTGAAATCACCGTGGATCAGCGTCGGCGGAAGTCCCGAACAGTCCCGCTCGAGCCGGTCCCAGTGCTCGTCCAGCTCGTCGAACTGCTCGAGCAACTCGTCGAGAAACGCCAGATCGTCATGGCTGAACGCCGGATTGTGCAGGTGGTTGCGAACGGCGTCCCGGGTGGCGCGCATCTGGTCGCGGTAGCGTCGCGGTCCCGCGTTGGGCAGCCCTGCTCGGCCAGCCACCCCGCACGCCTCTGTGTGCAGGACTCCGAGCCAGCGCGCCGCCGCCGCGCGATGATCGGGCCGCTCCACGTCGTATTTCTCACCGTGGACCTCACGGATGAAGAGCCAGCAGGCGTCTTGATCCTCAACGGCCCCGTAGAAGTGTGGACCCGGCAGCGAGACATGCGGGAGGACCCGCTCGTACACTGCCCGCTCTACCAGACCCTCGCCGCGGTCGCACCGCTTCGCGATCACGGCCTCCCCCTCGGGCCCGAGGCCTTGCAGACGGTACACGGTGAGATGGGACCGGGTCTTGTTGGCCTTGAACTTGGCCGGGGTGATCCGCTCGGGCAGCACGCGCTTGGGGTTGAGCCGGCGCCATGCCTGGACGGCCGGGTGGGCGAGCAGCGTCTCCTCGCGCCGCGCCGAGGCGAGGCGCGGAGGAGCGGAAGGCGGCGCGGCGAGCTTGCTCGTGTCCGCGACGATGCGCCCATGTTCGATTCTGAGCATCGCCGAACATTGCGCCACCGCGCTGGGCCGGTGGCTGATGACGATCACGGTGCGCCCTTCCTGTAGGCGGCCTAGCGCTTCGACGATCGCCGCCTCGGTGTGGGAGTCCACGCCGCTCGTAGGTTCGTCCAGCAGTAGCACCGGGCTATCCGTCAGGAACGCGCGCGCGATCGCGACACGTTGGCGCTGGCCGCCCGACAACTTGACGCCGCGCTCTCCCACCTCGGTGTCGTAGCCCTGAGGCAGCCGCTCGATGAATTCGTGCACGTTCGCCGCGCGGGCGGCCGCGACGATCTGCTCCCGCGTCGCGCCGGGCACGGCGTACGCGATGTTCTCGGCGATGCTCGCCGAGAACAACACCGACTCCTGAAGCACCACGGCGAATTGCCGGCGGAGATCCGCACGTCGATAGTCCCGCAGGTCCACGCCGTCGAGCAAGATCCGTCCCTCGGTGGGGTCGTACAGACGGGTGAGCAGACTGATGAGCGTGCTCTTGCCCGCCCCGGTGGCGCCCTCGATGCCGAGGCTCGCGCCTGCGGGGATCGAGAACGACACGTCGTGCAAGACGGGGCGGTCCGTGGCATATGAGAACGACACGTGCTCGAACCCGATCGCGCCGCGCGCCCGGCTGATCAGCCGCGCGCCAGACCGCTCGTCCACGTCCGGCCGCTCGTCGAGGACGGCGAAGGCCCGCTCCACGCTGGCCAAGTAGCCTTGCAGGGTGGCCGACTTGCGGCTGATCGTCTTCATCGGATCGTACAGTTTGGCGACGTACCCCATCACGAGAAGAAGGTCGCCGAGCGACAGGAGCCCCGAGCGCACGTGGGAAATGCCGAGAAATAGCACAACGGTCATGCTCGCGGCCGTGATTACGCCGATGGCAATGCTGAAGCCGCCTTCGGCCAGCGCCAAGCCAACGCGGCTCCTCACGCCATCGCCCGAGCGCCGGATAAACCGATTCTCCTCCCGCTCCTCCTGCCCAAACACCTTCACTACGCGCAGCGCGCCGAGCACCTCGTGGATTACGCCCAGGGCGATGCTCTCGAGCCGCCGCACCTCGCGCGACTGGCGGCGGAGCCGCGGCCGGTAGACCTGCGCGATCAGGAGCAGCGGCGGCGACGCGGCCACGGCGGCGAGGGCGAGACGCCAATCGAGCCGGAAGGTCACGTAGATCATTCCCGCAAGGGTGACCGCCGAGCTCACCAGGGGAATGAACCCGTCGATCACCAAGGAGCGGATGGCGGGCGCGTCCAGCTGGATGCGGTATATGGAATCGGCGGTGCCGATCGTGTCGTGGTAGGTGAGGGACAGCCGCTGTAGGTGTTGGAACAGCCGCGCACGGAAGTCGAGCTGCAGCCGCTCCCCGGCCAGCACGGTCAGGTACTTCTGGGCGGCGACCTGGAGCTGCGTCGCCACGGCGATGAGGATCGCCAGCACCGCGACGAGGGCGAGCAGCGCCGACGTCGAGCGCGCCACGGAAGCGGGCAGCAACGCCGCCACCCAGGTGGGCAGCGGGCGCGACCCAAGCACGTTGTCGACGCCAATCTTGAGTGGCAACGGAGCCAGGAGCGCCAGCGGGCTGGCGAGAAGACCCACGACGAAGACGGCGGCCACCAGGCGCCACATGGGGGCGGCTTGCCGCGCGAGACGACGGTAAAGGGCAAGGTCGCTTCTGATCCTCATCGCCAGGTTCCCCAGTTGAGGTCCTGGAGGGCCCGCCGGATCGTGGCCATGCCGGCCATGCATTGTTCGACGATGTTCAGCGCTGGCAGGACCGCGCCCAGGCCGAGCAGGACGGCGGCGCCGCACAGGTGAGCGTGGGCGGCCACGCCGGCAAGAGCGGCGAACGCCAGCGCGAGCACCGGCCCGCGCCCCGGAACCAGGGGCCACCAGCGAAGCCGGAGGAGCTGCTTGCCCCCGGGGTGGTCCTCGGCCCCCGCGAGCAGGCGGGCGGCGCCGAGAATCCCTGCGCGTACCTCGAGGTCCCAGCAGTCGTGCTCCTCGCCGCGGAGCACGCAGGCCCCTTCGGACCGCAGGCGCGTTTCGAGCGCCCGTAACCGCTGGTCGAGCGGTATCCACTGCTCGCTCCAGACCGACGCCGTCAGGGGCCACAGCGGCGCCCGCCCCGGCTTCGCCCGCTGGCGCCAGGGTGTCAACCCCGCGCGGAGCCGGCCGGCGAGCCGGGCGAGTGGCTGCAGGAGGTGCAGGAAGGCCGTCACCACCTGCTGCTTGAGCCGCCCGATCCCGCGGGGTGCCTCGGGAAAGGACGCCCGGGTGGCGCTTAGCGTCGCCTGCGCGATCGGGGGGAGCAGCGCGGCGACCGCGAGGGGCACCGCGACCTTGAGGGGTTCGTAGACCAGGCTGAGTCCGGCCATCGCCCACAGCGTCGCGGTCAGTAGATGCCACTCGGGCATCTGGGGCAGAAACGCCAGCACGCTCGGCGCCGGCTCGTACAGCGACTGGAATGGCGCGCTGCCCCACACGCCGTGGTAGATGCGAGCGGGGCGCCAGCCAAGCAGCCGCGTGAGGCCGAGGCCGTAGATGCGGCCCGCCCA
>QHTY01000227.1:0-515 GCA_003220985.1 Gemmatimonadota bacterium
CGCGATGTTGGGCCCGCCCACGCCCGCGTGGGCCGTGCTCATGAACGTGGCCGCGAGATACCGCAGCCACTGCGGATCGGGCCGCGCATCGTCGTCGATGTAGGCGACGATCTCCCCGGTCGCTTCCTTGAGGCCGACGTTCCGTGCAAGGGCGAGGCCCTGGTTGTGCGTTTGGATGACGACAACCGGGTAGCGGCGCGCGATGACGGCGGCACGATCCGTCGAGCCGTCGTCTACCACAATGACCTCGTAGTCGGGGTAGTCGAGGCGCGCGAGCCCGTCGAGACAGTCGCCGATCGTGCGCGCCCCGTTGTACGAGCACACGACGACCGAAACGCGGGGCCAATGCAGGCGCGACGAGAACGGCACGTCGTCGAACGCCTCGCGCACCGCGTCGAGGCCCAGCTTCGGTGAGCGGTCGGCGCGGGTCAGGCCGAACGCCCAATCGGCCACGCCCTGGTGCCGATACCACTCGTCGGTCCACGAAAAGATGAATACGCCCGCGCAGCCCCCGG
>QHTY01000227.1:646-1042 GCA_003220985.1 Gemmatimonadota bacterium
GGTCCTGGGACTCGAGGTAGACGTTGAACGACAAGAGGTCGAGGAACGGCAGCACGAGGTATTCCGTCGTGGGGTAGTTCACGTACGTGACGAGCCCCTCGGGATCCTCGCGCTTCACCACGCGATACAACCGCTCGAGGTAGCTCTGGACGCGCTCGGGGCCCAACCACCGAGCCATCTGCGCCGAGATCTCGTTGCCCAGCGCGTAGCAGAGGAGCGCCGGATGGCCCGCGCACGTGCGAACCTTGGCGCGCACGAGCGCGTCAATGTCCGGCGCGTTGCGGCGGTCGATCAGATAACCGACGTACTGCTCGGCGCTCAGCCCCACCATGACCTTCAGGCCGTGACGCGCCGCGACGTCGAGCAGGCCCCGCGGTGGCATCGTGTGGGGAATTC
>QHTY01000228.1 GCA_003220985.1 Gemmatimonadota bacterium
CCGGGAACGACCAGCAGCGCCACGCGACCGGTCTTGAGACGCAGGCGTGCAGTGGCGGTATCGAGCACGGCGGGCACCAGGCGAGGCGAGGCCGCGAGCGCCGCGGCCACCGCGCTGTCACCGGCCCCCGCCACGACACCGACCTGCAACTTCCCCGGCCCGGTGTTGCGGAAGGCCAAGCCGAGCGCGAACGCGAGCACGATCGGAAAGCCGAAGACCCAGAACACCGCTTCCGGCTCGCGGTAGAACTCGCGCATGCGCGACAGCGCGAGCTGGTACATCGGGTGCTCACGTATCACGGAGCTGCCGTCCGGTGAGCGCGACGAAGACGTCGTCGAGCGTGGCGTGATGCGTGGTGAGCAGCGACAGCTCCACGCCGCGCTCTTGGAGCAGCGCGAGCAACACGGGGAGGGCGCGGTGCAGCTCTACGACCGTGAGCGAGACTCCGTCGGGACCCGTCCGCACCGCGGACACCCCGCCCATTTGTCGCAAGATCTCGACCAGATCGTCCGCAATCCCGCCGTCCGTCAGCGCGAAGTCCACCACGTGATCCGCGCCCAGCGACGCAATCAGCTCCTTGGGAGTTCCCTGGGCGATGATCTTGCCGTGATCCATGATCGCGACGCGATCGCAGAGGCGCTCGGCTTCCTCCATGTAGTGCGTCGTGAGCAACACCGTCCCGCCGTCGGCGCGGAAACGGCGGATGATCTCCCACAGCTGCCGGCGCGACTGCGGGTCGAGTCCCGTCGTCGGCTCGTCGAGAAACAGGAGCTCGGGCTTGCTCACCAGCGCGCACGCGACCGCGAGGCGCTGCTTTTGCCCGCCCGACAGCGTCACGACGCGCGCCTTGCGCTTTTCCTCGAGCTCGACCAGCGCGAGCACTTCCTCGACCGTGTGTGACTGCCGGAAGAATGATCGGAACAACGCCAGCACCTCACCCACCTGCAGCTTGTCGGCGAGCTGTGTTTCCTGGAGCTGAATCCCGAGCCGCTCTCTGAGCGCCCGTCCGGCGGCGCCCTCGCGCCAGGGCGTCCCGAGGATCTCGACCTCGCCCGCGTCGGGGACCGTCAGCCCCTCGAGGATTTCGATGGTGGTGGTCTTCCCGGCGCCGTTGGGCCCGAGCAGTCCAAAGCACTCGCCCGCCCCGACCGTAAGATCGACGCCCGCAACGGCCACGACGTCGCCGAAGCGTTTCACCAGGGCGCGACAGTTGATCGCTACGATTGTGGGTTCTCTTTGTCTTTTTCTTTTTCGGGCCGCGCTTCGTGGGCCATCTTGAGCGCCTGATCGAGCTGGATCGTCATGCTATTCACGCCATCCGCCAGCGCGCGCACTTTCATGTTGATCCCCGTCCCGGCGCGGTTCGCGACCATCGCCAGTTGACCGGCTACGTCAGGCAGGGTGCCGAGATTCGCCGTGAGAGCACGCTGGCGCATGTGGGACAGATCGCGGGCGATGTTGCCGCAGATACCGTCGATGATTTTCGGCTTCGCGGCGCGGTTGGATTCGAGCTCCGCAATCAACTTCCTCACGTGATCCACGGTCCGCACGTACCCTTGCAGCTCCTCGATGCGGCGGATCTGATTCGCCGACTGCTTCTGCACCACGCTTACTGTCTCGGCGCGAAGGCGTCGGTCCGGGCGTGCCCGTCCACGAGCGAGAGCGGCGTCACCCCGAGCAACACGGCGAGTGTCGGCGCGATGTCCACGGTGTTCATGCGCCCGGCGATCGATCCGCGTCGCACGCCGCGACCCCAGAAAATGATCGGCACATGGGCGTCGTCCTCCGACGGCTGCCCGTGCATCGCGATCGGAAGGTTCGGAATATCCCACACCGAGCCGCGCTGGAGCGTCACAGTGAGCACGACGCCGGCGTCGGGCGGGAGCTGGTGCATCCAGCGGCGGGCGACCGGATCGGACACCGTGTCGGCGCGCGACAGGTCTGCAGGCTTGATCACGCGCGCGACACCCTGCACGCGCACAATGCGCGCGGTGAGCGCATCGAAGATGCTGTCCGTGTTGACGCCCAACGCCGCCAGCCGGCCGTTGTCGCGCAGGAACAGCATGCCAGTGTCGAACTCGAGCCACGCCCGCGCGGGTCCCGCCCCGCTCCCCCCGCTTTCCCCCGCACCCGCCACACGGTCGAGATCGCGATTCACCGCCGTGATCAGCGTGTCCAGCGCGACGCGATAGGCGGCGCCACCCGTCTTCGCGCGCGTCCGCTCCGGGTATGATGTCACGCCGTGATCGGAGGTGAGCACGACGACAACATTGTCGCGCCCCACACGATCGGTGAGCCGCTTCAGGAACCAGCCGAGATAGCGATCGACGCGCAACACCTGATCATGGATCTCCCGCGAATCGGGGCCGAACGCGTGACCGATGGCGTCCGTCGTCGAGAGACTCACGGCGAGCAAGTCCGTGCCTTTGCGTCCGAGGCGCAGCGCTTCGAACCCCTCGAGGGCAAACAGCAGTGTCAGCGAATCCATGGCGGGCACGCCGGCCACGGCCGCGGCCGCGAGCACGCTGTCAGCGGGAAGCCGATGCGGGAAAACGACGTTCGTCCCGCCGTTTTCCCACACTTCGTTGTCCGTTTCCTTGTACGCGCTGTCGGGAAGCAAGAGCGTCCACGTCGTGTTCGCCGCCTTGAACGGCAACCGTCGGGAGTTGAACGCCTGTACCCACGACGGCAGCGTGTCAGCGTAGTAGCGGCTCGTGGTGAATAGGCCCGACTGGTACCAGAACACCTGCTGTTTCGACTGCCCGAGGGGCAGGATTGCGCCGCGGTCCTTGCGGCTCACCGATAGGGCGCGCGCGCTCGGATCGGATGCCTTCAACCAATCGAACAGGGTGGTGCCGCGGAAGCGCCGCGGCGAGGCGCCGGGGCCGGTGGTGCCGACGAGCGGCGCGAGCGAGTCCAGCACGCCCTGTACGTTGCTGATGATACCGGTATGCGCGGGCCACATGCCGGAGAGGATCGTCGAATGCCCCGGTGCCGTTTCGGTGACGGCGTGATCCTGGTAGCCGTCGGTGAAGACCGCGCCTTCGTTGGCGAGCTGCGCCAATCCGCCCGTCAGTTGGCTCTTCCAGCGGGTCAAGTAGTCGGGTCGCAGTTGATCGACCGTGATCACCACGACCAGCTTTGGCCGCGGTGGCGCCGGCGCGGGGGCCAGCAGCCTCGCCAAAACAGCGAGAGAGACGGCGAGATTCATAAGCCCCAAAGGTAGCAGCGCTTAGGTGCTCACCGCCACCTGTGGCGGCCGATCCTGTTCAGGAATGCGGAGCGTCAAATACGCAACGACAACGATGATTGCCGCCGAGATGAAAAACGGGATGTGCTGGCCGAGCGATTGGTACGCGCCACCTGCATAGACCGGACCGACAATCGCCGCCAGACCACGGTAGGTCTGCTGCACCCCGAGCGTCAGGCCGATCTCATCGTGATGGGCGCGATGGCTGACGAGCGCCGAGTTCGCGGGGAAGAGCAGCGCGGTGCCGAGCGGCAAGAGGATCTGCGCGCACACGAACAGCGTCAGCGTAGGTGCGAGGGGTACCAGAATGAATCCCGCGAGCAGCAGCAGCGTCCCGACCTGCATCGTCCGGACTTCGCCAAGCTTGGCGTTGAACCAGCCCACGGGCGCCGTGCGCATCAACACGCCGACCGCGCCGAACACCATAAAGAAGAAGCCGATTTGGTCAGCCGTAATCGCGAAACGGTCGTGCAAATAGAGTGAAAAGATCGGGGGTAGCGCGTTGAAGGCGAGCATCGCGAGCGCGTAAATCCAGATCAGCAGCGAGATCGGCCGCGTTGGATCCGCGACGACGCGCACCGCCGGCTGCACGATGTTGCGGACCGCGTCACCCAATGTGACCGAGGGCCGCGGACCCTCCCTGCCGGTACGCGTCACTCCCGCCTGCGACCACCGCGACTCCGGGAGCCACTTCCACGCGAAGGCGACGTTGACCAGGACGAGGGCGCTCGCGAACAACCCCGGCGCTGCTTCGCCGAAGCGGTGCATGAACGATCCGATCGCGGGACCGATGATCACGCCCGCACTCGTCGCCGCGGACAGCCACCCCAGGGCCTTGGCGCGCTCGCGGGGCAGCATCGCGTCCGCGACGTACGCCTGCACGACACCGGTCGTACCGCCGCCGAGCCCCTGCACGAATCGTGACACGAAGAGGAGCCACACGGTGTGGGCGAACCCGAACACGACGTAGGCGAACGCGGACGCGCCGAGGCCCACGAGCAGCGCCGGTCGCCGGCCATAGCGATCGGAGACGTACCCCCAAACCGGCGACGCGACGAGTTGCGCCACCGGGAAGGACGCCGCGAGGAGACCGACGACCGTCGCGGACGCGCCGAGGTTATTCGCATACAGCGGCAGCAGGGGCCAGATGATCATCAGCCCCATCATGTCGACGAACGCGACGGCCATGAGGACGGACAGACGCTTCATCGAGTGGTCCGGCCTCTACCCGCCATTCGGGAACCGTTGCATCACCTTCCCGTTCTCATCCAGAAACTCCAACCGCGGCGTGCCCGTCGAATCCACCGTCATCCGAATACGGTCGCGTCCCTGGGGATCCTTGAGCCTGAGCACCGCCGCCCGATCCATCTCTCGACCCAGGTAGACCCGCTCCGCGGACAACGGGACGCCGTTGCGGGGCCCGCGCCACTTCTCCAGCGCCGCAGTCTTGGCCGGCCCGTCTGGCAGCTTCATGATGGAATCGCGCTCCCGCACCAGATCAAAGATGTTGACGTTTGCCCGTTCCGCGAACGAGAGCCCGACCCTGCGCTGCCCGTTGTTGTCGGTGTAGTTCAGGACCATGATCTGATCCTGATCGAACTGATCGAACGAGAGATGATGGCTCGCGGTGAAGGTCCCGTCGGGCGTGCGGCTCCCGCCGAAGGTGAGGCCTCCGTTCTCGGTACCCTCGTCGTTGAAGAAGATGATCCCCGGCCGACCGCCGCCCGCATAACCGAACGGTTGTCCTTTGTAAATGGGTCCGATCGAGCGGGGGCGGTTGGATATCACCATTCGGAGCTTTCCGTCCGGTTCCACCACATTGATTCGCTCCACATCCATCTCCGTGAAGCGGGCCTTCTGGGTCTCCTGCCGGAAAGCTGCCAACGTGACCACGATCAGTAACGGCGTGCTGATTCCCGCGTGCACGCGCAGCCACGTGAGCTCGCGGCGAATGGAACGGTCCATGGCCTGGTCTCCTCGAGGGTCCGCTTCTAATGTTCTTGCCACTTCTCATGCCCGACACCCCGTCCCCCGGCCTCGGCTCGCAACTCTTCCGCCGCACGCTGCTTCGCGTGCTCGCGGTGCAGGTGGCGACGCTGCTACTCCTGTCGCTGCTCCAAGCCCACTACACGCGATGATCGCCACGTCGTGCGCCCGCTAGACTGGGTCATTATCGCCGTCTACCTGGCGTACGTGCTGGTGGACGGCGTGCGGCGAGCCAAGGGCACGCCGGAGCCTCCCGTGGTGGGCGGTGGGCCTGTCAGTCATGGCCACCCAGCTCTCCGCCATCACCCTGATCGGCACCACCGGACAGGGGGCGACCGACGGCCTGCGCTTCGTGCAGTTCTACTTCGGCCTCCCGCTGGCCATGGTGATCCTGGGAGTGACACTGGTCCCGTTCCTCCACGGGGCGAGAGTGTTCACCGCGTACGAGTACCTGGAGCGCCGGTTCGACGCCCGCACGCGCTCGCTGACGAGCTTCCTCTTTCTGGTGGCGCGCGGAATGTCCTGCGGCACCATCATCGCCGCCCCAGCCGTGGTGTTCTCCGCCATCTTCGGATGGAGCCTGTTGTGGTCGGTGGCCCTGCTGGGCATTCCGACCGTTACCTACACCATGATTGGGGGGGTGCAGGCCGTCACGTGGGTCGACGTGAAGCAGATGGGGCTCATCGTCTTTGCCGTGATCGCAGTGATCGTGACTCTCCTGGTGCAGCTGCCGCTCGCACCCGACCACGCGCTGGCCCTGGCGGGCGCCGCGGGCAAGCTCCGCGCCTTCGACTTCTCGTTCGACGTCACGAACGACTTTACCTTCTGGTCCGGGCTGATCGGCGGCACGTTCCTCATGCTGTCGTATTTCGGGACCGACCAGAGCCAGGTGCAGCGCTACATGACCGCCAAGTCGGTCGACCACGCGCGGAGCTCGCTCTTGATCAGCGCGTACTGGAAGATTCCACTCCAGGCGCTCGTGCTCCTCATAGGCGTCCTGGTGTTCGTCTTCTTCGTCTTCCAAAGGCCACCGCTGCTGTTCAACCCTGCGCAAGAGCGAGCCATTCGCGCGTCGCAGCCCGCGGTGTACGGAGCGCTCGAGGAGCGGTACGGCACCGCGCTCCAAGCTCGCGAGAGCGCGGCGCGCGCCCTGGCGGCTGCGCGCGGCCGCGGAGACCGCGAGGCGTCGGCCATCTCGTTGGAGCTGTTCAAAGCTCGCGACGCCGACGTTGGCGCGCTGCGAGACGAGGCGCTCGGGTTGGCCCGCCGCGTGACCGGGAAGACCGCACGCGACGTGAACTTCATCATTCCGTGGTTCGTGCTGCATTATTTGCCGATCGGTCTCGCCGGAATCTTCGTCGCCGCGGTCCTGGCCGCCGCGATGTCCGCGGTCTCCGGCGAGCTGAATGCGCTGGCGACGGTCACCGTGATCGACTTCTACCGGCGTTGGGTCCGGCCCGAAGCCCCTGACGCGCACTATCTCCTGGTCTCGAAGGCCGCGACTGGAGTCTGGGGCGTGTTCGCCTGCGTGGTGGCCACGTTCGCAGCGACGCTTGGCTCGTTGATCGTGGTGGTCAACCGCTTCGGGTCGTTCTTTTATGGCTCCATCCTCGGCGTCTTTCTCCTTGCCATGATCCCGCGGGCACGGGCGACCGGAGCATTCGTCGGCCTGATCGCCGGGATGGCGGCCGTGGGCGCCGTGAACTTCGGGGCGCCCTCGGTCTCGTGGCTGTGGCACAACGTGATCGGAGCGGTTACGGTCGTGGCCGTCGGCTTGGCTCTGAGCGCGCTTCAGACGTCACCCCGGGAATGACGTGCGTGGTGCGTGGTAATCGGAGCACAGTCTTACGGAACGTTCTTCCTCTTGAGGCCAAGGAGATTCACGAAGAGCCGAGAGGCGCCCGGCACACCGGCGGGAAGTTGCCGGAAGAAGCTCAAACCCGTGTACACGTAGGTTCCCCGGCCCAGCGGCGCGATCAGCAAACCTCCCTTGAGCTCCACCGGCGGCGTGCCGGGATCATGCGTTTCCAGCACCGGGACGTAGGTCGTGTCCCAGGTGTGCGCGAAGTACAGGCCCCGCTCCTGGATCCAGCCGCGCCAATCCGCGGGCCCGATGGTGTTTGGATAATGAAAGACGGGATGGGCGGGATCGAGCTCAGTGACCGGCGCGGTTTCGTCCGTCACGCGATCGTGCGGGCGCGCGATGGCAAGGGGATAGGGGGCGAAGCCGCCGTCAATGAACGGATACTGTTGATACTGCACGATGACGAGCCCGCCGTTCCGCCCGTAGTCGAGCAGCCGGCCGTTGTTGGCGACGAGCGCGGGATCGGTCTCGTACGCTCGGCTGCCGATCACGATGGCATCGAAATGGGACAGATCGCCGCGCGCGAGCGAGTCGGCGCTGATCAGCTCGATCGGCACGCCGACGGCGAGCAAGGCTTCGGGAACGCGGTCCGCGGCGCCGCGCACATAGCCGACGTGTGACAACCCCGGGAGCGCAATACGCGCGGCCCGAATCTGCGCCACGGAAGGCTTCGTCAGCGCCCGCGGCCGAATGTGCGGATAGTCGATCAACTCCAGCCATCCCGAACCCGCCCCCGCCCCCCCCGCCCGCACGTCGTACGTGCCGGGCTTGAGACTGTCGGTTGCCGGCGGCGCCAGACTCACCACGACGCTCTTCGTCTCGTCTTCGCGCGTGAACGAGAGACTTTCGGGTGAGATGGTTGGCCAGCCGCTCGGCGCCGTGACGGTGACGCGAGCGCTCGCCGCTCCACGGGCGCGATTGGTTACCGTCAGCATGAAGCGGCGTGGCTCGTGCGCACCGCCATCAATCGGCCACAGCAGCTCGTCCGGCGTGATGGCCGCCTCCACGTCGCGCGTCACGAAAATCGGACGCCGGATCTCTCCGATCGCCTGGTCGCGATAGCGATACACGATCTCACGCGTCAGCGTGACGGGCTCGCCCCCAATCACGAGGCGCACCCGCGCGCTGACGGGCGGCGGCTCGAACGGCAGGCCGCGCCACTCCGGTGCCGCGGTGGACCAATCATAGAGCCCGCCGCGATTGGTCAGCGGGCGACGCAGAAAGTAGGGTTGCGTCCGCTCGGCATCCTTCGCCACCGTCAACACGAAGCGGCGCGTCAGCAAAGCCCCAGGCGCCACGGTCGGTATGCCCAGCTCCAGTCGTTCGGCCGTCCAACCACTCGGCGCCACGACGGCGACGCTGTCGGCACGGACCGCGCTGTCGCCCGCATTCCAGACCGAGAGCTCGACCTGCAGCCGTTCCCCCGGGATCACAATGCCGTCGTCGACGGTACCGTCGATCGCAACGCCGGCAGCCGTCGCAATGGCGCGGTCCAGCAGGCCGCGCTGCACCGAATCGACTCCGCCCAGCAGGCGCGACGCCCGGAGCAGATACGGCAGCGAGGCCGAGGGACGCCAGGGATTCAGCGTGGCGCGCGCGGAATCGATGAGCGCCGCGTAGCCGGCAACATGGATCGTCGTGTCGACGCCCGTGAACATCGATGTTTCCGCCCCGTT
Organism: Gemmatimonadota bacterium; assembly: GCA_003220985.1. Lineage (GTDB taxonomy): Bacteria > Gemmatimonadota > Gemmatimonadetes > Gemmatimonadales > GWC2-71-9 > 20CM-2-65-7. The sequence goes on from QHTY01000228.1 coordinate 8,777, forward strand.
GCTCCCTCCCGCCGCTCCCGGCTTCGCTGCGAGCAGCGCAACGCCAGACGTCGCCGGGCCAGCCCGTTGCAGCTGCCCCATGTCCTGCGAGCGGTGGCGGCTCCGGCTCGCCATCGCGACCTGGAAGTACGATTGCCCGATCAGCGGATCGAGCGTCCCGACCGGCAGCGCGAGCGTCGTGGCGGACGGATCGCCGCGCGTCGAGCGATAAAACTTTTGTGGACCGCCGGCGGAGTCGCGGAGCAGATCGAAGGCTTGGCGCGCGAGAATCGCCGAGACCTGATGGTGACCATGGCCGTCCGCCGGGGTGCCCGAGAACACCGCGATGATGATCTGCGGCCGGAAGCGGCGGATCACGTCGAGGACGTCTTTGAGAATCGAGTCGCGCGGCCAGAACCGAAACGTTTCGTCGGCGGTCTTGGAGAAGCCGAAGTCGTACGCGCGCGTGAAGAATTGCCGGGCGCCGTCGAGCTCGCGCGCCGCGAGCAGCTCCTCGGTGCGGATCACGTCGAGCAGGATGCCCTGCTCGCCGCCGATCAGGTTCTGGCCGCCGCCGCCGCGCGTCATCGACAGGTAGCCGACGTCCATGTGGCGCACGTTGGCCAGGTACGCCATCAGCCGCGTGTTCTCGTCGTCGGGGTGGGCGGCGACGTACAGCACGCGGCCGGTCTTGCCCAGCCGATCGAGGGCGTGGGCCAGCTCCCCGGCATCCATCTCGGTCTCCGTGGCGGCGGCGGTGTGGGCGATGAGCATGGTCGCGAGCAGGACGAAGGCTTTCATTATTGGGAAAGGTACACGGCGCCACCCTTCATAACGAACTTCACCCGCTGCAGTTCCGAGATATCGCGCGTGGGATCACCCGCAACGGCGATAATGTCAGCATACAGTCCGGGCGCGATCGCGCCGACGTTCTGTTCCTGGCCGAGCAGCGCCGCGGCAACGGAAGTTCCGGACTGAATCGCCTGCATCGGCGTCATGCCGTACTGCACGTAGTACTCGAATTCCTTCGCCTCATTGATCTCGGTCCATGCAAAGCCGCCGGCATCCGTCCCCATCACGATCTTGACGCCTTTTCGCAGCGCGCGCCCGAACGCCTTGC
>QHTY01000229.1:0-9759 GCA_003220985.1 Gemmatimonadota bacterium
AACGGCCGCGTGTCGATGATCGCCGCGATGATTCTGGCCGTCGTGATCGGGCAGCAACCGGTGTTCCACGACGTGCCCGCAACATTCCTCTGCGTGGTCGGCGGCGTCACGGCAGCCTTGTCGGTCAAGACGCTCCGCAGCCGCAGCAATTTCTACGCGCCGGTGCTCATCATTGTCGCGGGCTACCTCGCCGGTGCGCTGGCCCTCGGCCTTGCCAGTGGCTGGCCGATCGAAGAGATCGGGCTACGCGGCTTGTGGGGCGCGCTGAACGGCCTGGTGTCGGCTGGTCTGACGTTCTTCCTCCTGCCGGTCGCGGAGTCGGTCACCCACATCACGACCGATCTCACGCTGCTCGAGCTGTCCGACCCGAGCCGGCCGCTGCTCCGGCGGCTGTCGGTCGAGGCACCCGGCACCTACGCGCACAGCGTCGCCATGGCCAACCTGGTGGAAGCAGCCTGCAACCGCATCGGGGCGAACGGGCTCCTGGGCCGGGTCGGGTGCTATTACCACGACATCGGGAAGGTCAAGAACCCGCAGTACTTCGTGGAGAATCAGATTCCGGGCAACAACCCGCACGACCGGTTGAAGCCATTGCAGTCGGCGCAGATCATCAAGGCGCACGTCACCGACGGCCTGGCGCTCGCCGCCGAAGCCGACTTGCCCGACGCGGTTGCCGCGTTCATCCCCGAGCATCACGGGACCACCGAGATCACGTACTTCCTCGACAAGGCTAAGAAGATCGACGGCAACCAGACACGCAACATCGAGGACTTCACCTATCCGGGCCCCAAACCGCGCTCGATGGAGACCGCGATCTCGATGATCGCCGATTCGGTGGAGGCGGCGTTGCGCGTGCTGGAGGACTTGACGCCGCAAAAAATCGAAGAAGCGATCCATCACATCGTGCGCACGAAGGTCAACGCCGGCCAGCTGGACCAAGCCCCGCTCACGCTGCAGCAGATCGAGCAGGTGAAGCAAGCGTTCCTCGTTGTGCTGAGCGGGATGTACCACAATCGCATCGACTATCCGGAGTCCAGTGGCGGCATCAGTGCGGCGTGGCAGCCCCCCCCCGAAACCGCGCGCAGCTCGCGCTGAGCAGCTGATGCGGATCGCGCAGCGCGTGCTGGCGTGGGAGCGGGCGCCGAAGGCGTCGCACGTGGACATTACGCTCTTGTCTCCGGCGGCCATGCGCCGGGCCAACGCCCGAGCCACCGGCCACCGCGGGCTGACCGACGTGATCGCCTACTCGCTGCCGCAACCGGACGGCGCCGTGGTGGGGGACGTCTATATCTGTCCCGACGTCGCGGCGCGCGCAGCTCAGAACGGCGTGCGCTTAAACGAAGAGCTGATCCGCTTGGCCGTCCACGGCACGTTGCACGTACTCGGCTACGATCATCCGGAAAGCTCCGAACGCACACGCTCGCGGATGTGGCAGCTGCAAGAACGCTACGTCAAACGAATCCTCGGCTAATGCTCACCGAAACGGCCTTGCGCGTCGTCGGCCTGGTGGTCGCCATCAGCGCGGGCGTCTGGGCGGCGCTCCTCGCCCTGGGCGAGGAAGCAGCGGTCGGCGAAGCGCTGCATACGCTGGGCGACGCGCCACCCGCCCTTGCCGAGCGTCGGGTTCCGCTGCATCGCGCGTTGTACATCGCGCGCCTGGCACTCCTCGTGCTCGGCGCCGTCGCCAGCGCGAACGCCGTGGCTTGGTGGACGAGGGGGTGGGCGGAGGCGCTCGCGACCCTGCTCGTCGGCACGCTACTGCTTTTTATCGTCGGCGACGCGCTGCCGCGGAGCGTGGCGCGCATCGCCCCCGAGCTCTCGGACGCCGCGCTCCCGCTGGCGCGCCGCACCCTGGCGCCGTTTGGCCCGCTGCTCTGGCTCCTCGCCTGGGCGGACCGCGGCCTGCACGCCATGGTGCACACGCCGCGCCCACTGCAGCCTGACCTCGGCACCGCACAGCGCGATATGCTCCTCGGCGTGTTTACGCTGGCGGACACGACCGTGGACGAAGTGATGACGCCGCGCCTCGACATGAAGGGCATCGATGTCTCGGCGTCCACCGAGGAAGTGCTGGAAGCATTTCGCCAAAGCCAGCACACGCGATTACCCGTGCTGGACGGCACGCCCGACAATGTCGCCGGGGTGGTGCTCGGGAAGGACCTTGTCCCGATCGCGATGGGCCTCGCCGAGCCCGGCACACGCTGGCAGTCGCTCGTGCGGCCGGCCTCGTATGTGCCAGAAACGAAGACCCTCGACAATCAGCTGCGCGACTTTCAGGGCACGCCGCCGCATATCGCGATCGTCGTCGACGAGTTTGGGGGAACCGCCGGGCTCATCACGCGCGAGGACATCCTCGAGGAGATCGTCGGCGAGATCCGCGATGAGCACGACACGGAGACCACGCCCGCGATTCGGCAGGACGGCGGCCGTTTCTGGGTGGACGGGCGCACCAGCCTCGATGATTTGTCGGCGGCGCTCGGGACGACGATCGCACACGCCGAAGTCTCGACAGTCGGGGGACTGGTGTATTCGGTCCTGGGACGCGTCCCCCGACCGGGGGACGAGCTGACACTCGACGGTTATCGCGTGGTGGTGGAGCGCGTGGAGCAACGCCGGGTGACCCAGGTCTCCTTCGAGAAGCGATGACCGTCGCCCTCGTAGTGCTGCTCATCGGGCTGCTGCTGGCCGGTGTCGCGGCCGCCATTGGCGTGGCCGCCGCCACCGTGAGCCAGCACGAGCTCACCCGCTGGGTGGCGTACAAACTGCGTGGCTCGACCGCCACCGCCGGAGTGCTCCAGAATCCGGGGCCAACGATTGCAGCGGCGAACATGCTCACCACCCTCGGCGTCCTCCTGGCGGCGGGCGCCGTGCCCGCGTTGCTCGCGGCGACGACGCCGACGTTCCTGGGCATCTTCACGGTCATGGTCGGTGTACCGCTGTTCATCAGCGCATCCTACCTCGTGCCGCGCGTCGTCGGGCGGCGCTGGGCCGAGGCCCTCGTCGCGCGCGCCGTGCCCTGGATGGACCGCTTGGCTGTGCTGCTGTCACCCTTCATTCCGCGCCGCGAGCGTTCGACACGCACGACGCTCGCGGCGCTACTCTCGTCGGCGGACACGGAGACGTTGGCGGCGACCGACGAAATGGCGGTCGTTTCCGGCGTCCTGGCGTTTTCCGACCGGCCGGTGCGCGAGCTGATGACGCCGCGCACAGCGATCGTCGCGTTCCCCGAGGGAATCCTGACCGCGGAAGCGGCGCACGTGCTGCAACAGTCTGGATACAGTCGCTACCCGGTGTACCGGGGTTCGCTCGACGAAGTCGTCGGCGTTGCGCACACACTCGATCTCCTGGGGCGCCAGCCGGAGGACCCGATTCTGGTGCGGCCACCGCTCACCATTCCGGGAACGATGCGCGCAGGCGATTTGATGCTGGAGATGCAGCGCGGGGGCCAGCACCTCGCCGTGGTACTGGACGAGTTTGGCGGCACGGCGGGACTGGTCACATTCGAGGATCTGCTCAGGGATCTCGTGAGCGAGCTGTTCGAACCTACCAGCTCCGCTCCTGACGTCACCCGCGTAGTCGAGGTGGAGGGCACTGCGCCCGCGACGGAGCTTGGCGAACAGCTCGGCGTTCCCCTGGTCACTGCGGGGCCTGCCGGAGGGGGGGGGGGCGCGCAATCGGTGGGCGGCCTGCTCATTCAAGCGCTGGGGCGCATCCCGCGCGCCGGCGAGCGCTTCACGCTCAAGGGGTTGGAGTTCGACGTCCTCGCCGCCAGCGCCACGCGCGTCGAGCGTATCGCCGTCCGTCGCGGCCCGGTCCGGACGATCGCCCTGGGCGGCAGCGCGACGTGACCACGCACGAAGCGCGGGAGCTCCGACTCGACGAGATGAAAGAGCTCGCCGAGCAGGACGATCTGGGTCCGTTTCTGGCACGAGCCCAGAACTGCCATCCCTCCGATCTCGCTGATATCCTCGCCGCCCTGGACGAGTCACACCGCGTCCGCGTGATCTCGGAACTGCCGACCGAGCTGGCCTCGAGCGCGCTCGCAGAGATGGAAGNNNTACGCGGCCGAGCTCGTGGAGGAGCTGCCGACCGACGACGCCGCCGATCTGGTCGCGGAGTTGCCTGCGGGCGATCGCGAAGCGGTGCTGGAAGAGATCACCGATCGCGCCGACGTCGAACGGCTGCTCAAATACCCGGAGGACTCTGCGGGCGGCTTGATGACCGCGAACGTGGTCAGCGTCCGCGAAGACGCGACCGTAGCCGAGGCGATGGAAGCAATCCGGCGCCAGAGTGAAGAGGACGAGAGCCAGCTGTATCAGGTCTACTCGGTGGATGGCCAGGGCACGTTGCACGGCATCGTTCCGATCGCGCGTCTCATCGTCTCAGCACCCACGAAGCTGGTACGGGACGTGATGGAGCAGCCGATCGTGCAGGTGCAGCCGCAGCAGGATCAAGAAGAGGTCGCGCGGCTCATGGCGCGCTACAACGTGGCCGCCGTGCCCGTGGTAGACGAGGCAGGAAAACTCCTGGGTCGCATCACGTTCGATGACGTCGTCGACGTCGTCGAAGCCGAAACAACCGAAGACATTCTGAAGTTCGGCGGCATGGAGGCGCTCGACGCGCCGTACCTGAAAGTCGCGTTCGGCCGCATGGTCCGAAAGCGCGCCGGCTGGCTGGCCGCGCTATTCCTCGGCGAAATGCTGACGGCCACGGCGATGGCCTTCTTCCAAGAAGAGATCGCGAAAGCGGTCATCCTCGCGTTGTTCGTGCCCCTCATCATCTCGAGCGGCGGCAACTCCGGCTCGCAGGCCTCGACCCTGGTCATCCGCGCGATGGCGCTCGGCGAGGTGAATCTGCGCGATTGGTGGCGGGTCATCCGACGCGAGGTCGCAACGGGCCTGGTGCTCGGGATGGTGCTCGGCGCGATCGGCTTCCTCCGCATCACGCTGTGGCACACCATTACCGGGATTTACGGCGAGCATTACTTGCTGGTCGCCCTGACGGTGTTCGGCAGCCTGATCGGCGTCGTGACGTTCGGGACGATCGCCGGTTCACTGTTGCCATTCGTGTTGCGGCGATTGAGCTTTGACCCCGCCAGCGCGTCCGCGCCGTTCGTCGCGACGCTCGTGGACGTGACCGGGCTCGTCATCTACTTCACGGTCGCGAGCGTCATCCTGCGCGGAACCCTCCTATGACCGCCACACCCCCCCCGGCGTTATCCTTAGAGCGTATGCGACTCGATGCGGTGCTCGAAGGATTGGCGCGCGGCGACACCGCGGCACTCGCCCGCGCCATCAGCCTGGTCGAGAACCAGCGCGACGGGTTCGAACGTGTATTGTCGGAAATTCACAAACGCATTGGGAAGAGCGGCACGCAACGCATCGGCATCACCGGCCCGCCCGGAGCCGGGAAGAGCACCCTCACCGAACAGCTGGTGCGGGCCTACCGGGAGCGCGGCCGCAAGGTCGCCGTGATCGCCGTCGATCCCACGAGTCCTTTTACCGGCGGCGCGCTCCTCGGCGACCGCATTCGCATGGAGGCGGTGAGCCTCGACCCGGGCGTCTTCATTCGCTCCATGGCCACGCGCGGCGCGCAGGGCGGTCTCGCGACCACCACCGAAGAGGTCGCCGATGTCCTGGACGCGTTCGGATTTGATCGCATCCTCATTGAAACAGTCGGCGTGGGGCAGACCGAGCTCGACATCGCCGCGACCGCCGAGACAACGGTGCTGGTCCTCGTGCCTGAATCGGGCGATGGCATCCAGACGCTCAAGGCAGGCGTCATGGAGGTTGCCGAACTGTACGTTATCAATAAGAGCGACAGGCCCGGGGCGGATAAGCTGAAGCAGGAAGTGGAAGTGATGCTCGGGATTCGAAGAGGCAATGCGTTCGCGCACATCACGCCGCACCATCAGCCGCGGGCGGCAACGGGCGGTAAAGGGCGGCAACGGGCGGAAACGGCCGACGTATGGGAACCCCCCGTGCTCACCACGGTTGCGTCGAAAGGAGAAGGGATCCCTGAACTGGTCGACGCGTTAAACCGGCATCACAGCTTCCTCGAAACCAGCGGCAAGCTCGCCGAACGCCGCAAGCGGCGTCTCGCGACCCGCACGCGGGCCGTCGTGAACCGCGCAATCCGCCAATGGGTATGGGATGAGACGCAGGCTGAAGATCTCCTGGCCAAGCGCCTCGACGACGTGGCCGCCGGAACGCGGACGCCCTACGAAGTCGCGGCCGAGGTCCTCGACCAGGTGAGGAACGGGGAATGACGATCCAGAAGAAGCCAGTGTACACGCCCGCGGACCTGAACGGGTTCGACGCCGAGCGACAGCTCGGCCGGCCGGGGGAATATCCGTTCACGCGCGGCATTCATCCGACGATGTACCGCGGCAAGCTGTGGACGATGCGGCAGTTTGCGGGATTCGGCAGCGCGGCCGACACCAACCGCCGTTACAAATTCCTGTTGGAGCACGGTCAGACCGGCCTCTCCGTCGCGTTCGACTTTCCCACGCTGATGGGCTACGACTCCGACCATCCGCGCGCGGAAGGGGAGGTGGGGAAGTGCGGCGTCGCGATCTCCTCGCTCGCCGACATGGAAACGCTGTTCGACGGCATTCCGCTCGATCAGGTCTCGACGTCGATGACGATCAACGGCCCGGCAGCGATCCTGTTTTGCTTCTACGTCGCCGCCGCCGAGAAGCAGCGCGTGCCGATCGCGAAGCTGCGCGGCACGGTGCAGAACGACATCCTGAAAGAGTACATGGCCCAGCATGCTTGGGTCTATCCGGTCGAGCCTGCGCTGAAAGTGATCGTGGATATGTTCGAGTGGGGCGCCAAACACACCCCCCTCTGGAATACGATCTCGATCTCGGGCTACCACATCCGCGAAGCGGGCGCCACGGCGCCGCAGGAGCTCGCGTTCACGCTCGCCAATGGCTTCACGTACGTCGAGCGCGGGATCGCCCGGGGCCTCGATATCGACAGCTTTGCGGCGCGCCTTTCCTTCTTCTGGGACATTCACAACGACTTCTTCGAGGAGATCGCCAAGCTGCGGGCGGCCCGCCGCATCTGGGCGCGTCACATGCGGGAGCGGTACCAGGCGAAGCAGGCGCGTTCCTGGATGATGCGGTTTCACAGTCAGACGGCCGGCGTCACGCTCACGGCGCAACAGCCCCTGAACAACATCGTGCGTGTCGCCTATCAGGCGCTCGCCGCCGTCCTCGGCGGCACGCAGTCGTTGCACACAAACTCTCTCGACGAGACGCTCGCGCTCCCCACCGAGCAGTCGGTGCAAGTGGCGCTGCGGACGCAGCAGATCCTGGCGCACGAAACGGGCGTCGCGAAGGTGATCGACCCGTTGGGCGGCTCCTACTACGTCGAGGCCCTGACCGATCAACTCGAACGCGAGGCGGAAGCGCTGTTCGCCGAGATCAATTCGATCGGCGGTGTCGTGCGGGGAATCGAGACCGGCTGGTTCCAGCGGCAGATTGCCCAATCGGCCGCCGCCTTCCAGCGTCAGGTGGAAACCGGCGACAAGATCACCGTCGGGGTGAACGAATTCCTGTCCGACGACGACCATCCCGTGGAGATCCTGAAGGTCTCCAACGACGCCGAGCAGGACCAGCGGCGACGGCTGGCGCGCGTGCGCGCCGAACGGGATAACACGCTCGTGGAACAGCGGCTCGAGGCGCTGCGCCAGGCCGCGGAGGCGGATCACAATGTCATCGGACCGATGCTCGACTGCGCGCGCGCGTACGCCACGCTCTATGAGATCCGACACGCGCTGGAGCGCGTCTGGGGAGCGTACCGCGAACCCGTGTTCTTTTAGGACATGAGCGCCATACCCGCCGCCATCACCGAACCGGATGCCCAGGCCGTGCTCGCGCGGCTCGCGTCGATCGCGCCCGGCCCGCACTGGGTCGTGACCTGCTACTTGAAGCTCGAGCCGCGCGACCGCACGCGCGGGAAGTATCTCATCAAGATGAAAAACCGCGTGCGCGAGCGGGAACTGGCCTTGGCACGGCAACCGCTGTCGCACGAAGACCGCGAGGCGATCGCGGCCAACCTGCGCCAGGTGCTCGACTACCTCGAGGAGCCGAGCCATCTGCCCCGCGCGCGCGCCATCGCAATCTTCGCCTCGCGCGAGCTTGGGGGGGCGGGGGGGGGCCTGTTCGAGGCCTTGCCGTTGCCACACGTCCATCGCTCCAGACTGGCGGTCAATCACCAACCCCTGGTGCGTGAGCTGCTCGGCCTCGAAGAAGAGTTCGGCACCATCCTGTGTGTCGTCTACGATCGCACCGCGGCCCGGTTCTTCGAGGTGACGGCGTACGATTGCGTGGAACGGCCTGGCCTGCCGGGGATCGAGTCCTCACGCGCCGGCAAGTTTCACGGCGGCGCGCGGAGCGGCGCGCCATCAGGGGGAAGCATTGGCGAATACAATTACCACAACCGGATCCGCGCGGAGAAGCAGCGGCTGTACGCCCAGATCGCCGAGCGCATTTTCCAGATCAACCGCGAGAAGCCGCTCAGCGGCATCGTGCTGGGCAGCGTCGGTGTGGACGCCGGAGCCGTTATCCCTCACCTTCACACGTATGTGCACGATCTCGTGTTCGGCGTCGTGAAGCTTAGCCCGAAGCAGGCGACGCCGGCCGAGGTCCGCGATGCGACGCTGGCGCTGCGCGAAGAACGCGAGCGCGCCTGGGAGCGCGCCCACGCGGAGGCCGTGAAGGATGGCATGCCGCGCGGCTGGGCAGTCAACGGCGTGGAGGCGACCCTGAAGGCACTGAGCCGCGGGCAGGTCCGCACCCTGCTCGCGGACGGGCAGGACGATGATCCGCGAATCGATGAGGCGGTCGAAGAAGCGCTGAGTCAGCGCGCGCAGGTGGATGTCCTCTACGACGACAAAGCTCGGCGTGTCGTAGACGGCCTCGCGGCGCTGCTGCGCTTCCGCGCTTGATGGCGAAGCTCAAGCGGCCGATTCGCATTCTCGTCGCGAAGCCGGGCCTCGACGGGCATGATCGCGGCGCGAAGGTCGTCGCCGCCGCGCTCCGTGACTCCGGGATGGAAGTGATCTACACCGGTCTGCATCAGACGCCCGAGATGATCGCGCAAGCGGCGATCCAGGAAGACGTCGACGTCGTGGGCCTGTCGATCCTGTCGGGCGCGCACCTGACGCTGTTCCCGCGCGTCCGCAAGCTACTCGACGCCGCCGGCCGGCAGGACGTCCTGTTGACCGGCGGTGGCATTATTCCCCCCGAAGACATGGCCGCGCTGGAATCGCAAGGCACGGGGAAGCTGTTCGGCCCGGGTACGCCGACGTCGGATCTGATCAAGTACATCCAGGAATGGGCCGCCGATCATGTCGCGGCGTAATCCCACGCACGACGCACCACGCACGACGCACGGCCGTTCGTGAGTCGCATCAAGACGCTCAGCGACGAGTACACGCACCTCCGCGCCCGCCTCGAGCAAGGAGGCGGGGCGGAGCGCATCAAGCGCCAGCATGATCAGGGCAAGTTGACGGCCCGGGAGCGTGTGGCGGGATTGCTGGACAAGGACGGGCCCTGGCTCGAAGTCGGATTACTCGTTGCCTATGACCAGTACGACGGGCAGGCGCCGGCGGCCGGAGTCGTCACGGGCCTGGGTCGAGTTGGCGGACGACCGGTCGTCGTTGTCGCAAACGACGCCACCGTCAAAGCGGGCTCCTGGTGGCCCGAGACGATCAAGAAGATTCTGCGCGCCCAGGAGATCGCGATGCGAT
>QHTY01000229.1:9797-11778 GCA_003220985.1 Gemmatimonadota bacterium
CAGTACGGGGCGGCGCGCATCTTCTATTACAACTCGATCATGCGGCGCTATCTCAAAGTCCCGCAAATTGCGGCCGTCATGGGTCCGTGCATCGCGGGCGGCGCGTATTTGCCCGCGCTGTCGGATGTGATCTTCATGGTGGAAGGCACGTCGTTCATGGGCTTGGGCGGCCCCAATCTGGTCAAGGGGGCGACAGGACAGGTCGTGGACGCGGAAACATTGGGTGGTGCGACGACACACACGGCCGTCAGCGCGGTGGCACATTATCGTGCCAAGAACGACAGCGAGTGTCTTGCGCGGATTCGTGAATACGTGGGCCGGCTGCCGCACATGGCATCACCGCGTCGCACGTATCCCGCCCCGAAACGCGACACCAAGGAGCTGTACCACTTGATTCCCGTCGATCACCGGATGAGTTACGACGTCCGGTCGCTGTTCGAGTGCCTACTCGATGCCAGCCGGCTCGACGAGTTCCAGCCGGACGTCGCGCCGGAAATGATCTGCGGGCATGGCGCGATTGAAGGACGGCAAGTGGCGGTGATCGCGAACTCGCGCGGCGTGATCAAGGCGAAGCGGAAGAACGCCGACCGGGAACGGGTGCCGCTGTTGTTCATTCAGGATGTTTCCGGATTCATGGTCGGGACCGAGGCGGAGCACACGGGCATCATTCGCGCGGGCGCGCGTTTCGTCGAAGCGATGGCCACCGCGACGGTCCCGAAGCTCGTGCTCACCGTCAACCACGCGTCCGGCGCCGGCTACTATGCGATGGCGGGACAAGGGTTCGATCCCGACTTCATCGTCTCCTGGCCGACCGGGCGCATGGGCGTGATGGAAGGGGAGTCGGCGATCCAAGCGGTATACGGCGCCGACGCGGCCAAACCCGACAATGCCGGTGCGGTCGACGCGATGCGCGCCGATTACGAGCATCAACTGGACGCCAAGTTCGCGGGCGCGCGCGGATTTGTCGATGCGATTCTCACGCCCGAAGAGACGCGTGATACGCTCGCGTTTCTCCTTGAGGTGTCCAACGAATTCATCGGCCCGCACCTCGGGGCCTTTGGACTGCCGAGCCTCTCGTGAAGCTTCTTGCCACAACCGTGCTGGTGCTGGGCGCTGCCTGCGCAAGCTCCAAAGGCATCACCAAACCGGCCACGAAACCCGTCCCCGCGACTCCCTCCCCGTCCGCGCCCGTCCCATCGGACGGCAGCCGAGCGTCTACCGCGCGGCCCGCGGTCGATCCGGCGGTCGCGTACATGCTCGGGCTCATGCCGCTCAAGAGTACCGGCGTAGAACTGTTTCGCGCGCTGCATCCGACCTACGACGGCCGGGGCGTGCTCATCGCCATTCTCGACAGCGGCATCGATCCGAGCGTCCCGGGACTGATCGCCACCAGCACGGGCGCCCCCAAGATCGTGGACCTGCGGGATTTTTCGGGGGAGGGGCGCGTCGCGCTGACCGCGTTTGCCGCACCGACCGACCAACAAATGAAAGGCGCGGCCCGCATTGGGCGCCTGACCCGCGACCACCTGGTATCGCGGCGTGTTCCGCGAGCTGCCCCTCGGCCGCCCGCCCGCGGCGGACCTGAACGGCAACGGCCGCAATACCGACGAATTCCCCGTCGTGGTCGTCAAAGCCTCCGACGGCTGGGTGGCATTTCTCGACACGAACCTCGACGGCTCGTTCGAAGACGAAATGCCGCTCCACGATTACCGCCAGGGCCATGAAACGATCGCCCTCGGCACGAAGCCGCTCACCATCGTCGCCAACTTCCGCGAAACCGCCCCACCCGACAGTGCGCCAATCCTCGATCTCTTTTTCGACACCTCGGGGCACGGGACTCACGTCGCGGGGATCGCGGCCGGCTACAACCTCTTCGATGTGGCGGGATTCAACGGCGTCGCGCCGGGCGCGCAGCTGATCGGCCTCAAGATCGCCAACAACGCGCGGGGCGGGGTCACGGTCCACGGCAGCATGATGCGTG
>QHTY01000229.1:11793-17855 GCA_003220985.1 Gemmatimonadota bacterium
CGCGCTACGCGGCGCAGCGCAATATGCCCCTCGTCCTGAACATGAGCTTTGGCGTCGGCAACGAGCATGAGGGACGCGCAGTCATCGATTCGATCGTGGATGCGTTCTTGCTGAGTCATCCCGAGGTGGTGTTTGCGATCAGCGCGGGCAACGACGGGCCGGGCCTCTCGACCCTCGGCTTCCCCGGCTCGGCGCACCTCGCATTATCGGTCGGCGCGGCCTACCCGGGCGCCTTCCAGCGTCCCCCGCAGCAGGGCGTGCCGCCAGCGCGGGATGTGCTGGCGTGGTTCAGCTCGCGCGGCGGGGAGCTCGCCAAACCCGACGTCGTGGCGCCTGGGGTCGCGTTCTCGAGCGTCCCGCGCTGGGATACCGGCAACGAGATCAAGGGCGGCACGAGCATGGCGTCGCCCCACGCCGCCGGTCTGGCCGCCTGTCTCGTGTCGGCGATGGCGCAAGCGGGTCGGCGCGCGGCCGCGGCGGACATCATTCAGGCGCTGCGGATTTCCGCACGTCCCTTCAGCGGCGCGCGCGCCATCGATGAGGGCGCGGGAATGCCGTCACTCGAGGCTGCGTACCAATGGCTCGAGGGCGGACACCAGGGCTCGACCTACGGCGTGCAGGCCGGGCACGGCGTCACGGCCGCATTTTGGCGGAACGGTCTCGCGGAACAGGACAGCGTCGAGACGTTCACCGTGCGGCAGCGGGCGGGACTGCGCGCCGCGGAGTTTGCGCTGCGCGCCGACGTGCCGTGGCTGACCGTCGACAATTCGGTCGATGCCGCGCCGCGGGCCACGCAGATCGTCGTCACGTACCAGCGCAGCGCCTTGACCGCTCCAGGCATGTACGTTGGGACCGTGACGGCGCGGAATCCGCGTGACACCGTCGCGGGCCCGCTCTTTATGCTCGTGAATACGGTGATCGTCCCGACGGACCTCAGCGCGAAAGCGCTGTTTGACGAACGGCGCGTCGTGGCGCCGGGGAATGTGCAGCGTTACTTCCTGCGCGTTGCGCAGGCCGATGCCACGCTGCGGGCCACCGTCTCCCTCCCGGATTCACAGAGCCAGCACGCGACCGTGCGCCTCTACGAGCCGAACGGCGAACCCGCCCGGGCGGCACCGGAGGACATCGACATCGGCCAGCAGGAGCCCGGCAGCGCCGTGATCACCGTACGCGCGGAAGACATGGTCCCCGGTGTCTATGAGCTTGATGTGATTGCGCCGCCACTCACCGGCACGACGGCGACCGTCCGCGCCGAGCTGGGTCCCGTCGCCCTCGCCCTGACGCAGCCCGGAAGTCTCGAGGCGTCGAGCGTGCTGGCGGGCGCAACGCAGGCAAGTACCGCCAGCGGCCAAATTGCGTATCGGCTGGTCGGCGCGGAGCGCGGCTACGCGATCGCCGGACGCGGCCAACCCGCGGAAACGCTCCAGGTCCGCGCGCCGCGCTGGGCGAAACGGATGAGCTGACGGATTTCTCCGTCACGGTCTATGACTCGACGGGTCAGCAAATCCCCGGCGGCAACGAGCCGGTGAACTACCCGTTCGCGCGGATGAGCGTGGCGCTGTCCGACGCGCTGCGCGCTGTGCCGCTCACGGTCGAGTTCTATCCCGCCTTCGCGCGTCTCCCCGGCCACGCCTGGCGGGGGGATGCCCGTATCCGCTTCCTCGGTCCGGACGAACCGGTGGGCGAAGGGGGCCCGCTCATGGTCGTTGCGGGCGGCCGCAGTGTCGTGCGGCTGCCCAACGCCCCGGCGCTCGAGTTGCCGAACGGTTTCGGAGCGTTGATCGAGACGCGCGTGACGACGCCGACGGGCTCGATCGCCGCGCGGCGCACGGTCGTCACAGCTGGATCACGGGGAGCAGGTAATCTCCGGTGAGCTCGCGTCCCGCGACTGTCCGGGTCGCAGGCGGGCAGGGCTTTTGGGGAGATTGGCTCGAAGCACCGTATCGGCAAGTGACGGGTGGACCCATCGACTACCTGATGATGGACTACCTCGCCGAAGTGACGATGTCCATCTTGCAGAAACAGAAATCGCGCGATCCGGCCCGCGGCTACGCGACCGATTTCATCACGCAGATGGAGCGGATCCTGCCCACCATCGCCGAGCGGGGAATCAAGGTCACGGCGAACGCCGGCGGCGTGAATCCGCGCGCCTGCGCGATGGCGCTCGCCGATGTCGCGCGCCGGCTCGGGCTCGGCGGGAAACTGACCATCGGCGTCGTTACCGGCGACGATCTCCTCGGTCGGCTGGACGGTTTACTCGCGCGCGGGCACGACCTCAAGAACCTGGACACCGCTCGCCCGCTGCACGACGTACGCGATCGCGTGCTGTCCGCCAACGCCTATCTCGGCGCCGGACCGGTCGTAGCGGCGCTGCAGCGCGGCGCGCAGGTCGTCATCACCGGTCGTGTGACGGACACGGGCCTCACGCTCGGACCGCTGATGCACGCGTTCGGATGGGCACCGGACGCGTGGGACCGCATTGCCGCCGGTACGGTCGCCGGCCACATCATCGAGTGCGGGGCGCAGTGCAGTGGGGGCAACTGCCTCAAGGATTGGAAGCGCATTCCCGACCTGGCCAACGTCGGGTATCCAATCGTCGAAGCGCGCGCCGATGGGACCTTCCATCTGATCAAGCATGCCGGCAGCGGCGGCCGGATCGACGTTGCCTCAGTGACCGAACAGCTGGTCTACGAGATGGGCGATCCGCGGGAGTACATCACACCGGATGGCGTCGCGGACTTCACGACCATCCAACTTGCTCAGGCGGGCAAGGACAGGGTGCGGGTATCGGGTGTCAGGGGAAAACCCGCCACCGATAGGCTCAAGGTCTCGATCGCGTACTTCTACGGATACAAGGCGGTGGGAACGCTCGTCTATGCCTGGCCGGACGCGCTGGAGAAGGCGAAGGCGGCCGATCGTACCCTGCGGCAGCGCCTCAAAGACCTTGGCCTCGAGTTCGAAGCGATCCATACGGAGTACGTGGGCGTCAATGCCACGCACGGCCCGCTTGCTCTCAAGGACGCCGATTTCGCGGCGATTCCCGAAGTCCAGCTGCGCGTGGGCGTGCGCGCGCGCGATGAAAAACCGGTGGATCGCTTCACGCGCGAGATCGCGCCGCTGATACTCAACGGCCCCCCCAGCGTGACGGGCTTTGCCGGTGGACGACCGAAGCCGGAGGAGATCGTGGCGTATTGGCCCGCGCTGATCGACAAGCGCATGGTGGAGCCCGCGGTGGAGCTGATCGAAGCATGAAACGGCGACGGGCGGTCGGGCGGTCAAAAACCGTTCGGCTGGTCGACATTGCCCACGCACGCTCTGGTGATAAGGGCGACACGGCAAACGTCGGTTTGATCGCGTTGCAGCCGGTGTATTATCCGTTGCTCGTTGAGCATGTCACGGCGGCGCGCGTGGCCAGACATTTTAAGGGGATGATCACAGGCAAGGTCGAGCGCTTCGAGCTGCCAAACCTCCGCGCGTTGAATTTCCTGTTGCATGGCGCGCTGGACGGTGGCGGCACGATTTCCCTAAAGACCGACGCGCAGGGGAAAGTCTTCTCCACCGCGCTGCTGCGCATGGAGATCGAGGTCCGCACGTGAGCGATCGTGTCCTGGTGCAGATGGCGGGTGGTGTGCTCACCGCAACCCTCAACCGCCCTGACAAGCGCAACGCGATCGACACGGCGATGATCGATGCGTTGCTCGCGGCGCTCGACACCGCCGACCTCGACGCGAGCGTGCGCATCGTCGCGATCCGCGGCGCGGGCAAGGACTTCTGCGCCGGCATGGATTTGAACGAGCTGCTCGCCTCCGCCGATCATACCGTCGAGCAGAATCGTCAGGCGGCGTTGCACTTTGCGAAGATCTTCGTGCGCATGCGGCAGCTGCCGAAGCCCATCGTGGCACTGGTGCAGGGCCGCGCGCTCGCCGGCGGCTGCGGGCTGGCGACGGCGTGCGACCTCATCCTCGCGGCGGAATCCGCGGAGTTCGGCTATCCCGAGGTGCAGCGCGGCTTCGTGCCCGCGATCGTCATGACGATGCTGCGGCGCGCCGTCGGCGAAAAGATCGCGTTCGATCTCGCGGCGACGGGTCGCCTGCTCGCTGGCACAGAGGCGGCGGCGATCGGGCTCGCGTCACGGGTGTATGAGGATGCTGATTTCGAGGACCAGGCGGCGGACGTGCTGCGCGTGCTCGCCGCAGCGAGCCCCTCGGCCCTGGCGTTCACGAAACAGCAGTTCTATCAGCTCGATGGGCTGAGCTTTGACGCTGGCCTGAGGCTCGGCGCGGATGTGAACGCCGTGAGTCGCAGCACGCCCGATTTCCGTGCGGCACTGTCGGCCTTTCTCAAGAAGTAGAGGAGCGTATGCGAAATCTGAACGTCCCGATGTACGATCCCGAGATGGTCCGCCCGATGCGGGAGGAACTCACCCGCCTGGGCTTTGCAGAGCTCCGCACACCGGACGAGGTCGACGCCGTTCTGACCACAGAGCGCGCGCCCACCCTCGTCGTGGTGAATTCGGTCTGCGGATGCGCCGCGCGCAACGCGCGCCCAGCGGCGGCATTGGCGATTCAACACGAGCGGCGGCCCGCCCGATTGGTCACCGTGTTCGCCGGGCAGGACGCGGACGCCACGGCGCGCGCGCGGAGTTATTTCACCGGGTACGCGCCATCGTCACCGCAGATCGCGCTGTTTAAGGACGGGCAGCTCGTGTTCATGCTGGAACGGCGCAATATCGAGGGACGGAATGCCAAGGATATTGCGGCGGACCTTACGGCTGCGTTCGACCAGTACTGCTAGGAACGTGTGCGTGGTGCGTGGTGCGTGGTACGTGGGGTTAGCAGCCACGCACCACGAACCACGTACCACGTACGTCTTTTAGAGGATTTTGCCTCGCCGGACGCGGAAGTCGACAATCTGCTGCGTCCAGCTCCACAGCGAGTCTTGCCGCTCCATCGCGATGCCTTGGACTTCATGGCGATGCCAGCCGACCATCACGTTCTGGTCCTGGGTCCAGATTTTCACCCGGTTACGCGGGACGAGCTTTTCCCAGTTCTGCGCCACCTGGGGTTGCGCGTACAGCAATCGGATCGTGACGTTGCGCGACAAGTATTCGATCGGGCTCACGTCGATCTTGGCGTAGAGCGTGGGGGCACTCATGCGGCCGGCCCCGGGGAAATCAGGCACGCCGTCTGAGAACAAGACGATGTTGAGCGGAGCAAGCACGAGGTTCTGCCGCTTGATGTGCACCGCGGTCCGCTCGAAGAAAGAGTTGAAGTCGGTGACCGGATCGTCCTCCGGGAACCACGCGCGCAGGTCAGCCTCGATCTGCGCCGGCGTCTTCCCCCCGAGGTCCTGGATCGGGTGGAAGCTCTTCGGCTGTCCGACATGCTCGCCGCCGAGCGAACCCACGAACACGTCGGTGGCCCGCTTCAAACCGCCCAGCCCGTTGATGTGTCCGTAGATGTACAGCGCCGCGTAGCGCATCGCGTCATCGAACTGGCCGCTCTTGCGGAACGAGCCGGAGATGTCGAGTCCGACGACGAGCGTGGAGCGCGGCGGGGGCGCGTTCGCCGGCGGGTTGCAGCTGACGAGCCCGAGGGCGAGCAGCCCCACTACGGCACGTTTCACCGGGCCACCTCGCCGCTGACGCGGGCCGGGAAGTGCGTCGCGGCCAACACGTCATCGATGGACTTGAACGGCAGCGTGAAGTGGCCACGACCCGTGAACACCACGAACAGGAAATTCATCCCCGACGCGACGACCTGGAGCACGGGCAGCGACGCCAGCTCGAACAGCTCACGCGATTCCTTGCGGAACCACTCGCGCTCCGCCTTGAGAGCGCTGATGGGGCCCTTCCAGTAATCGGGCACCGCCGTCGGGCCAGCGTGGGGGACTGACCCTTGGACGGCAAACGCTTGGCGGCTGAGCAAGCCGATCATCGCGGGCGCGCCGAACCGACCGAACAGGAACCACGTCATGCCGCGCACGCCGACCCAGGCGAAGAACGCGAGTCCGATCGTCTCAATGGCTGTGAGCTGAACGCCCTGCTGCGCGAGCCACGGCGT
>QHTY01000336.1:0-1449 GCA_003220985.1 Gemmatimonadota bacterium
GAATCGCTCGCGGTGCGCGTGGCCGGAAAGACGATCGCCGAGGCCTCCGCGCTCACAACCACTGATCTCGCAGATTGGCTGGATCACCTCAGATTGCCTGCGTTCCAACAGACCGTGGCGAACCACATCCTCCAGGAGCTCCGGGCGCGTGTGGGCTTTGTAAACGATGTCGGTCTCGGCTATCTCACGCTCGACCGCCAAACGCGAACCCTCTCCGGCGGCGAAGCGCAGCGCATCGCGCTCTCCAACGCGCTCGGGTCCCGCTTGGTCGACACGCTGTACGTGTTGGACGAGCCATCGATCGGCTTACATCCCGCGGATGTGGATCGACTGCTCGGCTTGCTGCGGAAGCTGTCGGACGCCGGGAACACGGTTGTCGTCGTCGAGCATGATCCCGCGGCGATGCGCGCCGCCGACTGGATGGTCGAGCTCGGGCCGGCGAGTGGCGATGCCGGCGGACAGCTCGTGTATCAGGGACCTGCGGCCAAGGTCAGCGAAGCGGCGACACTGACCGGCCAGTATCTGTCGGGTGAAAAGCGGATCGGCGTGCCGTCCGCCCGCCGGCCGGCGGTACGCTGGCTCGATGTCAATGGCGCCCGGCTCCACAACCTCGCCGGCGTCGATGTCCGCATTCCCCTCGGCACACTCACCGCGGTGACCGGCGTCTCCGGCTCGGGCAAATCGACGCTGGTGCACGACGTCATCTACCGGCAGCTCGAGTCACGCCTGCGCGGCGAGCACACTGCGAAGCAGCATCTCGGCGAGCCGGTCGGGGACGTGGTCTCGCTGAAGGGTTGGGAGCACCTTGAGGATGTCGTGCTCATCGACCAGGCGCCGATCGGGCGCACGCCGCGGTCGAATCCCGTCACCTACGTGAAAGCGTTCGACGAACTGCGCGCGCTGTTCGCCAATGAGCCGCTCTCGCGCGCGCGGCGCTACGAGCCCAGCACGTTTTCGTTCAACGTAGCCGGCGGCCGCTGCGAAGGCTGTGAAGGCGCCGGCCACGTCCTCATCGAGATGGTGTTCCTCGCAAATGTGTTCGTCCCGTGCGAGGTGTGTGGCGGTTCGCGGTACAAGCGCGAGGTGCTCGATGTCAAACTTCAGGGATCGAGCATCGCCCAGGCGCTCGAGTGGACCGTGGATGAAGCGATCAGGCGCCTGCACCGACATGCGCGGCTGGCCCGTTGTCTCTGGTATCTGCAGCAGGTCGGACTCGGCTATCTGCGGCTCGGCCAGCCGGCCACCACGTTGTCCGGTGGTGAAGCGCAGCGGTTGAAGATCGCCCGCGAGCTCGCACGCGCTCGCGGCGGGAGGCGGCTCTACATCCTCGACGAGCCCACGACGGGGCTCCACCTCGACGACGTGCGCGTCCTCTGTCGCGTGCTTGATCGGTTGGTGGACGCGGGACACACCGTGCTCGTCATCGAGCACAATCTCGACGTCATCAAG
>QHTY01000336.1:1530-2128 GCA_003220985.1 Gemmatimonadota bacterium
GGATTTGGCGTGACGCGCCGTCGCGCCGATCTGTTGTTGATCACCGCCGCGGCGGTGTGGGGCGTGAGTTTCGTCGTGGTCAAGGAAGCACTCGCTTCCGCGTCTCCCCTGCTCTTTCTCGCGGTTCGCTTTACGCTAGCGACGATCGTGCTCACGCCGCTCGTCCATCTCCGCGCCGGGTTCTCACGAGCCGAGCTGCGCGCCGGGGTGATCCTCACGCTGCTGCTGGCGTCGGGATTCGCGACACAGGCCTACGGACTGCAGTTCACGACGCCGGCACGTTCCGCCTTCATCGTCGCGATGTCATCCGTATTGGCGCCGTTCATCGCGCTCATCCTGCTCAGGCATCGCACTGGCTGGATGGTGGTCGCCGCGCTCCTCATTGCCGGCATCGGGATCTATTTCCTGACGGCTCCCGACGCGGGTGGGCTCAACAAGGGCGACCTCTGGACGCTCATCACGTCGGTGGTGTTTGGCGGGCACATCGTCGCGGTGTCGGAGTTCTCCAAGCAGTACGACGCGCAGCGTCTCGTCTGGCTACAGCTCCCGGGAACCGCCATCGGCAGCCTGATCGTGGCGCTCCTGCTGGAGCATTTGC
>QHTY01000336.1:2169-2796 GCA_003220985.1 Gemmatimonadota bacterium
TTTTTCTGTCCGTCATGTCGACGGCGGTGGCGCTGGTCTGGCAGTTCCGCGCGCAGCGTGAGATGTCGTCGGCGCGGGCGTCGCTGATTTTCTGCTTCGAGCCGGTCTTCGCGGCGCTGACGTCGTGGCTGTTCTGGGGAGAGCACTTTTCCGCTACTCAGGGACTCGGTGCCACGCTCATCCTCGCCGGCATGGTGCTCGCTGTGATCGGCGAAGCACGCGCCGAACTAGCGGCGGCGAAGGCAGGACCGTAGGATATGAAATCCCACGGGGGGAAGGTCATGAAACCCGAGCAGGGCCCCGCCATTCCCATCGCCACCACGGCTCCCGCTTTCGCGGAGATCCAACGTACGCGGCAACAGCTCGCCGCGGCCCTCGAGCGAGCAGAGCGGGACTATCGCACGCTCGTGGAAAATGCCGTCGAGGGCGTGTTCAGGACCACGCCTGACGGCCGTTTTATCATGGCCAATCTCGCGCTGGCGAACATGCTCGGGTACGATAGCCCCGACCAGTTGATTCGGGAGCGCGCGGACCTGGAGCATCAGCACTATGTACATCCCGAAGAGCGGGCGCGGTTCCGCCGGCTGGTCGAAGCGCAAGGTTTGGTTCGGGGGTTCGAGTACGAGG
>QHTY01000336.1:2821-3452 GCA_003220985.1 Gemmatimonadota bacterium
ATCGGCGCGACGGCACGATAGTGTGGCTGCGCGATCACGCACGCCTGGTTCGCGGGCCGGATGGCTCGGTCTACTATGAAGGCACCGTCGAAGACATCACGAATCGTCGCTGCGCCGACGCGCTGCTCGACCTCCGCACCCGTCAACAAGCCGCCGTGGCGCGGCTCGGCCAATCGGCCATCTCCAGCCACGATCTCGGCGCCCTCCTCGAGTGCGCGGCGTCGCTTGTCACGGAGACGCTGGACGTGGAGTTCGCACAAGTGCTCGAGCTGCGCCCAGACGGCAGCCTGCACTTCAGCACGGCGGTCGGGTGGGATCCGGAGGTCATTGACACGATTGTGCCGACTGGGGCACGCTCGCACGCAGGCCTGACGCTCGCCTCCGCGCGCCCCGTGGTCATGGACGAGTGGGGCGCTGAACTGCGTGCGCAGATGCCCCACTATTTCAGAAACCATGGTGTGCAGAGCGGGATGGCCGTGATCATCGGTACGCCCGAGCACCCGTTGGGGGTCCTCGGCGCACACACCACGCATGCGCGCAAATTCACGGTCGACGACGTCAACTTCCTCCAGGCCATCGCCAGTGTTCTCGCGGCGGCGATGGCGCGGCGCCGCGGCGAAGAGATGCGGGA
>QHTY01000230.1 GCA_003220985.1 Gemmatimonadota bacterium
CGAGAACACGCTGATCAAAGAGCACCAGCCCAAGTTCAACATCCGGCTGCGCGACGATAAGAGCTATCCGCAAATCGCCGTGACGCTGGGCGAGCCGTTGCCGCGCGTCCTGGTCGTCCGGCGGGTGACGATTCCCGGCGCGCGCTACTTCGGCCCGTACACCGATGTCGCGACGCTCCGGCAAACGCTGAAGATCGTCCGTCGCATTTTCACGGTGCGGTCCTGCTCGTGGGACTTGCCGAAGGAAGCTCCGGACAGGCCGTGTCTCGACTATCATATCGAGCGCTGCAAAGCGCCCTGCGTCGGATATCAGAGCGTCGAGGCCTACCGGCGCATGATCGACGATGTGTTGTTGTTTCTCTCGGGGAAGACGCTCGATGTGCGGGCCCGGCTGCGGGAGCGGATGCAGGAGGCGAGCAACGCCCAGGATTACGAACGGGCGGCCCAGCTGCGGGACGCGTTGAAGTGGCTGGACCAGCTCGAGCAGCCGCAGACCGTGGAAGTCGTGGGTGGCGGTGACGCCGATGCCATCAGCCTCGCGCGCGACGGCGATGATGCGGGACGGCAAGCTCATCGCACGCGAGCATCGGTTCGTGGAGCACGTCGAGCACGCTCCGGAAGGTGACGTGCTGCGGACGTTTCTCGTCGGGTATTATCTCCCGCTCGAGCAGCGGGCGCAGCGGGTGGTGCTGCCGTTCGGGCCCGCCGATCTCGCCGCGCTGCGCGAGCTGGCGCCCGGCGTGGACTTCGTGGTCCCCCAGCGCGGCTCGGCGGCCAAGCTCGTCGAGCTGGCGGACCAGAACGCGCGCCACCTGCTCGACAGCTTCAAGATCGAAACATTCGACATCGACGAGCGCGCGGCCGACCCCGTCTTCGCGCTGGGGCGGGACCTCGGCCTGCCGATCGTGCCGCGGGCGATGGTGTGCATCGATATCTCGACCAACCAGGGCCGCGATACCGTGGGCTCCCTGGTGTGGTTCGAGGGCGGCCGGCCGCGCAAGGCGGAGTACCGCCACTATCGTATCAAGGGGGTAGAAGGGATCGACGATTTTGCGGCGATGAAGGAAGTCGTTACGCGGTTTCTCACGCGGCGCATCGCGGAGCACAAGCAGATTCCCGATCTGATCGTGATCGACGGAGGCAAAGGCCAGTTGGGTGCCGCGGTCGAAGCTGCGCAGGCGCTCGGGCAAGAACGTGTGCCCATCGTCAGCCTCGCGAAGAAGGAGGAGGAAGTCTTCCAGTCGAGTTCCAGTCAGCCGCTGCGGCTGTCACGCCGCAGCCCATCGCTCAAGCTGCTGCAGCGCGTGCGCGACGAGGCGCACCGCTTTGCCATCACCTACAGCCGCAAACGCCGCGCGCAGCGCACGATTACGTCGGAGCTGCTGCGCATTCCGGGGATCGGTCACGCGCGGCGGCGGCTGCTGCTCGAGCGGTTCGGTTCACTCGCCGGCGTCCGCACCGCGACCCCCGCCGAGATCGCCGCGCTGCCGGGATTCTCCACCACGCTGGCGGATCGTATTCTCGATCGACTGCATCAGAACGCGTGACCTGGACATTGGAGTGCTCGGCGTGCGTCCCCACGCGCACGCGTGACGCCGATGGCTTCCCGGGCGTCTGTGACGTCTGCGGCGCGCCGTACCTGGTGCGCTACGACACGCTGCCGCCGCCGGAAGCGAAGGTCCACTTGCGGGCGCGGCGTTGGACGATGTGGCGCTACGATGGTTGGCTCCCGCTGGCCGCCAACGAGCAACCCATCACGTTGGGCGAAGGTGGGACGCCGCTCCTCAAGATCGAGCGCCTCGCGGCGCGTCAAGGCTTCGATGATCTCTGGGTAAAAGACGAAAGTCCGAATCCCACCGGATCATTCAAGGCACGCGGGCTCGCGGCCGCCGTGACACGCGCGGTTTTCGCTGGCGCGAAGCAGTTCGTCGTTCCCACTGCCGGCAATGCGGGTGTCGCGCTGGCCGCCTACGCCGCGCGCGCCGGCGCGGACGCTCGCGTCTACGCACCGGCAACGACGCCGCGGACCATCCTGGAGCAGATCCGCGCCTTCGGCGCGGATCTCGTGCTGCTCGACGGCCACATCGGCGACTGCGGCATCGCGGCTCGCTTGCACGCCGACAACACCGGCGCGATCGACGTCTCGACGCTGCGTGAGCCCTATCGCATCGAGGGAAAGAAGACGCTCGGCCTCGAGCTGGCGGAGCAGTTTGGCTGGCAGCTTCCCGACGCGATCATCTATCCGACCGGCGGTGGCACCGGTCTCATCGGGATGTGGAAGGCGTTCCAGGAGCTGCGCCAGGCGGGATGGCTGCGTGGACCGCTGCCGCGGATGTATACCGTACAGGCGAGCGGCTGCGCGCCCGTCGTGCAGGCGTTCGAGTCCGGCGCGGAGCGCGTCGAGTCCTGGCCCGATCCCCAGACCGTCGCCGCGGGACTGCGCGTGCCGGGCCCGCTGGGCGACCGGTTGATGCTCCGCGCGCTGCGCGAGAGCGGGGGCGGCGCAATCGCGGTCAGCGACGAGGCACTCGTTGGCGCCGCGCGCGAGTTGCAAATCGGGGAAGGCATCGACGCCTCGCCGGAAGGCGGAGCGGCGCTGGCGGGAGCGGTGGCGCTGCAGCGCCGCGGCGCGCTGCGCGCCGACGAGCGCGTCGTGGTGTTCAACACCGGTGCCGGGTGGCTCTACCGAACGTAAGCTGTTTTATTTCAATACATCGCGATGCGCATCGCCATCTTGGACCCCGCCGCCGGAATCAGCGGCGACATGACATTGGGGGCCCTGCTCTCGCTGGGCGTCCCCGTTTCATGGCTCGAAGAGCTGCCGGCAAGGCTCGGGGTTGGCAGCGTCGCCGTCAGGGTTCGCGACGTGCGCCGTGCCGGCGTCTCGTGCAAGCAGGTGGAATTCGAGATTCCGGAGCAACCGCACGGCCGTCACGTCGGTGAGCTCATCCGACTCGTCGAATGCGCACCGATCTCCGATTGGGTGAAAGAACGCGCCGTGCGCGCGTTCCGGCTCGTGGGAGACGCCGAGGGCCGCGTCCACGGAGTCGCGCCTGAGAAGGTCCATTTGCACGAGGTCGGCGCCGTCGACGCCGTGCTGGACATCGTTGGCGGCATCGAGGGGTTCGAGCGTCTCGGCGTCGAGGCCGTGCACAACCTTCCTGTCGCGGTTGGGCAGGGGTGGGTAGAGGCGGCGCATGGCCGCCTGCCACTGCCCGCGCCGGCGACCGCAATTCTGCTCGAAGGCTTCGAGATTGCGGGTCAGGCTGGGAGCCCGGTAGAGGGTGAAGCCACGACGCCCACCGGGGCCGCGCTATTGCGGGTGCTCTCGGCCGGCGCGCCACCGGACCGCTGGCGCCTAGCCGGCAGCGGCTGGGGCGCCGGCCGGCGCGATCCAAAGCACTATCCCAATGCGCTCCGTATTCTCCTCGCGGAGGCGGCGAGCGAGGCGGGGCGAGTGGTGCTCTTGGCTACGGACGTGGACGATATGAGCCCCGAGTATGTCGAGCCGCTGCGGCAGGCGGTGGTGAACGCGGGTGCGCTCGACGTGCAGACGTGGCCCGTGCAGATGAAGAAAGGCCGTCAGGGCTTCCGGGTGGAAGTGATGGTCCCCGAGGCGCTCGCCGACCAAGTGACGGCGGAGCTCTTCCGCCACAGCACGACGGCGGGCGTGCGCCGCTGGATCGCCGAGCGGGCGACGTTGCCGCGCCATCAGCTTACGGTGCGGCTGGACGGCGTCGCGGTGCGGGTGAAGGTCCTGGATGGCGGTGGCGTCCGAGTGAAACCAGAATACGACGATGTGCTGGCGGCGGCGCAGGCGCTGGGGCGCCCGCCGCTGGAAGTGGCGCGCGCCGTCGAGCGCGATGCCGTGGCTCTTCTCGCTAAAGCCAAGGAGTGAACGTGCGAACGGTTCGCAATCTCGCGGTCGTCATGCTGTGTGCACTCCCTGCGCGCCTCGGCGCGCAGGGATCGCAGCAACAGCAACAGCAGCAACAGCAGGCGGGACGATGGGCGGATCCCAAGTGCGACCTGAAGCCCGGCCATTTTCTGGTCAACCAGGGCTACGGGTTCTTGAAGAGCGCAACGACGACCAAGTTGGAGGATCAGCGCAAGAAGGATCTGGCGGATGCGCAGCGCGTGCTGACGCAGGCGGTCACGGGCGATCAGGACAAGAATCCCGCGGCCTGGTATTACCTCGCCCGCTATTACATCATGACCGACGACCCGCAGGGCGTGGATTCCGCGTTCCGCCGCGCGGAGGCCCTCAAGCCGCAGTGTGCGGCCGACATCGGGCTCTGGCGCCGGTACCTGTGGGTGCCCGCGTTCAACGCCGGGATCGCGGCGTGGCAGGCGAACAACACCGATTCCGCCATCGCGTCATTCCGGCGCGCCAACGCGCTGCTGACCAACGAGCCGACCGGCTTCAAGTACTCCGCCATTCTGTTCTACAACGCCGGCCAATCCGATTCGGCGCTGCTCTATTTCCGGCGCGCTGCGGACGTTGCCGCGACGGATCCGAAATTCGCGCAGGATCGCAAGGACGCGCTTTACAATCTCGGACGCATCCAGCAGAGCGTGCAGAAACTTTCCGAAGCCCAAGCGACCTACAAGGAATATCTCGGTATCTATCCGAACGATCCCGAGACCATGGCGGCGTTGGGCAGTCTCTACATGCTGATATCGAGCAAAGACGCCGCCTACAAGGACAGTGCCTTCGCGATTTACCGGCAGATCGTCCGTAGGGGCGACTCGATGGGCTATTACCAGCTCTATCGCGTCGGCGCCGAGATCTCCCAAAGCGTGCCCGAAGATCCGGACACCGCAGCTGCCGGCGCGAGCTGTCGCAGTGCCGCGCGAGCGAAGCGACCGCCGCTGACCGTCGCCCGGATTCGGGCGACGTGTGACTCCGCGAGTAAGGCGATGGCAAAGGCGTACTTCGCGAACTCGCAGGAGGCGTTCACCCTCGCGGCGCAGGCCCTCACGGCCGCGCTCAGGCTCAACCCGTACTATCGAGAAACATTGATTTTCCTCGCGAACACGTCGTTGGGGCTGCACGATACCGTGAACGCGCTGGCGATGTCGCGGCGCCTGCTGGCGGTGGATCCGATGAACCGCCAGTCGATCAAGATCATGGCGTACGCGCAGCAGCAGAACCATCAAGTCGATTCAGCGGTCTATTACTACAAGCTGGCCGATTCGACGCTCGTCGGTGACGTCGCGGTCACGATGTTCGATTCGACGGACACCGGACGCGATGTGAAAGGCATGGTCACGAACACGCGGGAGCGGCCGAATCAGCCGTACAACATCGTGTTCGAGTTCGTGAATCTGCAGGGGCAGGTCGTGGTGACCGATACGGTGAAAGTTGCTCCGACGCCGCCGGGGCAGGCGCAGCAGTTCGAGCTCAAGCCGGCGGGACCGAGCATCGCGGCTTGGCGGTATAAGAAGCAGTGACGTTGCGGAATCGAAATGAAACGGCCGTCGCGAAGAGCGGCGGCCGTTTATTCTTGAAGGAAGGACGCCTAGGGGTCGATGCGAGCTGATCTCGCGGTGCTGCCCAGCGCCGCCGCGCTCGCCGAAGCGGCCGCGGGACGTTTCGTCGCGGCCGCAGGGGACGCGATTGCCTCGCGCGGACAGTTCATCGTCGCGCTCTCCGGCGGCTCGACGCCGCGTGACACGTATCTCCGGCTGGCCACGGAGGCTCTCGCATCCAGCGCGATGTGGTCGCGAGTTCAGGTCCTGTGGGGTGACGAACGCTGTGTGCCGCCGCACGATGTGGAGAGCAACTACCGCATGGCGCGCGAAACCCTA
>QHTY01000231.1:0-5987 GCA_003220985.1 Gemmatimonadota bacterium
CCGGGGGGATCATTGTGCGAACCAAAAGCGCCCGCGCGTCGTTGACGGAGTCGATGGGTCTGATCTGCTACGAGCCCCAGTCTGGCGATCCCCTGGGCCTCGGTGGGTATGTAGAGCTCGACGATCGAGAGCTCCTGACGCGAACCAGGGAAACTGACGTGCCCGACGCACCGCGCCAATTGCTCCAGCTTTTTGGGACTCCGCGCGCCGGAGATCTCGTCCTGGCAGCCACCCCGGGAGCAGATTTCCGGGGTCCCTGGGAAATGCCCGAGCACCGAGCCGGTCATGGTAGTCTCATTGCGGAACACATGGAAGTCCCGATCGCGGCCAGCGTGGCTCTTCCCGACGTTGGCCTGCGTACAGTAGATCTGATGCCGACGGTATTGGAACGCCTCGACGTCGCCGTCCCATCCGGTGTCGCTCTCGATGGCGTTCCCTTTTCCAAACTTGCTGCTGTCACTGAACACTTGATTCGGTAGGAGACTCCCGATGCGTCCACGGTTGTTCGTGGTCCTGGCCGCACTCCGTGTAGTCGTTGCCGGCTCAGCAGTCGGCGCGATGCCCACCCATCACCCCGCCGCCCGTCCGGCGGTGCCTAACGATTGGAGCGCGCTGGAGCGCGCCACGATCATCCCTGGTTCGAAGCCGGGCGAGCTGACGCTCGAGCTGCCGGCGGTGGATTTGCCGGCGGGGACCTTGGTGGATGAGCCGGCGTCCGTCGGAGAGTTTCCCGTGGATGGATCGATTTACGCCTTGCATGCCGAGCTCGTCGACGAGAACGGGCGGCAGTTGCCCGCGTCATTACTGCATCACATGAACGTGATGGATCCGAACGAGCGCGAGCTCTTTCTGCCGATCGGCCGGCGGATCCTCGCGTCCGGCATGGAGACCGGCGAAATCCGGTTCCCCTGGCTGCTGTTCGGGTCGCGCATTCACGCGGGCCAGCGTATTCTCGCCAATGCGATGGTCCACAATCCCACGAATGTGGGATATCGGGGTGTTCGCGTCCGGCTCGTCCTCAACTACATCCCTGAGCATCGGCCGTGGCCCTTCTTCTCTGTGCTTCCCTGGCAACTCGACGTGGCTTTCCCCCTCGGCGACAAGTCGTTCGACTTGCCGCCGGGCCGCAGCGAGCGCTCGTATGAAGGCAGCCCGGCGGTCGCGGGCAAGCTGATCGTCATCGGTGGCCATATGCACGCCTACGGACGGACCATCGAGTTCTGGGATGCGACGACCGGCAAGCTGCTGTGGCACGGCGAACCCGCGCCGGCGCCGGCCGGCGCAGCCAGCGCCGTTCCGGTCGGGAAGCTCTACAGTTTGAAGGGACTCGGCATGCGGATCACACCGTCGCACCGCTATCGCGTGCACGTGGTTTACGAGAATCCAACGGGGCACGCGATTCCCAACGGTGGGATGGGAGTCGTCGGCGGGTTGTTCATGCCCGATCGCAAGGCGATCTGGCCGGCTACGGATCCGAGCGATTCACTTTACCAAAAGGATCTGCGGCACTTCATGGGCCCGGTCGGCAAGCCGGTCGTCGGCATGCCCCTGGAGATGGGCCACATGCACATGGGGCACTAGGGAATCTCGGCACAAGTCGATGACGCGGGGGGTGGGAGCTAGGGCGCCGCACGCGATGGCGCACGGCGGGCACAGGAACACCCATTTCGATGACGCTTGAGGCGACGCGTGCCGCCGAAGCGCCATCGCGTGGACGCGCCCGGCGCTCCCCCCCCCCCGCGTCACCTATCTCGTGCAGAGTTTGCCTAAGCGTCTTGTGCAGAGTTTCCCTAAGCGCTGCTGCCCGGTTCCACGCCGTAGTCGGCAACCGCCAGGCGTTGCGGCGCGGTGGCTTCGGCGGTCTGCATGATCCCCAGCATCACCGCGGCCACCATCAAGCCCGCCAACGCGTCCACGGCGTAGTGGAATTGTCCGTATACGACGGCCAGGATCAATCCGGCGGTGAACGGCAGCAGCAACCAGCCGAGGGGACGCCAGTAGCGTAACGCCATCCCCGTCGCGACGACGGACGCGGCCACGTGCGACGACGGGAAGGCCGCGCCCCACGAGTCGCCCCGGTCCAAGAGCCACGCGGCAAACCGCGCCGGCCCGACCTTGGTGGCGAGATTGTGGGCGTTATCGAATGCGTAGCGCGGGCCGGCGACCGGGAAGAAGAGGAAAACCACGTAACACAGGTAGAAGGTCGCCATCACTGCGAAAATCGTATGGCGGGAGGCGTCACGCCGCCCCACCATCCAGAGCGCGAATGGTGACGCGTACAAAATCGGGTAATAGGCGAGATAGCAGGCGTGCAGAGCCCACGAGAGGACTTGGTTGGGCGACTCGCGAATCCAGCGATATGAAATCTGCGACCCAAAGACCCAGGTCTCGAGGCGCTGAATCAGCAAGTCGTTCTGGAATCCGGCGCTGAGCGTGAGTATGCCGATTTCCCCGTACAGCGCGGGGAGCAGGAGCATGGGGTACCAGTCGCCGAGAAACCGACCGATCGGGCCGGCGGTGCGCGCCCGCGGGGCCAGCAGCACTAGCGCGATGATCAGGGTGTGGGCACTGAGGAGCCACGGCCAACCCCGGATTCCGTCCCCGCGGAAGGAGAGCAGGACCGCACCGGTCGCGATCGCGATGTAAGCGGCGGTGGCGATATCGACCGCGGTGTACTCGCGCCACAATGGCTTCAGAGCCATCCCACCTCCCGATACCAATTTGCGGCCCGGCGCAAGCCGGTTTCGAGGTCAATCTGCGCTTGCCAGCCCGTGTCGCGGGTCAAGGCGTCGCTCCGGCACGTCCACGCCGGGGCGAGGTATTCGTTGCTCTTGTCGGCCGACAGCAAGGTGGCGCGCCCCGCCAGATACGCAAGAGTCCCGACAGTCCAGAGCACGCCGCGCGCGATCAGAGCGGGCACCGGGACGATACGCGGCGCGCCACGGCCGAGTGCCCGAGCCGCGGCCAGGACGAGCGCCCGGCTCGTCGTGACCACAGGGTGCGCCGCGAAATAAACGACGAGCGCGCGAGCCAGGTCCCCCGCATGGATGACCGATAACTCTTGCGAGCCGTCGCCGAAGATCGGGACGACGCCCCGCCGGGCGAGCTGGAAAATTGTCAGGGTCCCGCGATCCCATTCACCGTAGACGACGGGCGGCCGGACGATGGTCCACGGCAGTGACGCCGGCATCGCGTGCACGAGGACTTCGGCCGCGAGTTTGGACTGCCCGTACGGGGTGACCGGGGCGGGCGCGCGACTCTCGTCGATCGGATGACCCGGGGTCGTCGGACCCGCCACTGCGAGCGAGGAGACAAAGAGCAGCCGCCCGACACCGGCGTCGCGCGCGGCCTCGAGCACGTTCGCCGTGCCGTCCCGGTTCGTTGCCATGAACTCCGCGTGACTGCGCGCGGTGATCTTTCCAGCGACGTGGTACACGATGTCCGCATCCGCGCAGCCTGCACGCAGGGCGGCCTCGTCGTCGAGGTCGCCGCGCACCGGCGTGACTTCGGGGCCCCAGCCGAGGCGTTCGGCGAGGGCGGGACGGCGCACCAGGGCGACGACGCGATCACCGCGCGCACACAGTGCCTTGACCAGGTGAGCACCGANNNGACAAAGCCGGTGCCACCGGTCACAAAGACGTTCACAGCGCTTTGTCGTAGACGCGGTAGGTCTTGGAGACGCGGAACCCGAGCTGGGTGGCGGACTTGTTCATCAACGCATTGTCTTCGAGGATCCACCCGGCCTCGCCGCGGGGCATGCCGTGTTTGACCGAATTCTCCCACACCTTCTGATACAACAGCGCGTCGACGCCGCGACCGCGGAATTCCGGGGTCACCCCGAGCAGCAGAATCCGGGCGCGATGAATCTTCCGGGAATACCACAATACTTTGAGAATGCCGGGGAACATCCGGCCCGAGCGGTTGTGCAGCAGCGCGAGATTGAAGTCGGGCAATCCGACGCCGAATCCCACGATATTTCCTTCCAGCTCGGCGAAGATCACGAGCTCGGGTACCACGATCGGCTTGAGCTGCTTCGCCAGATGATCGATTTCCGCCTCTGTCAGCGGCACGAACCCCCAGTTTTTCTCCCAGGCGCTGTTGTAGAGCGCCTTGATGAGCTCGACTTCCGCGTCGAAGCGTTTCATGTCGAGTGTGCGAAGCTTGATGCCCCGGCGTTCAGCAGCGCGTTGCGCCAAGCGGACGAATCGCTCGGGCGCCGCTTGCGCGCCACCGCCTTCGTACGCCAACAGATCTTTCGCTTTGGCGAATCCGTAGCGCTCGTGGAGCTGCTGATAGTACGGAAAGTTGTACGGCATCATGAGCGACGGCGGCGTGCCGTTGTTCGCGATCAGCAGGCCGCATTCGTCATTGACCGACGGGCTCATGGGCCCCCGCATCGTATCGAAGCCCCGCTGTTTCAGCCACGCGCCGGCCGTGTCCCAGAGCGCGTTCGCTACGGTTTGATCGTTAATTGATTCGAAGAAGCCATAGAATCCGACGCGATCGTTGTGCTCGCGGTTGTGCATGTCGTTCTTGATCGCGCCGATCCGGCCGACCACGCGACCGTTGGACTGCGCCAGAAAGTACTGGGCCTCGGCGTGTTGGAAGAACGGGTTTTTCGACGGAGACAACAGCGTCTGCATGTCGCGGCGCAACTGTGGGACCCACAGCGGATCGTCGCGATAGTGGTTGTACGGGAAGGCGATGAAGCGATCGAGATCGCGCCCGTCCGAGACGGGCGCGATCTCCACTGCGGTCAGATGACCCCCAGCTCTTTTCCGAGGCGGCCGAACACCTCGAGGGCGAGGTCGATCTGTTCGGCCGTGTGCGTCGCCATCAGGCTGGTGCGCAGCCGGCACTGCGAGGGCGGCACCGCCGGCGGCACTACCGGATTCGTGAAGACGCCGGCATCGAACAGCTTCCGCCAGAAGAGGAAGGTCTTCTCGAGCGGTCCGATGAGCACGGGAATGATCGGCGTCTCCGTCGGCCCGATATCGAAGCCGAGGGACCGCATCCCCTCCTGCAGGCGGCGCGTGTTGCGCCACAGCTGCTCGCGCCGCTCCGGCTCACGCTGCATGACGTGCAGCGCCGCGAGCACGCCGGCCGTGTTGGCGGGCGGCAGCGCGGCCGTAAAGATCAGGGGCCGCGAGTGATGGCGGAGATAGTGGATGACGTTTTCCGATCCTGCCGCAAAGCCGCCGATCGAGGCCAGCGACTTCGAGAACGTGCCTACGATCAGATCGATTTCGTCGACCAGGTCGAAGTGTGCTGCCGTGCCGTTGCCGTTCGGGCCGAGAACGCCGACCGAGTGTGCGTCGTCGACGGCGAGCGCCGCGCCGTACTTCTGGCAGACCTTGAGCAGCCCGGGGACGTCGGCGATGTCGCCTTCCATCGAATAGACGCCGTCCACGATGACCATCGACCCGGTGCCCTCGGTCAGCTTCTGCAGCTTCCGCTCGAGGCCGGCCAAGTCGCCGTGGTTGAACCGCACCGTCTCACCGTGCGACATCTTGGCGCCGTCCACGATGGACGCATGATCGAGTTTGTCGAGGAAAACGACGTCGGTCCGTCCGACCAGGCCCGAAATGACGCCCAGATTCGCTTGATAGCCCGTTGAGAAAACGAGGCAAGATTCCTTGCCAAAGAACTCCGCCAGCTCGGTCTCGAGCTGCTCGTGCAAGTCGAGCGTACCATTGAGGAAGCGGCTGCCGGTGCACCCCGAGCCGTAACGCTCGAGGGCCGCACGGGCGGCGGCCAAGACTTCGGGATGGTGGGTCAGGCCGAGGTAATTGTTCGACCCCATCATGACCCGCTCTTTGCCTTCGATGACGACGACGGTGTCTTCGGAGCGGGAGATTGGCTTGAAATACGGATACAGCCCGGCAGCCTGGACCTCGCGCGCCCGGGTGAAGTTCTTACACTTGTCGAACAGCGCGATATGCTGCAGGTTCGCTGTGCGCACGAAGCCTCAGTTCTCTATGGGTAAG
>QHTY01000231.1:6016-6610 GCA_003220985.1 Gemmatimonadota bacterium
AAGGCTCAGTGTGAGACCTGCCACAGCCTTTCGGGGTCCCGGACTGGTACCCTAGATTGCGATGATCGAGGGGCTCTACGCCGTTCCTCCCCGGAGGTTTCTCGTGGTTTCACGTCTCGTCCGATACCTGGGCGTCAGCGCCCTGTTGTGCGCTCTGCTTCCCCAGGCCTCAGCTGCGCAGGATCGGCGACACCCTCGGTGGGAGATTCCCGGATTTGATTTTCGGAAAGATGGTGTCTGGCGGGTTCGGGCTCGGGCCGTCCGGGCAACGCGCGCCCGGCTGCGCGCGGCGGGACGATTCGGCGAGCTGAACGCATCCGCCGCGGTGGCGGGGGGGGCCGCGCCGCTGCCACAGGCCGGCGCCGAAGCGTCCGCGACCGTCGTGAGCGGCATCCTCAAGGTGCCGGCCATTCTCTTTCGCTACAAAGACTCACCTACAGAACCGTACCTCGCTTCCGCGTATGACGACGTGCTTTTTGGAACGACGCCCGCGGGCGCGGCTGCTGGTCGACCGTACACCTACCGGTCGTTTTACAAGGAGATGTCGAACGGCCTGTTCGACATCCAAGGTAAGACCTACGGCTACACGACGCT
>QHTY01000231.1:6646-11931 GCA_003220985.1 Gemmatimonadota bacterium
ACGTGCCAGGCTGCGAATCCGTACGGCTCCACGAACTGCAATGGACTGTTCAGTTCCGCGGCCATCAGCCGCATGCGCTCCGGGTTGATGGAGGCACTCACCAAGCTCGACGCACAGATCGACTTTTCACAGTACGTCGATTCCACCACGGGGTTCGTGCCCCTGGTGCTGTTCATGCACGAGGCGATCGGGGGGGAGTGCGGTCCCTCGAATGCCCCGCAGAATCACCTGTGGGCCCATCGCTTTGCGCTGCCGACCTTCACGACTCAGGACGACTGGCCTGGTCACGCCGGTCAGAAGGTCAAGATCAGCGACTATATCCTGCAACCGGCCGTCGGCGGTGCCAGCTCCTGCACGTCTACGGAAATCATGCCGATCGGCACGGTTGCGCACGAAACCGGGCACAGCTTCGGGTTGCCGGATCTGTACGACACCGACAACGTAAGCGAAGGCATCGGCGAGTGGGGGCTCATGAGCTCGGGCAATTTCACCACGCCCCTCAGCCCGTCGCGCATGGAGGCCTGGTCCCTCAACGAGCTCGGCTGGGTCACGATCGTTCCGGTGACGACGAACAACACTTATACGTTCGACGCCGCGCCGCTGTCCGACACCGCGTTTTACGTCAGGGTACAAGGAGCAAATCCACGGGGCGAGTACTTCCTACTGGAGAACCGGCAACGCCAGCAGTCCGATAGCGCGGTCATTCGTTATCACTGCCATCGGGCGGGTGACCCGGTACCCTGCGGCGGCGGATTGCTCATCTGGCACGTCGATTCGGCCCAGATGGCAACGCCCGGCAACAGCGTGAATACGGGGTCCATTCACGGGCTCGAGTTGATGCAGGCCGACGCGTTCGGCAATCTCGACGCGGCCGCAGCGGGGAATGCATGTCCCGCCACTTCGATGGTTGACGGGTGTTCGAATCGCGGTGACGCCGGCGACCTCTATCCAGGCACCCTCGTCAATACGGCACTGGTCTATCGCACGAATCCGGCCTCGCTCAAGAACTTCGACGGCTCGTTTGCGGGGGTGGCGATCGATTCGATCCGCCAGCTCGTCACGGACCATACGATGGCGTTCCGGCTCCGGTTCGGCGCGCTGACGGTCGCGCGCGCGAGCGATACCGGGGCGGTCATCCAATTCGACGCGTCGAACTTCAATGTCTTTCGCGACCTGCTCGAAGCAGGATCCAGCCACACCATCGGTTTCAGCGACAACCAAGTCGCCCCGAATGGGCGAACCCGCTGGCATTTTGTGAGCTGGTCGGACGGCTTCGCGATGAGCCATACGATCACGGGTAGTCTTTCGGGCACCACGTACACGGCGACTGTGCGGCGCGATTTCAAGCTGATCGCTACGTCGATCGGGACTGGGTCGATCACTCCCGATACCGCTGTCAACCTGGCCGGCGCCTTCATTCCCGAGAACCGTCCCGTGAAGCTCACGCCGATTCCCTCAGGCAATCAGTTTTGCGGCTGGACCGGTGATTCAACGACGACCGACTCGGTCATCACGGTCCCGATGCAGCGGCCCTACACCCTCACCGCCAGTTTCGGGACCGGCGCCACCATCACGTCCGGTGGGGCGCGGCCCGCTGGCATCATGGGCGCAACGTATGCCGACATGCTGCAGATCAGCGGTGGCGGTGGCGTCACGGTGTGGAGCCTGATCAGCGGCGCACTGCCGCTCGGTGTCACGCTGAGTACGGCTGGCGTGGTTTCTGGCTTCCCCCGTCAGACCGGCAGCTTCAGCTATACGGCCCGGGTGACGTCATGCGGTACCGTGAGCCGCGCGTTCACGCTTTCGATCACCGCGCCGACGCTCGCAACGAGCGACGTCGTCGCGGAATTGCTTGGCCCCACGGCGCCGCTCAACGCCGATCAGGTGCGGTATCTCGACTTCATCGGGAATAACAACGGGAGCTTCGACGTCGGCGACTTCCTGGCATGGTTCAAGGCGACCGGCGCACCGCTGAGCGCGGCCGCGCTGCAGGCGATGCAACGGAAGGGAGGCCGGCAATGAAGCGGCTCTTCGGATTTGGGCTGATCGCAGCGCTGCTCGTCACGGGGCTAAGCTGCGGCGATTCAACCGGTCCCTCGGGTCCGGGTCAACTCAAGGTGCGGCTGACCTCGGCAAACTCCGGTCTCGACTCCGCGATCGTATTCACGATCACCGGCCCAGCAGCGCTGACGAGCGCGACGGCGGGCACCGGCTTGCGCGTATTCCAGCAACCGCTCGGCGGCACCTCGACGCGATTTGCGCTCGTGGGGCAACTCACAAACGGCACTACGATCCTCACGATCGGGGTGCCGGACATCCGGGCGCTGACTCAGTACAGCGGCACGATTCAGGGCGTGGCGACCCCGAGCTATCAACTGCGGGTGCTGCCGGGTGGTTATGCGCTCGCGCTGATCCGTTAATCGCCGGCGTGCATCGCCGGCTCTGGGCTCTGCCACAGGCGGCCGAGGTTTTCGTCCAGACGCCGTCGCAGGTTCTGATATAGTCCGAGGAGCTGGCGACACTCGTCAGTGAGCGTCGTGGCTCCGCCGCCGGGCCCTCCGGCGCGCGAGACGACCATCGGCCGGCCGAGTGCCTCTTCCATCTGCTGAATCATGCTCCAGGCTGTGCGGTAACTGATCCCCGCTTCCGATGCGGCGTCCTTTATCGAGCGCACACGGTCGACGGCCTCGAGCAGCCGAGCCTCGCGTTCTCCAATGACGGGCACGCCGCGTTTCGTGAGAGCGACGAGCGCGTGTGGGACCAAGTCCGGAAACAGCATACCACCTCCTACCTTTCGGCCGCCGTCGCCGTCCCTGGCACCGTGCATTCACCGGGCGGGGGAGGAGTCGCGAACGCCGGCGAGCCGCTTGGCAGTCGCAGGGCGAGCAGGCGGCTGCGCCAGTCGCCCAATGCCCAGGTGCTGAATTTCCTGGCGACGGTGTCGCCCGCCGCCGAACGAATCACGTACAGCGTGTACGGATTGACGAGCGCGGTGTCGGCTGTGAAAAGCACGCGCAGATTGATGCCTTGCAGCCGCGTAAACGTGGGCAAGTCGGCGAGGGCGTACGCGGTGCGCTCGTCGGCAATGCGCACTGTGGCAGCCTGATCTCCACCGGCTTGCACGTACCAGGTATCGCGCGGGCCCTCCGGCGTTACACCCGCCGCCTTCCACAAAGCTAATTCCTTGACGTGCGTGCCGGACGAGTCCGCCCGCGACACGAAGGAAGCGCGCGCCGTCGCGATCCGGCGAAACGCGTCCGCGGCCGTACCGGCGCTCGCCACACGCGCCGGATCGGCCGCCGGCCCCACGATGACGAACTGGCTCACGACGAACGGGCAGCGCAGCGCCGCTCGCCCGGATTCGACGAGCAGCCGCTCTTCGAGGCTGGGCGCGTGCGTGATCACGACGTCGAGGTCACCTGCCGCCGCCGATTGAATGATCGTGCCTGACGCGCCCACGACGAAACGGACCGGCACGGGAGGATGGAACGAATCGATCAACGCCAGCGCGCCCGACTGTTCGACCGTCGTCGTCGTGCCGACGCGCAACGGGGCGGCTTGCGTGCCGCGGGTGCACGCCGTTTGCGCGGCGCTCACGAGAATGAGTGCGAGCGTGCGTCGGGTCATGGTTTCCCTGTGCGTATTCCCGAGTGGCAGAATCGTTCCAGTGGGTTTTTCGCGTGTGGCGTGCAGGCAACACTCTTTCTATTTTCGTTGCTGGGGGCGGTAGCTCAGCTGGGAGAGCACCTGGTTTGCAACCAGGGGGTCGAGGGTTCGAATCCCTTCCGCTCCACTCCCGCCGGTTCCATCTTGTCTCGGTGCTCACTGCTCTCCTGATCCCGGCCGTCATCCTGGCGCAGACCCAGGAACCCGCTATCCCGTTACGGATTGCCGCCAGCAGCCAGGCGTCCGTCGAAGTGCACCTCAACGCGCGTCGCATTGGCAATCGCTGGTTCGAGGAGGACGCCAGTCTCTCGGGCCCTTCGCGGATCGCCATTTCATACGGACAGCCGCACGCCCGCGGCCGCAAAGTCGAAGGCGGCCTCATCCCGCTCGACACGGTGTGGCGCTTCGGCGCCAACATGGCGACCACGCTCCACTCGGATGTCGACGTCACCCTCGGCGACCTGAAAGTGCCGCGGGGCGATTACTCCCTCTTCGTCCTCTACATGCGCACGGGCTACACACTCATCGTGAACCGCGGCACAGGACAGTGGGGTACCGACCGCGATCCCCCGAAAGACGTCGGGCGCGTCGCCCTGGCGAGCCGCACGCTGGCCGAGCCGGAGCCGTCGCTGTCGATTTATCTCGTGCCGGACTCGCCCGATCCCACAACCGGCTACGCCCAGCTGCGGGGCACGCTCCGCATCAAGTGGGGAACAACGGAATTGACGACCACCTGGCGAGTCGACCAGTGACGGACGAGCGGTATCCCATCGGGAAGTTCACGCTCCCCGCCAACAATGCACT
Organism: Gemmatimonadota bacterium; assembly: GCA_003220985.1. Classification (GTDB taxonomy): domain Bacteria; phylum Gemmatimonadota; class Gemmatimonadetes; order Gemmatimonadales; family GWC2-71-9; genus 20CM-2-65-7. Next base: position 11,117 of record QHTY01000231.1, read on the forward strand.
CTCGGCCGCCGACCGCGCCGCGTGCATCGAGCAGATCGCTGTTGCGCCAGCCAATTTTCGGCGTGCCTTTGCCGGACTGAACGACGCGCAGCTCGATACGCCGTACCGGGCCGGCGGGTGGACGGTGCGCCAGGTCGCCCATCGCGTCCCCGATAGTCATATGAACGCGTACATCCGTTTCAAGCTGGGGCTGACGGAGGATGCGCCGGCGATCAAGACATACGAAGAGAAGGATTGGGCGAAGACGCCCGAGACGCGCGCGCCCATTGGGATGTCGCTCGATCTGCTGACGGCGCTCCATGTGCGCTGGGTGGCGCTGCTGCGGGGAATGCGGCCGGCCGATTTTGCCCGCACGATCAAGCATCCCGAGTGGGGGACGCCGTCGCTCGACACCATCCTCGCGCTCTACGCCTGGCACGGCCGGCATCACACGGCCCACGTCACGGCGCTGCGCGACCGGATGGGCTGGGCCGACTGATGGTCGACTTCCCGGGCGACGATCTCGACGCCGAGTTCCCGCTCGGTGACGGAACCGCCGAGACGGAGGGGGTAGTCACCTGCCCGTACTGTGGTGAGCCGAACGAGATCGGGCTCGATGCCGGCGGCGGGGCGTATCAGGACTACGTCGAAGACTGCCAGGTCTGTTGCCGGCCCTGGCGCGTGACTGTCGCGTATGACGAAGCGGGCAACGCGAAGATTTCAGCCTCCCCCCTCGACGAGTGAACAGTGTCGACGTGACCTGCGTCTCATCCTCCTGAGTTACATCCAATGATTCTGCTTGCACCGCGCTTGTTCGGTTAAAATATGGCACATGC
>QHTY01000232.1 GCA_003220985.1 Gemmatimonadota bacterium
GCTACGACCGGCTCTCGAAGGAGTTCACGCGGCTCCTGCTCATCGCCTACAGCGCGACCGCGATTTGGGGAGCCGTCTTCGTGTTCCTGCTGTCGACGCTCTATCCTCAGTTCTGGGCGTATCTCACGGCGATTTTCGGCGTGTCGATGTGGGTGTACGTCTCGATCTTCTTCTTCGAGTCGTTCACGCTGTACCTCTACTATTACGGCTGGGATCGCTGGAAATATGGGCGGGCAAAGATTGTGCACTGGTGTCTCGGGATTCTGCTGAATGTCTGGGGCACGATCGTGATGTTCATCGCCGACTCGTGGCTCACGTACATGATGACGCCGCCGCGCGACATCACCCCCGAGACTTCCCCCAGCAGCATCAAGCTCTGGCACGCGATTCTCAATCACACCTGGATGCCGATCAACATTCACCGCCTGATTGGCAACGTGGTGTTCGGCGGCGCGATCGTCGGCGCCTACGCGAGCTATCGCTTCCTCGCCGCCCGCACCGAGGAAGAGCGCGCCCACTACGACTGGATGGGCTACGTCGGCAACTTTGTCGCGATGTCGGCGCTCATCGTCCTGCCGTTCGCGGGCTACTGGCTGGGTCGCGAGATCTACCAGTACGATCAGTCGATGGGCATCACGATGATGGGCGGCTTCATGAGCTGGCTGTGGGTGATTCAGGCCTTCCTCATCGCGGTGCTGTTCCTCGCGGGCAACTATTATCTCTGGGTGGGGATGGGACGCATCCCCGGGGCCGAGCGGTTCCGGCCCTACACCAAGTGGCTGCTGGTCGTGCTCGTCCTCGGCGCGCTCGTATGGGGTACGCCACACACAATGATCGCGGACTCGCGCGAGCTGGCGGCCATGGGCGGCTCCCACCATCCGCTGCTCGGGGCGCTGGGTGTGATGAGCGCCAAGAACACCGCCGTCAACTTGATGATTCTGTCGACGTTCCTGTCGTTCCTCCTGTACCGGCGGGCGAATATCCGGCAGGTCGTGCCATGGGCAAGGATCGGCACGCGTATCCAGGCGGCCATGTTCCTCATCGCCGCCGCGATCGTGCTGTTCTTCGGGATCCGCGGCTATTTCGTGGAAGCGATCGTCCGCATCGGCTATTCGGTGTACCAGGTGGGCGCCGTGCTCGCCTGCATCGTCTTCGTGACCCTGATCGACGTGCTCATGGCGCGCGGTGCGGAATCACTCGGCGCGATTCAGTGGGGCAGGATGCCGCCGCGGTCGCAGTACGCGTTGTTCATTCTGGCCGTCACATTCACGTGGCTGATGGGCCTGATGGGATTCGCCCGCAGCGGCATCCGCCAGCATTGGCATGTCTGGCAAGTCATGCAGGACATGACGCCGTACGCCGCCACACCGGCGCTGGGCTATGCCGCGATCATGATCAGCACCTGCGTGCTGATCTTCCTCTCCCTCGTTGGCTTCATCTTCTGGCTCGGCGGGCTCGCAGAAAAATCGACGTTCGTGCCGTCCTCGGTGGAGGCGCCGCATGTGGGCCACTAACCTCCGGATCATCGGGATCGTGATCGGGACGCTCGCGCTCTATACCCTGATTGCGAACAAGATCCCGCAGGTGCAGTCGGAGGTGCCCCACGCGCTCACGCTCGGCGCCAACGTCACACCGGAGCAGCTCGTGACCGCCGGCGATCAGCTCTACCACGGTGCGGGCGGCTGCACGGCGTGTCACGGCCTCGGCACGCGGGCCCCCAATCTGCTGACCGATGAAAAAGGACAGGGGCCCATCGGCGCGCGCTGCGGGAAGCGCGAGCCGGGGAAGGACTGCAAGGCGTACATCCACGAGTCGCTGACGAACCCGCGTGCCTTTGTGGTGCAGGGCTATGAGCCCATCATGCCGGAGATGGGCCGCACGCTCTCGCCGCAACAGCTGTGGGCGCTGGTTGCGTTCTTGGAGTCGAATGGCGGCACCGTGGACGTGAGCGCATCGGACATCCCAGCTTCCACCACGCCGGCAGGCGGTTCTCCTCCCGGTGGTGGTGGAGGACCCGGGATCGCCGGCGGCAGCACTGATCCGATGACGATGATTCGCGGCGCCGGCTGCACTGCCTGCCATAAGATCAGCGGGGAAGGCGGCGCGATCGGGCCGGATCTCACGCACGTGGGCTCGCGCTTGTCGGCCAACCTGATCCGTGAGTCGATCCTGCAGCCCGACGCCAAGACGGCGAAGGGATACGAGAAGTTCAAAGGCGTCATGCCGAAGACGTTTGGTCATCAGTTCACCGCCGAGCAGCTGGAAGCGCTGGTGCAGTTCCTGGCGGGGCACAAGTGAGAGACTACATCAAGCATCCGTTCTGGCAGGCCGTCGGCCTCCTGCTCATCGCGTATCTGGTGATCGTCTTCGTCATTCCGCTGCTGCCCGGCAGCGCCATCGTGCCGAAGAGCGTCGTGCTGCAGTATATGGCGACCGTGCTGGTGGGGGTCTTGATCTGGGTGAGCGATGACGAAGCGCGCTGGACGCGATTCAAAGAGCCGTTGCACGAAGTGCTCATCCAGCCGCGGCTCAAGCTGGTGCGGAACGGATTGCTCGCGGCCGTCACGCTGATCGTGGGCTGCCTGACCTACAGTCAGGTCAAGGCGAGCGTCGCGGCGCCTCCCAATCTCCGCTCGATTCATCCGGCGCCGCCCTCGCAGATCACGTTCCGCGGCACCACGATCACGCTCGTGGGCCTTGAGAACCCGTTACGCAAACAAGGAGAGATGGCGCCGCATGTCGCCGAAGGTCGCCGAATCTATTATCAAAATTGCGTCCCATGCCACGGCGACCATCTCGACGGCCAAGGCCATTTCGCCAGCGGGTTCAATCCCCTGCCGGCCAACTTCCAGGACAACGGCACGATCGCGCAGCTGACCGAGAGCTTCGTCTTCTGGCGGATCGCCAAGGGCGGCCCCGGCCTGCCGCGCGAAGGCACGCCGTGGAATTCGGCGATGCCGGCGTGGGAAGACTTTCTCACCGAGAACGAGATCTGGTCGGTCGTGCTCTTCCTGTATGATCAGACGGGCTGGAAGCCGAGGACGTGGGAAGTGACTGGGAGCCAGGAGTCGGGAGCCGGGGGCGGCCATGAGTAATCGCCCGGCGCTCTGCGTGATTCTCCTGCTCCTGGCTCCCGACTCCAGGCTCCTTTCTCAGGATACGACCGCCGGCAAGACGGTGTACACAAAGTGGTGCGCCGGCTGTCACGGCGACAACGGTGCCGGTGATGGCCCCGGGGCCAAACACATGATTCCTCCGCCCCGTGATTTCACGGGGGCCATCTACCAGATCCGTTCGACACCGAGCGGCCAACTGCCCACGGATGCCGACTAGATGAAGGGTTGGGCGGGATGGCGATGCCGGGGTGGAAGACGCGCCTGACCGACCGCCAGCGGCGCGATGTGCTGGCGTACATCAAGACGTTCTCGAGCTTTTTCGCCGACACGACGCAACGGCCAGAGCCCATCAAGTTCAGCAGCGCGCCAGGTGGCGGAAGCAATGCCGAGGCGCTGAAGGTCGGGCGACAGTTCTACGACTCGATCGGCTGCCGCAAGTGCCACGGCGATCAGGGGCGTGGTGACGGACCGTCGGCGCCGACCCTCAAAGACGACGCACAGCACCCAATATTCGCGGCGAATCTGCACGAGAACTGGCGCTTCAACGGCGGCGGCACGGTGGAGGATATCTACCACCGGCTGCGGACCGGCCTCGACGGCACGCCGATGCCGTCGTTCAGCGATCTCATCGACAACAAGTTTTTGACCGACGAGCAGCTCTGGCGCGTGGCACAGTACGTCCGCAGCCTCTCGCCCAAAGAAGCGCCCGTGGTGCGCGACGTCATCCACGCTCCCCTCGCCAAGACCTTGCCGCATGCGCCGGACGACTCGGCCTGGACGGCTGTGGATGTGTACTGGTTCCCGCTGGTCGGCCAGGTGATTCGCAAGGAGCGCTGGTTCGCGCCGGCCGTGACCGGCGTCTGGGTCAAGGCGGTGCATACCGCCGATTCCATCGCGGTGCGGGTCGTGTGGGATGATCGTTCGGAGAGTCCCGACACCGCCTGGCTGGGGTACATCGGCCGCGTCCTCGCCACCCTGGACAGCGACGATTCCACGCGCGAGCAGCCCGCCCTCTGGCCCGATCAACTCACCGTCCAGTTTCCGGTTTCCATTCCGACCGGAATGGAACGGCCCTACTTCCTGATGGGGAGCTCCAGCGCGCCGGTCTATCAGTGGCGCTGGACCAGTAGCGCGCGCGGCACCGCGACCGCCGGTCTCGCGCGGGGCATTGACCGTTTCGATCCGCTTGCGAACGGCGGAGTCAACGCCCAGGCTGTCTTCGATCACGGGCAGTGGCGGGTGGTGTTCAGCCGCGCACTTGCTTCGGCCGATACAGCCAGCCAGCTTCCGTTTCGGACCGGTCGTGCGATCCCCGTGGCGTTCTTCGCGTGGGATGGGTCCAACGGAGAGCACGGCACACGCATGGCGGTCAGCACGTGGTACTTCCTCGCCCTCGACGAACCGGTGCCGGCGCGGGTGTTCATCTCGCCGGTTCTCGCCATGGTGCTCACGCTGGGGTTGGGCATGCTGGTCGTGTGGCGGGCGCAGCAGAAGACTTCCTACCGGAGGTAGCAATGACAGGCCGAGTTTTCAGCGTGGTGGGCAGCATGTTCCTGCTCACCGTGTGTAGCAAGGGGGACCGCGGCTCCGTGCAGGCAGCACCACCGGCCGCGCAACCAGTGGTGACATCGGATCCGGCGGCAGCGGGCGGGACGATCAGCGGCAAGATCAAGTTCACCGGCACCGCGCCGCGCAATCCCGCGATCGACATGAGCGAAGAGGCGGCGTGCAAAGCGAAGTACACGACGCCTCCGACCGAGGAGAATGTCGTGGCGGGTCCGGCCAACGCCCTGGCGAACGTTTTCGTCTACGTCAGCGCCGGCGTGCCGGCGGGCCAGACGTTCCCCGCGCCGGCGACCGCGGTGGTGCTGGATCAGAACGGCTGCCGCTACCATCCGCACGTGTTCGGGGTCATGGTGGGGCAAAACATCGAGATCAAGAACTCCGATCCGCTCTTGCATAACATCAAAGCCATCGCGAAGAAGAACCGGCCCTTCAATGTGAGCCAGCCGAACGCCGGCATGACCAAGACGGTGACGTTCGCGCAGCCTGAGGTGATGGTCAATCTCGAGTGCAACGTCCATGGCTGGATGCACGCCTACGCCGGCGTGCGCCCCGACCCGTTCTTCGCGGTGTCGAAGCCGGACGGGAGCTTCACCATCAGCGGGCTGCCGCCCGGGACCTACACGATCGAAGCCTGGCACGAAAAGTTCGGCACGCAGACGGCGACCGTGACGATCGCGGGCACCGAAACGAAGGCGCAGAACTTTACTTTCGCCGCGCGCTAGCGCGAGGAGAGATCGATGCGTTGGTGGCTTCCCGACGCAGGATCGACGTTCGCCGGTCCGATCGACGGGCTGTTTCTGGCGATTCTGATCATCACGGGGATCGCATTGGTGCTCGTCGAGGTCGGACTGGTGACGTTCGTGATTCGCTACCGCGGACGTCCCGGACGCAAGGCGTTCTACACCCACGGCTCCACGCGGGCGGAAGTGATCTGGACCGCGATCCCCGCCGTGACGATGGTGGCGCTCGGCCTGATCAGCAATCACTACTGGGTGCTCATCAAGGACAAGAAGAGCGTCCCGGCGAACGCCTATCACCTCGGCGTGCATGCGAAACAGTTCGAGTGGCAAGTGACGTATCCGGGGGCGGACGAGAAGCTCGGCACGACCGATGACTTCACCGTCCGCAACCAGCTACACGTCATCGTCAACCAGCCGTTCGCCGTGGAGCTCACCTCCGAGGATGTGATTCATTCATTCTTCGTCCCCGAATGGCGTCTGAAACAGGACGCGGTGCCGGGTATGCACATCACGGCCTGGTTTGAGGCGACCAAGACCGGCGAGTTCGAGCTGGGTTGCGCGGAGCTGTGCGGGATGGGGCACTACAAGATGCGGGCGCGGGTGTTCGTGCACACGCCCGATGAGTACAAGGCCTGGGTCGCCCAACAAGCCGCCGGAGGGACCGAATGACGAGCGTCGCGCACGCGAGACCAGAAGGGGGGGCCCACGGCGCTGCCCATCATGCGCCGATGAGCTTCTGGCGCAAATACATCTTCTCGACCGATCACAAGATCATCGGCATCCAATTCCTGTTCGTCAGCCTGTTCTTCCTGCTGGTGGGCGGACTGCTGGCGATGCAGATCCGCTGGCAGCTGGGGTTCCCCGGCAAGCCGCTGCCGGGCGGCGGGATTCTACCCGAGTCGATGGTCTCGGGCGGCGTGATCTTGCCCGAGTATTACGTCCAGCTCGTGTCGATGCACGGCACGTTCATGGTGTTCTTCGCCATCATGCCGCTGCTCGTCGGCGTGTACGCCAACTTCCTCATTCCGTTGAAGATCGGCGCGCACGACATGGCGTTCCCGCGCATCAACATGGCGTCGTTCTGGCTGGCGCTGCTCGCGGGCCTGATCATGACGGCGAGCTTCTTCGTGCCGAACGGACCGATTCGCTCGGGCTGGACGAACTACGCGCCGCTGGCGGCACGGCCCGACCTCTCGGGCGTGACAGTCGGCCAGATGCTCTGGTGTATTTCGATCGTGGTGCTGGGGCTCTCGTCCGTGATGGGGTCGCTGAACTACATCACGACGGTGATCAACCACCGCGCGCCGGGCATGACGTGGTTCCGGATGCCGCTCTCGGTGTGGGCGCTTTTCATCACCGCCATTCTCGGTGTGCTCGCGCTGCCGGTGCTCCAGGGCGCGGCGATCATGCTGCTGTTCGACAACATTCTCGGCACCCACTTCTTCGATCCCGCCGCGGGCGGCCAGGCGCTGCTGTGGCAGCACCTGTTCTGGTTCTTCGGGCATCCCGAGGTCTACATCCTGATTCTGCCGGCCATGGGCATGGTCTCCGACATCATCGCCAACGGCAGCCGCAAGCCGATCTTCGGCTATCACTCGATGGTGTTCGCCATCATCGGGATTGCGTTCCTGGGCTGGATCGTGTGGGGCCACCACATGTTCATGAGCGGCATGAACCCGACCCTCGGGTCGACGTTCATGGTCTCGACGCTGCTCATCGCGGTGCCCTCGGCCATCAAGGTGTTCAACTGGCTCGGGACGATGTGGCGCGGCAACCTGCGCTTCCACGTGCCGATGCTCAATGCCATCGGTTTCGTGTCGATGTTCACGATCGGAGGGTTGTCCGGCATTTTCATGGCGGCGACGCCGGTGGACATCCCGCTGCACGACACGCAGTTCATCGTCGCGCACATCCACTACGTGCTGTTCGGGGGGTCGCTGTTCGCGCTGTTCGCGGCGATCACCTACTGGTATCCCAAGATGTTCGGCCGCGTGATGAACGAGGGGATCGGGAAGCTGCACTTCTTCCTGACGTTCATCTTCTACAACATGACGTTCTTCCCGATGCACATCATCGGGATGGGCGGCCAGATGCGGCGCATCTACGATCCCACGATCTACGACTTCCTGAAGCCGCAGCAGCCGTTGAACGTGTTCATCTCCTACTCCGCCTTTGCGCTGTTCGCCGTGCAGATCCTGTTTGCCTTCAACTTCCTGTGGAGCCTGAAATTCGGCAAAAAGGCGCCGCAGAATCCCTGGGACGACAACGGCATGGAGTGGTCGCTGCCCAATCCCGCGCCGCACGGCAACTGGGAGCGCACGCCAAACGTGTACCGCGGGCCGTACGAGTTCAGCGCGCCGGAAGCCGGGGATAAGGACTTCCTGCCGCAATTCCTGAAGCTGCCCACTGACCGCGATCCGGTGCCGGCGCCCTTGCCGGCCGGACATTGACCGGGAGAGTGCGATGACGCACGCGACGCAAGCCCTCGATCAAATGCGGCCGCCATACCCGGCCGAGCCGGGGGCGGGAGTCTACAGCAACAAGCTGGGAATGTGGGTCTTCCTGGCCAGCGACGTGATGTTCTTCACGGCGCTGATCGGTTCGTACATCGTGCTCCGCTTTGGTGCGCCGGGAGAATGGGCCAGGCCGGGGGCGGTGTTGAACGTCCCGCTGACCGCGGTGAACACGTTCCTGCTCATTTGCTCGTCCGTCTCGATGGTGAAGGCCTACGCCGCGATTCAGGACGGCAAGAAGTATTTCCTGCGGCCGGTCCCGGGGAAGCTGCTCCGCGACGGCGGGCTCAAGTTCTGGCTGCTGGTGACGATGATCTGCGGCGCGGGGTTCGTGAGCGTGCAGGTCGTCGAGTACATCAAGCTCGTCGGGCACGGCTTCACGCCTGCCGGCTTCCGTGAAGGCTCGCTGCTCGCCGAGCATGCCGCCGCCGATCCGATCAAGTACGGCGCGACGGTCGCGGGGCTGTACGGGTCCTCGTTCTTCACGATGACCGGCTTTCATGGCTTCCACGTGACGTGCGGCGTGATCAGCATGACGTACCTGTACTTCACCAAGGTGCTGCCGGAGAAGTACTCACCGCAGGATTATCGCGGGATTGAAGTCATCGGCCTGTATTGGCACTTCGTCGACCTGGTGTGGATCATCCTCTTCACCATCGTCTACCTGATCTGAGGCCCGGTTCATGACTGCAACGAGCTCTCCCAGCACCACGGAGCACAAGCGGCCGAACTACGTCATGATTTGGCTCTACTTGTTCGTGCTGACGGTCGCCGAGGTCGCCCTGGCGTTCGAGCTGCCGCTGTCGCGAAACGTGAAGCTGTTGCTGCTGCTGTTCCTCGCGGTGTGGAAGGCCTTGCTGGTGGCGCTGTTCTTCATGCACCTCAAGTTCGAGCGCTGGCGGCTGCGGCTGATCTTCATCGTCCCGTTGCCGCTCGCGGCGATTCTCGTCACCGCGGTCATCATGGAGAAAGTCTGGTAGCACTGCTCGAGCTGACCAAG
>QHTY01000326.1:0-414 GCA_003220985.1 Gemmatimonadota bacterium
GCCTGATACTTTCCCTTCTTGTCCTTGTAGGAAACTTCGCACTCGTCACCCTCATCCGCCGTAAAAAACAGCACCTGGGCAATGCCCTCATGTGCGTAAATGCGGGCAGGCAACGGAGTCGTGTTACTGATTTCTAATGTGACATAGCCTTCCCACTCCGGCTCGAATGGCGTGACATTGACGATGATCCCGCAGCGTGCGTAGGTGCTCTTGCCGACGCAGATCGTCAGACAGTTCCGCGGAATCCGGAAGTACTCCACCGAGCTCGCGAGCGCGAAGGAATTCGGCGGCACGATGCAGACGTCGCCCATGAACTCGACGAAGGATTTCGGATCGAAGCGCTTCGGATCGACGACCGCCGACAGGGCATTCGTGAAAATCTTGAACTCCGGCGCCACACGCATGTCGTAGCCG
>QHTY01000326.1:596-1236 GCA_003220985.1 Gemmatimonadota bacterium
TTTTTCACGAGCGCCATGCAGCCCTATATCCAATTCCTGATGCTGCTGGGCATGGCCATCATCGCCGGTACGACGATGATTGTGGCGTCGCATTTCCTCGGTCCCCGGCGCCCCACCGACGTGAAAGAGCGGCCGTACGAGAGCGGCATGCCGCCGCTCGGCAGCGCGCACGAGCGCTTTTCGGTGAAGTTTTATCTGGTCGCGGTCCTGTTCATTCTCTTCGATATCGAGACCGTCTTTCTCATCCCGTGGGCGGTCATCTTTCTGGGGAATAGCGCCGTCTCCACGGGCTTTCTACTGATAGAGATGCTGGCATTCATGCTGGTACTGTTTGTCGGTTATGTCTACGTCTGGAAGCGCGGAGCATTCCAGTGGGATTGAGAGCATGAAAAGAGTGGGCGAAGTCCAAAGCTCGAATTACCTGCTCGCCAAGTTCCAGGATCTCGTGGACTGGGCGGTGAACTCCTCACGCGCCAATTCGCTGTGGCCGATGCCGTTCGGCACCGCGTGCTGCGCCATCGAATTCATGGCGACCGCCGCGAGCCGCTTCGATTTCGCGCGCTTCGGCATGGAGCGCCAGGCGTTCTCGCCGCGGCAGGCGGATGTCCTGATCTGCGCCGGCCGCCTGCCGTTCAAGCTG
>QHTY01000326.1:1242-3468 GCA_003220985.1 Gemmatimonadota bacterium
GATCAGATGCCGCAGCCCAAGTGGGTCATCTCCATGGGCGCGTGCGCGTCGACCGGCGGCGTGTTCGACAACTACGCGATGGTCCAGGGCATCGATACGATCGTGCCGGTCGATGTGTACGTGCCGGGCTGCCCGCCGCGCCCCGAGGGGCTGCTGTATGCGATTCTGCTCCTGCACAAGAAAATCAAAGGTGAGTCGCTGTTCGACGCGGTGAAGCGTCGCGAGGAGCAGCCGCTCGACGACAAGGGCCTGCGCCTGCCGCCCGAAACGATCGACGAGATCTCCGAGCCGTTCGGCAACTCCGTCCACCAGTTCCGTTCGTCGTGATTCCGGGCGCAGTGCGGGAGGCAACGGCGCGCGACGGCGACCAGATCGTCTACGTGGCGCCGGACCGGCTGCTCGATGCCCTGCGCTGGCTGAAGGAGACTCCGGGCCAGGAGTTCGATTATCTCGTCGATGTGACGGCCGTCGAATTCCGCGATCGCGAGCGGCCGATCGAAGTCGTCTATTTCCTCCGCTCGCTCAAGCGCCGGGCCGATATTCGAATCAAGGTCGAACTGCAGCCCAGCGACGAGCTGGCGGTGGATTCGGTGTGGAGCCTGTGGCGCGGGGCCGACTGGTTGGAGCGAGAAGTCTTCGACATGTTCGGCAGACATCCTGACCTGCGGCGCATCCTGATGTGGGAGACGTACGCCGAGGGCTATCCGCTGCGCAAAGGCTTCCCGCTGCGCGGGCGCTTCTCGCGGGCCGAGCAGGTCCGCCAGGCGCTGAACGCCAATCCGGAGGCACACTACTCGTTGGAAGAATTGTCGATCGCCGAAGCGGGCGGCGACTTGCCCGACGATATGCGTGACCGGCTGCGGCGCGGCGAGCGCGGCGTCGTGCCGGAGCCCCCCAATCCATGAGCAAGCGGACGGTCGAGCTCGAGCTGGCCACGCCTGGGGTCGATTCGCAAGGGCATCCGACCCGCATTCCCCTCGCCGCGACGGCGTCGCCCCGTTCCGCAGCGCCCGACCTGAGCGGCGAGCATCTCCTCGTCAACATCGGGCCCCAACACCCGGCCACACACGGCGTGCTGCGGCTGGTTGTGGAGCTCGACGGTGAGACGGTCGTGCGCTGTATCCCGCACCTCGGCTACCTGCACTCCGGGTTCGAGAAGCTCGGCGAGTACCGCCATTACAACCAGATCATTCCGCTGACCGACCGCACCGACTACCTGTCGCCGATGGCGAACAACGTCGGATTCGCGCTTGCGGCCGAGACGTTGATGGGAATCGAAATCACGCCGCGGTGCACGGTGCTGCGCGTCATCGCCTGCGAGATGAGCCGCATCATCTCGCACATGGTGTGGCTCGGCACGACCTCGATCGACCTGGGCGCCTTCACGCCGTTCCTGTGGGCGTTCCAACAGCGCGAAAAGATCTACGATCTGCAGGAGATGTGGACCGGCGCCCGCCTGACGACGAGTCTCACACGCGTCGGGGGCCTCATGGCGGACATTCCCGATGGCTTCGTTGAAAAACTGCGGGAATTCACACGCACATTCCCAAAAACTCTGGCAGAGATTGATCGGGTCCTGACTCGCAATGCCGTCTGGGCCGGGCGCACGCAGGGAATCGGTGCGCTCACCGCGGCAGAGGCGATCAACTACTCGCTCTCCGGTCCGATGGTCCGCGCGAGCGGGGTGCCCTATGACGTCCGCAAGGACAAACCGTATCTCGGCTATGAGACGTACGACTTCGACGTCGTCGTGGGCGAGCATGGCGACGTCTACGATCGCTACCTGGTTCGCCTCGAGGAGTGCTCGCAGTCGAATCGGATTCTCGAGCAGGCGCTCGACCGCCTGCCCGATGGCCCGATCAACGTCGACGACCCGCGCGTCATCCTGCCCGCGAAGACGCGCGCCATGACCGACATGGAGGCCATGATCTTCCATTTCAAGCAGGTCATGGAAGGCGTGAGGGCGCCGGTCGGCGAGGCGTACGTCGGGATCGAAAACCCGAAAGGCGAGCTCGGCAACTATCTCGTCTCGGACGGCACCGCCAAGCCGGTGCGCTGGCGCATTCGGCCACCCTCCTTCATCAACCTGGCGGCGCTGCCGAAGATGGCGGAGGGCCACCTACTGTCCGATCTGATCGCGATCAATGCCTCGGTGGACATCGTCATGGGCGAGGTCGATCGATGACCCACAGCGTGAGCCATGCCGAGGACTACCAGCCGGTGTTC
>QHTY01000325.1 GCA_003220985.1 Gemmatimonadota bacterium
TCGTCGAACATACGGATCCGCGGTGCCGGCTCGTTGAGCGGCGGGTACGCGCCGGTCTTTTATGTCGACGGGGTACGGATCGAGAGTGGCGTCGTCGAGGGGGCGAGCACGTTCCAAGGCGGCACGGCTCTCGATTTCCTCAATCCCGACGACATCGAGAGCATCGAAGTGATCAAGGGCCCCGCCGCGGCGACGCTCTACGGGGCAGACGCGGCGAACGGCGTGATCCAGATCATTACCAAGAAGGGACGCCGTGGCGCGGAGGCCGTGCAGTGGACCGCGAGTTTCGAGGCGGGGAACAACGAGTGGACACGCAGCGTGGGGTCGAACAAGACGTATTGGCGGTGCACGGTCGCGCAACAAACCAACACCTCGTTCCCGGGGTGCCGCGTGGCCGCGGGCAATCTGTCCCCCGACTCGTTGACGTGGTGGGGCAAGGATGCTGACGGCCGTGCCCAGCTCTACTCCGGCATTCCGGCGGGTGACATCATCGACGTCGGGGACGGGACCTTCATTCTCAAGGACGATCCGTTGTTCCGCCACCCGGCGGCGCTGCGCGTGGGCCACTCCAAGTCCCTGAACCTGTCAGCCCGCGGGGGCACGGGTTCTATGGGATACTTCTTGTCGTTCAATCGCGACGACGAGCAGGGCGTGTTCTTCAACAACTTCGCGAATCGGATCGGCGGGCGCGGTAACTTCGACGTCCAGCTGTCGGCGACGACCGATGTGTCGCTCCAGTTCGGGTACACGCAGACGCACCTGCGCCAGCCGCTTGCCAACAACTCGTCGAACAGCGTCAACCGCAACGCAATGCGCGGCAAGGCACGTGCTACCCGCGATCCGTGGGAACCTGGTTTTCTCGGTTTCAGTCCGTACGTCTCGAACGAGTTCGACGACCAAAACCGACTGGAGCGCATGACGGTCGGGATCACGGGGAACTGGATACCGATCCCGTGGTTCCGGAATCGCGTCACGCTGGGACTGGACCGCCAAAGCTACGATGAGACCACCTTCGAGCGGATCGACACGACGGGGCGGGCCCCGTGGGGGACCGTCGCGGCAACCGGGACCATCACCCACGAGATCCCGACGATCCGTCGTTGGACGCTCGACTACGCCGGCTCAGTGACGCGTGACCTGGCGCGCGAGCTCAACTCGGTCTCGTCGGCCGGAGTCCAGCTGAACTCCCGGAGCTACCGCGGCTACTTCGCGATCGGCCAGGGGCTCGTCGCCGACAACCTGAACCTCGTCTCGGCGGCCGCGACGCGCACCGCCGACGAAGAGCTGTCGAAGCAGACCTCGCTCGGCATGTACGTGCAAGAGCAGGTCGGGTGGAGACAGCGGTTGTACGTGACGGGCGCCGTGCGGATCGACGACAACTCGGCGTTCGGATCGCAATTCTCGCTCGTCACGTATCCGAAGGCCTCGATCGCATGGCTCGTGTCCGACGAGCCCTTCTTCCGGAACCTGCACCTCGGGTGGGCGGACCAGGTGAAGCTATGGCAAGGCCGGCAACGCTCCCGAGCCGTTCGTCGCCGACCGCGCCGACTCGGCCGCCCGCAGTGTCGCCAACGACGCGCTCGCGAACGCGCTCGAGCCCTCGGCGTATGGCAATCCGAAGCTCAAGGCCGAGACCGGACGCGAGTTCGAGATGGGATTCGACGCGTCTCTGTTCCGCGGACGTGCTGGAGCCGAGTTCACGTACTACAACAAGCATACCGTGGATGCGCTGATCAACATTCCCGATCCGCGTTCCGCGGGATACGACGGCAACCACCTCGTGAACATCGGGGAAATCTCGAACCTGGGCGTCGAGCTACTGCTCTCCGGCACACCCATCCAGGGATCCAAGTTCACTTGGGACGCGCGGCTCTCACTCTCGGGCAACCGCAACCGGCTGGTGTCGTTTAATGGCGCCAGGCAGGAAGTGGTGTTCGGGGCCTTTGCCGACGTGCAGCGGCACCGCGAGGGCTATCCGCTGGGAGCGTTCTGGGCGCTCGACGTCGAGCGGGACGCCGGCGGGGAGCCCGTGGTCCGTGACAATGTCACCAACGCGATCGTGCCCAACCCAACGAGCGCGGACCCGACGGTGTACCATGTCACCGTGATCAGCGGGTGTCGCTGGGCCCCCAACGATCCCAACTGGGTGCAATCGCGGGATTGCCACGATATCTTCATGGGCCCCTCGAGCCCCACGACCCAGGCGTCGCTCGCCAACACGTTCACGGTATTCCGCGACTTCCGGATCTACACGCAGCTGGACTACCGCGGGGACTTCTACCAGTGGTGTGCGATCTGCTCGATCAACAGCCGGATCGATCTGAACACCTGGGACATCAATACGGGTGGCACCCCGCTCAACCCCGATGTCTCGTTCGCCGACGTCCTCGCCCTGCGGTCGCTGCAAACGAAGAGTCACATCCAGCGGGCCGATTTCGTGAAGCTCCGCGAGGTCTCGCTGACGTACTCGCTCCCGCAGCGCTGGGTACGGTTCGTCCGGCCAGGGAGCCAGTTAGCGGTCACGCTGGCGGGCCGCAACCTGGCGATCTGGACCAAATACAAGGGCCGGGGTGATCCCGAAGTGCAGTTCGATCCCACCAGCCAGTTCCAAATGCTCGACTACGCGTCGACTCCGCAGACTCGTCGCCTGACGGCGTCGGTCCGCGTCACCTTTTAAGGAGGCGCACTTGAGACACAAGAACACGAGGTGGCTCGCGCTGACCGCCGCCGGCGTCCTCGCCTTCGTCGGGTCGTGTGGGATCAACGACGTGCTCCAGGTGCAGAACCCGACGCAGATCCCGACGGAAAACCTGAACGACCCGAAGTTGATGCAGGTGCAGGTGAACGGCGTCATCGAAGCGTTCCAGAACGCGTACACCGAACCGGTGATTGAGTGGGCCAACTTCCTGACGGACGAGGTGCTGACCGGACTCAACTGGGAGGACTACGCCCGCGTCAATCAGCGGATCGCGAGCTATCTCGAAGGACCCACGAATCAGATCTTCGGCGAGCTGAGCCGGTCGCTGCGGATGGCGCACGACGTGTCGGAGCGCATCCGCGTGTGGGACGAAGCGGACACCACCGCCAAGGACTACCGACTGCAGCTGGCGACCACACTCGTGTTCGCCGGCTACAGCGCGACAGTCCTGGCCGAGAATATGTGCCAGACAGCCCAGCAGCGACGTGCTGTCACAGGACCAGACGTTCCAGGCGGCGCTCCCCTACTTGAAAGAAGCGCTCACCGTTGCAACGAACGCCGGCCTGACCAACCTGGCGAACCTGGCGCGCACGGGTCTCGCCCGCGCGTACATGGGGATGGGTAACTGGGACAGCGCGGCGGCCTATGCCTCGCAGGTTCCGGCCACATTCAAGTGGTGGCTCGACTTTACCAGCACGATCGGCGGCCGAAACCCGCTGTCAGGCATCAGCCGCGGGGGCAACTTCACACACGGCATTCACCCCGCGTTCACGGGCATCCATCCAAGCTTTGACGGGACGGGGTTCAACTTCCGGGATGACAACATCATTGCGCCCCAGACTGATCCACGAATTCAGCACGATCCGACGGATCGGACCGGACATAACGGGCTGACGCCGCTCTACAAGCTCCGGGCGGGACTACGCTACAGCGCGTACACCGGAAAGACGTTCGCCCCGGCGTCCGCCGCGTGCCCCGCCTGCACGGGTACGCCGGTGAGCGATACCACGAACTTCGTGTACATCGCCCGGTTCGACACGGACATTCTTCTCGCGGATTACGTCGAGGCGCAGCATCAGTATTTCGAAGCGCTCGCCAATAAGGACATCACCGCGAACGCGGCTGCCGTGCTCGCGTTCGTCAACGCGCGGCGCGCGGTTGGTAACCAGCCTGCAGTCACGCTCTCCGGTCAGGCATTGAAGACCGAATTGCGGAACCAGCGGGCGCGTGATCTGTTCATGGGTGGATTCCGGCTTCCCGACCTGCGCCGGTGGACGCGCTTCGACCCCGGCAACGGGCCGTTCGCCGCCGGCAGCTATTTCCCAACGGGGACGCACCCGAACCCGACGTGGGGACAATACGGTGCGTGGACGTGCTTCCCGATCCCGCTGCAGGAGTACGAGGGGAATCCGAACCTGCCGCGGCCGGCTGATCCGACGGTGCCGCCCTCCATCTAGACTTCGCGTGTGGCGCGGTCCGGGACTGGTGTCCTGACGTTGCTCGTGATGCTGGCGGGCGCTCCTCCCGCCAGCACCCAGCGCCTGCGCGGGCGCTTGCTGGATGTAGAATCGGGCGAGCCGCTGGTGGCCGGACTCGTGAGCTTGCTATCGCTCGCCGGCACGACCCTCGTTACGGCCGTCTCCGATCGCGAGGGCGGGTGGCTGCTGGAAATACCGGAAATACCGGCCCCAGGGTCCTACTACGTGTCCGCGACGCGGATCGGGTACCGGCCCTGGGTGGCGGCCCCTGTTGTCGTACAGACGGGCCAGGACTTCACCGCGGTATATCACCTCCAGCGCCTGCCAGTCGCACTCGATCCCGTTGAAGTGACGGCGCGGGCGACCAGACGCTTCCTCGAGCTGGCCGGGTTCTACGACCGGCAGCGCGCCGATTTCGGCTATTTCATCACGCCGGATTTCATCGAGCAGCGC
>QHTY01000233.1:0-3996 GCA_003220985.1 Gemmatimonadota bacterium
ATGAGCGCTGGGTAACCCGCAACGTGAATTGCGGTATCCACGCCCCCAAAGATCGAGGTCTCGGCACCCCCAGTCCCCGATCCCAAACCCCCAGTCCCTGTTCTAGTCGCCAGCAGTGCGACTCCGGACGCCGCCGGACCGGGCCGTTGCAACTGGCCCATGTCCTGGGACCGATGGCGGCTGCGGCTCGCCATCGCGACCTGGAAATACGATTGCCCGATGATGGGATCGAGGGTGCCGACCGGCAGGGTCAGCGTGGTGGCGGTGGGATCGCCGCGGGTTGAGCGGTAGAACTTCTGCGGCCCCCAGGTAGAATCGCGCAGCAGGTCGAACGCCTGCCGCGCGAGAATCGCCGAAACCTGGTGGTGCCCATGGCCGTCGGCCGGCGTCCCGGAGAAAACCGCGATGATGATTTGCGGCCGGAACCGCCGGATGATGTCGACCACGTCTTTGAGGATCGAGTCGCGGGGCCAGAAGCGGAACGTCTCCTCGACCGACTTGGAAAAGCCGAAATCGTACGCGCGCGTGAAGAACTGGCGCGCGCCGTCGAGCTCGCGGGCGGCGAGCAACTCTTCGGTTCGGATGATGCCGAGCTCGGGGCCAAGCTCGGGGCCGATCAAGTTCTGGCCGCCTTCCCCGCGCGTGAGCGACAGGTAGGCGGCCTGCGCGCCCATCCCGCGGGATAGCAACACCAGGAGCTGGGTGTCTTCGTCGTCGGGATGCGCGCCGATCATCAGCACGCGCTTGTTGCTGCCGAGCTGGCGCAGGGCGCTCGCCAGCGCAGCGACGCCGCCGGTGCCGGACGGGGAGAGCTGTCCCTGTGAGGCACGGGCGGCGCCGAAGCTCAGGAGGAGCCCGAGCAGCCAGGCGAGAGTGATTCTCACTATTGGGAAAGGTACACGGCGCCGCCCTTCATAACGAACTTCACATGTTGCAGTTCCGTGATATCGCGTGTGGGATCGCCCGCTACGGCGATGATGTCAGCGTATAGTCCGGGAGCGATCGTACCGATGTTTTGCTCCTGACCGAGCAAGGCCGCGGCCACCGATGTTCCCGACTGAATCGCCTGCATCGGCGTCATCCCGTACTGCACGTAGTACTCGAATTCCTTCGCCTGATTGATCTCGGTCCAGGGGAAGCCGCCGACGTCGGTCCCCATGACGATCTTGACGCCGTGCCGCAGCGCCCGGCCAAAGGCTTTGCGCTCGAGATTGACGAGCGCCACCCAGACTCCGCCCCGGGCCACGACATGCGCGCCGACCGTGACCGTCGGCACCCAGTACACGTTGTTCCGCACCATCACATCCATCAGCGAGTCGGTCAGCCCGTCGCCGTGCTCGATCGAATTGACGCCCGCGCGCAGCGCCGCGGCGATGCCGTCGGACCCGATCGCATGCGCCGCCACGGGACGACCGATGCGGTGGGCCTCGTCCACGATCGCTTTGGCTTCGGCATCGGTGAAGTTGACCCAGCTGTGCAGCACGCTGTCGGGCGTGAAGTAGTAGCGGCGGTCGCTGTAGTACTTGATCCAGTCGGCGCCGTGCTGGATCTGTTGGCGCACCGCGAGCCGCGCGTTGTCCACGCCATCAACCGGCTGGACGCCGTGAGGCAGCTCGAGCTCCCAGTTGCCCGTGGTGATCGGATACATGCCCGTCGGGGCCATCGCCCGCGTGGAGGTGAAAACGCGGGGGCCCGGAATCTCGCCGCGATCGATGGCGAGCTTGACGTCGACGTCGGCGTACATCGCGCGTGCGGTCTCGAGATCGCGGAGCGCCGTGAAGCCGTGCTCCAGCGCGATCCGCGCGTTCCGGGCCGCGAGAATGGCGCGATAGGCAGTCGATTGCTTGAGCAGCTGGTCTTCGTAATCCTGGGAAGTGACGTCGCCCTGGAGGAGCAAGTGCGTGTGCGCATCGATAAGTCCCGGAAGGACAGTCATCTGGCTCAAGTCGATCACGCGTGCATTGGGCGCCTGCGCGGTGATCTGGGCCACCGGGCCGACGGCCCGAATCCTTTCGTACATTGGTCTGCGCGGTGGCCGACCGGCCATCGATCAGACGGCCTGCTTTGATCAACACTTGCGGTGGGGGCGTCTGAGCGTCGAGGCCGGGAATAAGCAAGAGTCCAGCGACCAACAGCGGTAAACCGCGCATCGGGACGATCTCCAAGACGAGGGCGCGGCAAATCTATCATCCAAGCGACGGAGGCGTACATGCCCGTCCTCGTGACCTGTGAATGCGGGAATTCCTACGACCTGAAGGACGAATTCGCGGGCAAGCTGGTCAAATGTCCGAAGTGCGGCCGGCCGGCGCGCGCGCCCAGCGTGGCGACGGCGGTCCAGAGCCAGGTCGATCGGGCGTTCGACCGCGACATCTTTTTGCTGCGCCAGCAGATGTTGAAGATCTCCGAGAAGTACGATGTCGGTGACGAGCAGGGCAACAAGATCATCTTCGTGGAGCGGCCGGCGCACGCGCTCCGGAATATCGGCGCTGCCGTCGTCACCCTCGCCGGGCTCTTCTTCGGCATGCCCGCGTTCATCCAGGTCATCGATGCCATGCCGCCCAGCGGGCTCAAAACGATTGTCGGCATGGTCGGTGTGTTCGGGATTCTGTTCGGCTCGATCGCCCTGGGCATCGCGCTTTCGGTCAAGCGGCATGTCACGTTCTATCGCGATCAGTCCAAGCGCGAGAAGCTGCTCGACATCCTGCAGGACAAGAAATTCCAGCCGATCACGATGACCTACACCGTCCGCGACGCGCGTGGTAGGAAGCTCGCCAAGCTGGGCAAAAACTGGCTGTTCAACGCGGTCCGCAAACGCTGGTACGTGTGGGGGCCGGACGGACGCGTGTTGTTTCTCGCAAAGGAAGATTCCATCATCCTGTCGCTGCTGCGCCGCTTCCTCGGACCGTTGTTCGGCGTGCTGCGGACGAACTTCATCTTTTTGCCCGCCGGCACCGACGACGTGATCGGGGAGTTCAAGCGCAAGTTCACGATTCTCGACCGCTACGTGCTCGACATGACGGCCGACCCGCAGCGCCTCATGGATCGGCGCATCGCCATCGCGCTCGGCGTGATGCTCGATACGGGAGAGCGGCGGTGAGACCCGAAGTCCCGGGCACCGGCAGCCCGGACCACGAAGAGCCGATCCTCATCACGCCCGAGATGCTGGCGCCCGCGCGGGCGGTGAAACCAGCGGCGCGGCGCGATGGCCGGATCGACTTCGAACGCGGCATGCGGCGGCTGCCGCTGTTCATCGCCACGCTCATCGTCGCGAACGTCGCCGTGTTCGCCTGGGAGATCGCGTCGGGCGCGTTTCTCGACCGGAAGTCGCTCATTGAATCGGGCGTCCACGTCGCCAATCAGATCAATCCGCTCGAAGCCGGGGCCCTGGTGCGCGTGCGCGTGCTCGCGGGGGAATGGTGGCGCGTGTTCACCTCCATGTTCCTGCACGGCGGGCCGGATCATCTGATCGGCAACATGGTCGCGCTCTACATCGTCGGCATGGCCTGCGAGCATGCGTTCGGCGCGGCGCGCACGGCGCTCGTGTATTTCGGCAGCGGCGTGACCGGCGCGGCGTTCAGCCTGGCGACCGGTCCGGGGCCGTCCGTCGGCGCCTCGGGCGCGATTTTCGGGGTCTTGGCGGCGGTCGCGGTCATGCTCTACAAGAACCAGGACCGATTCTACGTGCGCGACAAACGGATCGGCTTCGTGCTCGTCGCATGGGCCGCGTGGCAGCTGCTCACGGGATTCCTGTCCCCGTTCATCGACAACTTCGCGCACTTGGGCGGCATGACCGGCGGTGCGCTGGCCGCCTTGCTGCTGACTCCCACATTGACGAAGCGCGAAACTCTGGTTCGGGTCTAAGCGGACGGTCACAAAGAAACTGCGGCGGTCAAACAGCAATGCGGCGGTCGAGACGGTCATCCGACCGCCGCGGTTGTTTCTTGACCGTCCGACCGCCGCAGTTGCCTCTTACCGTGACGCCAACGGCTTCCCATC
>QHTY01000233.1:4082-14664 GCA_003220985.1 Gemmatimonadota bacterium
TCCTGCGCCGCCGTGGTCGCGTCGGGAACCGTGAGCGCCCGGACGCGCTGGGCGTATGTCTCGTAGTAATGATCGTCCAGGCCGTACGTCACGAGCTGCTCGAGCGACCCCTGCACCGCGTCCATCGTCTCCCAATTACCGGGCAGGGTGAGTGTGAGGTTCGCCTGCGCCTTCGCCAGCTCGTCGGCCGCGATGGGCTTCGGACCCAGAATGCCCCGCAGCTCCCGATCGACTTCGATCATGGATTCCTTCGTCTTGTCGGTTTGCACCGGCGCGTACGCAATGAACGGGCGCTGGCCGCGCGCATCCCACACGAGCGTGAACGCCCCGTAGGACCAGTGCTTGTCCTCGCGCAAATTCATGTTGACGCGCGACGTGAATTGCCCACCGAGCAATGAGGTCATCGCCTCGATCGCGTATTCGTGCTGGTTGGCTTTGGGGGGCGCGAGATCGGCGGCGAAGATGATCGACTGCTCCGACCCGGGACGATCGAGGATGTAGACGAGCGGCCGCGGCTGATCCGCAACGGCGCTCACATTCTTCTGCGGCACGTCGCCCGCCTGCCAGCTGCTGAACAACCGCGCCAGCTTCGGCTGGATCTCGGCCAGCGAGATGTCGCCCACGACGACGAGCGTCGCGTGGTTCGGCTTGAACCAGGTCCGGTGGAAGCGCACCAAGTCGTCCCGCGTCATCCGCGTCACCGACTCCTCGGTCCCGGAGCCGGTCAGCGGATTGCCATAGGCATGCTTGGCGCCATAGAGCAGCTGCGGAAACACGCGCAAGGCCATCTGCACGGGTTGCACCTTCTCTCGTTGGATGCGCGCGACCCGTTGCCGCTGCTGCCGCTGGAAATCAGCCTGCGGGAAGGCCGGATTGAGGACGACGTCCGCGAAGATGTCGAGCGCCGGATCGAGCGTCTCCTTGAGGGTCGATAACGACACACTCGAGACGTCGAGCTGTGAGCCGGCGCTGAGATCCGCGCCGAGCTGCGACAACGTGTCGCTGATCTGCAGCGCCGTGCGCGTCCGTGTCCCTTCGTCCAACATGTCCAGGGTGAGACTCGCGGTCCCCGGCGTCGCGAACTGATCGGCGGCGTACCCGGCGTCCATGAGCAGCGTCAGGTTGACCTGCGGAATCGAGTGACGCTCGGCGAGCACGATCTTGAGACCGTTCGGAAGGGTGGCGCGAGCGATCGCAGGGAAGCGAGCGTCGGGCGGTGTCCCGGCCGCGGGCAGCTTGGAGCGATCCGCCCCACTCGCTACGACATCGTACGCCGGGTACGGGCGGACTTCGACGACCAAATCGCCGTCGCCGAGCCAGCGCGCGGCGGCCGATCGCAGGTCCGCCGCGGTCGCGGTCGCGATGCGCTGGCGCGTCACCTGATAATGGTCGGCGTTGCCGGCGTACACCTCGTTCATCGCCAGGACGTCTGACTTGCCGCCAAACCCGCCGATCCGCTCGATGCCGCGGATGAAGTTGGCGCGCGATTGCGTCTTGACGCGGCGCAGCTCGCTGGGCGTCGGGCCCCCCCCGGGCCCGATGAACCGGGCGAGCTCTTCATCGATGGCGCGCTCGACGCGGGCGAGATCGCCACCCGGCTTGGCCGTCGCGCGAATCACGAGTTGTCCCGCGATCTCCCGCAGGTCCACGTACGCGACGACGTCGGTCGCGATCTGCTCGTCATAGACAAGCCGCTTGTAGAGCCGCGAGGTCTTGCCCGCGGCGAGCACGTCGGTCACGAGATCGAGGTAGTCACCGTCCGCCGATCCGAACTGCGGGATGTTCCACTGCTTGTAGATGCGCGCCTGCGGCACGCGATCTTGCATGATCTCCCGGTGCGAACCGGTCCGTTTCGCGATCCAGACGTCCTGCTTCGCGATCGGCGGCGTGGCGGGAATATCGCCGAAGTACTGGTCGACCTTCTGCCGCGCGGTTTCGGGCGTGATGTCGCCGGCCAGTACGATCACCGCGTTGTTGGGTCCGTAATACGTGCGGAACCAGTTCTTCACGTCCTCGACGGAGGCGGCGTTCAGGTCCTCCATCGAGCCGATCACCGTCCATGAATACGGATGACCGGCTGGGAACGCGCCCTCGGCCATCAGCAAGTTGACTTTGCCGTACGGCTGGTTTTCTCCCTGGCGCTTCTCGTTCTGCACGACGCCCCGCTGCTCGTTCACCTTCGCGGTGTCGATGACGCCGAGCAGATGGCCCATGCGGTCCGATTCCATCCACAGCGCGACATCAAGCGCAGTGGTGGGGACGTTCTCGAAGTAATTGGTGCGATCGTTGTTCGTGGTGCCGTTCTGATCCGTCGCGCCAATGCGCTCGAAGGGCTGGAAGTAGTCGTCGTTGAAGTGCTCGCTGCCGTTGAACATCAGGTGCTCGAAGAGATGCGCGAACCCCGTCCGGCCCGGCCGCTCATTCTTCGAGCCCACGTGGTACCAGATGTTCACGGCAACGATGGGTGCCTTGTGATCCTCATGGACCAGCAGCGTCAACCCGTTTTTCAATGTGAACCGCTGATAGGGGATCGTGATGGGCGCCGGCTCGGCGGCTCGGGCACGGGCCCGTGTGGATCGGGCGGGACGCTGGGCGGGTAACGTTGCTGCCGCCACGAACCCCAGCAGCAGGGGCACTAAGAGCGTACGCGACATGAGGAAGCTCCTTCACGAAAGGCTGACGGCGGGCTGAACGGGGTGAAGATATTACATTTAGGAAGCATGGCTACCCTCGCAGAGCCAAAACGCCCGGTCAGCGCCGCGGAGGCGCGTGAAGTCGCGGAAGCGGCACGCGAGGAGCAGTGGGCGGCGCCGAGTTTCGTCCGCGAGCTCTTCCTCGGCAACCTGCGGATGGATCTGATCCATCCCTACCCCGAACAAGATCCTGACGAAGTCTCCCGCGCCAAGCCGTTCCTCGACAAGCTCGAGCGGTTCTTGCGCGAGGACGTCGACTCCGACCGCATCGATCGGGAAGGCGAAATCCCCGAGAACGTGATTCAGGGCCTGCGGGAGCTCGGCGCCTTCGGCATCAAGATTCCCCGCGAGTACGGGGGGCTCGGCCTGTCGCAGCTCTCGTACATGAAGGCGATCGAGCTCGTTTCGTCGGTGGATGGCTCGCTGACCGCACTGCTCTCCGCGCATCAATCGATCGGCGTTCCCCAGCCGCTCAAAATGTTCGGCAACGAGGCGCAGAAGAAAAAGTATTTCCCCCGTCTCGCCAAAGGTGCGATCTCCGCATTCGCCTTGACCGAACACGGCGTCGGGTCCGATCCAGCGGCGATGGAGACGAGCGCCGTCCCGAGCGACGACGGTGATGCCTGGATCCTGAACGGCGAAAAACTGTGGTGCACCAACGGCACCAAGGCTGAGCTGCTGGTCGTGATGGCGCGCACGCCTTCGAAGATGGTCGGGGGCAAAGAGAAGAAGCAGATCACCGCGTTCATCGTCGAGATGGACTGGCCCGGCGTCGAAGTCGTGTATCGCTGCCATTTCATGGGTCTGAAGGCGCTCTACAACGGCGTGATCCGCTTCACCAACGTCCGTGTGCCCAAGGAAAACGTGCTGTGGGGCGAGGGCAAAGGGTTGAAGCTCGCGCTCATTACGCTGAACACCGGCCGGCTCACGTTGCCGATCTCTTCGGTTGCCGCGGGGAAGCGCTGTCTCGAGATCGCGCGCCGCTGGGCCGCCGAGCGCGTGCAGTGGGGCCGGCCGATCGGCCAGCACGATGCGATCGCGCAAAAGCTCGGCTCCATGGCCGCGAACACCCTCGCGATGGAAGCGGTCGCCGAGCTGTGCGGGGCGATGGCCGAGCGCGGTGGGTACGACATCCGCCTCGAGGCGGCGATCGCCAAGCTGTACAACTCCGAAGCCGGCTGGCGCATCATCGACGACACCGTGCAAATCCGCGGTGGCCGCGGGTACGAAACCGCCGACTCGCTGCGCGCGCGCGGTGAGACGCCGGTGCCCGTCGAGCGCATCATGCGCGACTTCCGCATCAATCTGATTTTCGAGGGCTCCTCCGAAATCATGCACCTGTTCATCGCGCGCGAAGCGGTCGACAAGCATCTCCAGGTCGCGGGCGACGTCGTGATGCCCGGGAAAACGCCGCGCGAGCGGCTCGCCGGTCTGGCGCGCTCGGCGGGGTTCTACGGTTGGTGGTATCCCTCGCGGTGGATCGGCTGGAGCCTCTGGCCGCGCTACGCCGAATTCGGGCGGCTCGCGAAGCACGTGCGCTTCGTCGAGCGGAGCTGCCGGCGGCTCGCGCGCAGCGTGTTCCACTCGATGATCCGGTTCGGACCAAAGCTCGAGCTGCGGCAGTCCGTGCTGTTCCGTCTGGTCGACGTGGCGGGCGAGCTGTTCGCCATGGCGGCGACGTGCTCGCGGGCGCAACGGCTGTTCGCGCGCGACCCCGCCGCCGGGGTCCGGGCCGTGAAGCTGGCCGACTTGTTCTGCCGGCAGGCGCGGCGTCGGGTGCGCTCGGCGCAACGAAGATGTTCCTACGTACAAGTTCGCGCAGGAAATCCTGGCCGGGGAACACCGCTGGTTAGAGAGAGACATCGTCGAACTGGCTGAGTAGGTCGGATCGGCGGATCGCCGGATGGGCGGATCGCGTCGCGTTATTTAGGTCCTAGCTGCGCGTTTTTGATTCATCCCTTTACATCGTCATCGGTACCTTTTCCCCCATGATGCCTTACGAGCGATTCGACGCGTGGCACGCATGCTATGCGTTGACTCTCGTCACGTATCGAATCACAGCTCAGTTCCCAACTCACGAACGATACGGTCTCGTATCCCAGATGCGTCGGGCAGCCTTTTCCACCGCCGCGAACATTGCTGAGGGGGCGGCAAAACGCGGACGCGCGGAGTTTCGACGGTTTCTCGATATGAGTCTGGGGTCGCTTTCCGAACTGTCCGTGGCGATTCGTCTCGCGAAGGATCTCTCATACATCGATACGAAACAGGGACAAGAAATCAGCGAGGCATGCTCACGAGCGGGAAAAGTAACGATGGGACTTTACAAGGCGGTGCCACGCCGCTTGATGCGCAATCATGATGCTCTTCAAGCGCTCCGGTGCATCAGCGCCTGCGTCGCCGTATGGCGAAGGATGCCCTTCTTGTTCCATCACCACGCTCGGGCACACGAACGCATACTGCCGCGCCCGAATCCGATCCGCCGCCGGCTGCGTCGCGACTGGCGTCGCAATCACCACCTCACGCGCGCCGAGCCCTGCGGCGGCCTTGGCCGCCGCCAGCACCTTCCACGGGTAGACGATCTGGCCCTCGACGATCACCGCCGTGCGTCCTTCCAGTTTCTTCACGGGCCGCTCTGTCCGATACAGCACGAGGTCCTGTTTGACGCGCGCCCGTGACTCGTCGATCGCCGCCTGCAACTTCTCGAGCAGATTCATGCCCGGCTGGAAATCGGGATCCATCTCCGCGGGCGCCGACTCTGCCATGGCACCGATGGGTGCGAGATTCGCGCCCAGTTTAATGAACGATGCGACCAGCACGTCGAACTGCGCCCCCATGGCCTTAGCAGCATGGGCCGCAATCTCGACGCCTTCCGGCGTAATCCCGAGCAAGATGCACGATTGGTAGCCGCGGGCCGCCAGCTGTTGTCCCAAGAGCGCACCGGCACTCGAGCGGGTTGGATAGAGACTGGGGCGGGGCTGAGCCACGGCTGCCAAGATAGAATGACGGTAAGGGACGGTAAAGGCCAAAAAAGCAGGTTATCTTTTCGGCCTCCAACATCCAGGACCTAGGAGTGCCGAAGGACACACTCACGGTCGTCGATAACCGTACCGGCAAGAGCTACGAGCTGCCGATCCAGAACGGAACCGTCCGCGCCGCCGATTTCCGGCAGATCAAGACGTCGGATGACGATTTCGGACTGATGGCCTACGATCCCGCGTTCATGAATACCGCAGCATGTCGCAGCGCGATCACGTACATCGACGGCGACAAGGGCATCCTCCAGTACCGCGGCTACCCGATCGAGCAACTGGCCGAAAAGAGCACGTTCCTCGAGACCGCGTATTTGCTGCTGCACGGGGAGCTCCCGACGGCGGCGGAGCTCGACGCCTGGGTCTACCAGGTCACGCATCACACGATCATCCACGAGAACATCAAGAAGTTCATCGACGGCTTCCACCACGACGCGCATCCGATGGGGATGTTCGTCAGCGCCGTCGCCGCGCTCTCCACATTCTACGCCGAGGCGAAGCGGATCGCGGATGAGCAGATGCGGAACAACCAGATCG
Organism: Gemmatimonadota bacterium; assembly: GCA_003220985.1. Lineage (GTDB taxonomy): Bacteria > Gemmatimonadota > Gemmatimonadetes > Gemmatimonadales > GWC2-71-9 > 20CM-2-65-7. Next base: position 10,342 of record QHTY01000233.1, read on the forward strand.
TCCGCTTGATCGCCAAGACGCCGACCCTCGCGGCGTTTGCGCACCGCCACTCGGTGGGAATGCCGTACGCGTATCCCGACAACGACTTGAGCTACACGGGCAACTTCTTGAACATGATGTTCAAGACGACCGAGGTGAAATACGGCCCGCACCCCGTGCTGGAGCGGGCCTTGGACGTCCTGTTTATCCTGCACGCCGATCACGAGCAGAATTGCTCGACGAGCGCGATGCGCGGGATCGGATCATCGCATCCCGATCCCTACTCGTGCATGGCGGGCGCGGCGGCAGCGCTGTACGGACCGCTCCACGGCGGGGCGAATGAAGAAGTGCTCCGCATGCTGCGCGAGATCGGTTCGATCGACGCGATTCCCGCCTACATCCAGCGCGTCAAGAAAGGCGAAGTGCGGCTGATGGGGTTCGGCCACCGCGTCTACAAGAACTTCGACCCACGGGCCAAGATCATCAAACAGATCGCCGAGCAGGTGTTCGACGTCACCGGCAAGAATCCGCTCATCGACATCGCGGTGGAGCTCGAGCGCATCGCGCTGCAAGAGGAATACTTCGTTTCGCGCAAGCTGTATCCGAACGTCGACTTTTACTCAGGGATCATCTACGAAGCGATGAAATTCCCGGTGGACATCTTCCCGGTGCTCTTCGCGATCGGGCGCACGCCGGGATGGCTGGCGCAATGGCAGGAGATGTTGCTCGACAAGGAGCAGAAGATTGCCCGCCCGCGCCAGGTGTACACCGGCCCGGCGAAGCGGGATTACGTGGCTATTGAGAAACGGAGCTGAGCCATATGCCCACCTACATCCTGCTGTCCAACCTGACGGATGAAGGCGCCAAGGCGCTCAAAAACAATCCCAAGCGGCTGCAGGAAGTGAACAAAGAGATCGAAAAGTTCGGGGCCAAGGTGACAATGCAGTACGCCGTGCTGGGCCCCTACGACTTTGTGAGCATCGTGGACTGTCCGGACAACGAAACCATCGCCCGGGTCTCGGTGGAGCTCGCGTCACGCGGCAGCATCCGATTGATGACGCTGGCGGCGACTCCGGTCGCGAACTTCATAAGAACGCTGAAGACTAAAGACTGACGGTAGGTGATACGACGGTAAGAGAACCGACGGTAGGTGAGACGACGGTACCGTCGTAGCACCTACCGTCGATATATCTACCGTCGTTTTCCGCCTCTACGGGGCCGCAACGAGCGCTCCGGCTTCGGCGCTTCCGCAACGGCGAGCCGCGGCTGCAGCGGCGGTACGGAGGGCTCGAAGCCCGGAATCACTTCCCGCGGGAAGTTCTGCCCGATCAGCCGCTCGACGTCCGCCATCAGCAGCCATTCATCCGGTGAGATGAGCGTCAGCGCCAAACCGCGCGCGCCGGCGCGGGCGGTGCGCCCGACGCGGTGGACGTACACCTCGGCATCCTGCGGCACATCGAAGTTCACCACCATCCGGATCCCTTCGACGTCGATCCCCCGCGCCGCGATGTCCGTCGCCACCAGGATCTCCGCCGCCCCGCTGCGGAATTGATCGAGCGTACGCTGGCGATGACTCTGGGCCTTGTCGCCGTGCAGCGCGTTCGCCGGGATCCCCTCGCGCTTGAGGAAGGTGACGAGCTTGTCCGCCCCGTACTTCGTGCGCGTGAAGATCAGCGTCTGGCCGGCCGGCTTGGCCTTGAGAATCGCGCCGAGCGCGCCGCGTTTCTGCAGCTTGTCGACCGCCACGATGACGTGCTCGATGCCCTCGGCGGTCTGGGCCCGGCGGCCGATTTCGACCGAGGCGTGACCGTTCAGGGCGCGCCGCGCCAGCGCGTCCACTTCGGGCGAGATCGTCGCCGAGAAGAGCATCGTCTGGCGCTCCTCCGGCAGCGCGTTCAGGATGCGCCGCACGTCGGGCGCAAATCCCATGTCCAGCATGCGGTCGGCTTCGTCGAGGACGAGCACCTCGAGCTGCGAGAAATCGACGTGGCCCCGCTCCATGTGATCGAGCAGGCGGCCCGGCGTGGCGACGACCATGTCGACGCCATGTTTCAGCGCGCGGGTTTGCGGCTCCATCCCGACGCCGCCGTAGACGGCCGCGCCCTTCAAATGGGTGTGCCGCCCGTAGGCGCGGATACTCGCGGCGACCTGCTCGGCGAGCTCGCGCGTGGGCACGAGAATCAGGGCCCGCAAAGTGCCGCGCTTGCCTGGCGACAGCCGCTGCAGGATGGGCAGCACGAACGCGGCCGTCTTGCCGGTGCCGGTTTGGGCCGATCCGATGAGATCGCGGCCCGCGAGGGCCAGGGGAATCGCTTCCGCCTGGATGGGGGTTGGGTGCGCGTAGCCTTCATCGGCGACCGCGCGAACCAGTTCGGGCGCTAGGCCCAGTGATGCAAATGGCATACTACTCCTTCATGTACACACGCACGTCCCGAGACGAGCCAATCTCATCTCGACATGGACGTAGCTTCAGTTTTTTGAACCTGGGGAGAAAACCGTGCGTGTGTTCAGCGACGGAGTCCCTGAGCGGGACTGTCCTTGAGGGATGCCAGCTCGCGGTTCCTTGCGATGGGAAACCTAACTAGAAGTGCTCAGTAAACCAAGCCCCTGCAAAGACTAGCGTAGCGTCTCAGCCGCCTTTGCCGGCTCAGTTCCCCACCACCACATGCGGGGCAGCGTCCGTTGCCGAGGCCAGACCTCGTTCAGCGTGTCTCCCTCGTACAGCCGTCCATTCTTCATCACATAGCGCACCGTGTTCGTGTTGTGGATATCCTCGAGCGGATTCGAATCGAGCACGATCAAGTCCGCCAGTTTGCCCGGCTCCAGCGAGCCCAGATCCTGCTCCATGCCGATAGCGTTCGCCCCGTGAATCGTCGCGACGCGCAGTACGTCGTGGTTCGACATCCCGCCCGCCGCCATCGCCCACAGCTCCCAATGGTCGCCCAGGCCATCCATCTGGCCGTGGCCGCCCAGCCCGATGTGGCCGCCCGCCTGGAGAATCGAGTTCGCGGACGCCGCGATCCGCGGGAAGACGTACTCGCTCTCCCGGAACCACGGACGCCGCTCGGCGCGCTGGTCGATCTCGTCGTGCGGCATGAAGCGCCGCACCTTGGGATTGTCGTGGATGTCGTAGCGCTCGTAGAAGAAGTTCTCGCTCCAGGGGCCGCCGTACGACACGAGCAGCGTCGGCGTATACGTGATCCCCGACTGGGCAATCAGCTGCACCGCATCCTTGTAGAGCGGCATGATCGGATAGCTGTGCTCCGAGCCGGGGTAGCCGTCGATCACGGTGGTGAGGTTCATCTTGAAGTCGAGCCCACCTTCCAGCGTCGGCATCAAGCCCAGCTCTTTGGCGGCCATGATGACCCACTGCCGCTGCTTGCGGTTCCCGGTCATGTACATCTTGATCGTGTTGATGCGATAGAAATCGCTGTAGCGCCGCAGCGCCTGCCGGGTGTCTTCGAGACTCTTGAAGTCCTCGTCCCAGAAGACGCCCGGACCGGTGTGGAAGATGCGCGGTCCGAGGATTTCCCCCGTCTCGACCAGATCGGCGTAGGTGAGGACGTCGGTCGTCGAGGTCTGGGGATCGCGCGTCGTCGTTACGCCCCACGCGAGGTTGGCGAGGTATTTCCACACCTGCGTTTCGTGAATGCCCCAGGTGGGCCAGGGATGGGCGTGCACGTCCACGAACCCGGGGATGATCGTTTTCCCGGACACATCGATCACGCGCGCGCCGGCGGGGGCTGCGCCGCGCGCCCCGACCGAAACGATGCGATTGTCGGTGACGACGACGTCGCCGTTCTCGATGACCTCGTCGCCCTTCATCGTGACGATGCGCGCGCCCCGCAGGACGACCGTACCGCGCGGAATGTCGCGCGGCACGCGGATCGCGACGTCCACACGCACCGGCTCGTAGGCCGGCTGCTTCGCGAGAGAATCCGCGCGCGCGCGCAGCCGCTTCTGCACCGAGTCGGCCAGCGCCTTGAATGCATCGCCCTTCAGCGAGTCGGCGCGAATCGAATCCGTCCGCGCTTTCACCTTGTCCATCGAGTCGGCGACGGCGGGATCCCACCGGAGGAACGAACGGCCGATGGACCAGAACGCCAGCCGGCCGTCGTTCGTCCAGCCGATGAAGTCGCCGCCGATCATCGTGAGCCGCTTGGTCGGGAACGCCGCCGACGACGGATCCGACACGTTGACCGCCGGCGTCTGGCCGCCGATGAGGGGCATCGTCACCAGGTAGACGTAGTTGCCGACCTGCGCCAGAACGCGGTCCGAATCTGGACTGATGATGATCTCATCGGCGTTATTCGGCTCGGCGCCGGGTCCGGGGTAGGTGTAGCC
>QHTY01000233.1:14738-17154 GCA_003220985.1 Gemmatimonadota bacterium
TGAAGTGCGGTCGCCCGGCGGCATTGATGGGAGAAATCCTCGTCAGGGCGCCGCCCGCTGCGGGTACCCAATCGAGCTCGTATCCCGGCGCAAAATGCTCCTCGGTGCGGGGCGCCCGGGGACCCTTCACGACCACGATGCGCGCGCCATCCGGGGACCAGACCGGCGTATCGAAGAACGCGCTGTCGGTCGTGAGGCGCACGGGCCGGCTGCCAGGAGTCGCTCGGATCTTGTTCAGCGTCCCACCGTGATCCGTCCACGTGACGTACGCGAGCCACTGCCCGTCGGGCGACCAGGCGGGCACCTGCTCCTTCACCGAATCGTTCGTCAACCGTCGCGGCGTGCCGCTCGGCAGATCCATCACGTACAGCCGGTCCAGCGCGCTGAACGCGATGCGCTTGCCATCCGGCGAGGGCGACGCGTTGCGAATCTGCCGCACCAACACCTGCGCCGTGTCGACACGGATCGGCAGATGGACCATCGGCCCCAGCTGCTGGTCGACTTTGGCGGTGAACGGGATATCGGTCACCTGCCCCGACGGCACCGCGACGCGGTGAATCTTGCCGCCATACGAGACGATGATGGCCTGGTTATCGGGCGTGAACCCGTATCCGGGATAGAGGTCGCGGGTAAATCGGGACCTGGTCGTCGCGGGTGACCGGATAGACGAGCCACTTCTCGTCGCCGCTCGCCAAGTCGCGCAGCCGCAGCCCCGTTTCTGTGTCGTACCGCGTCGCGTAGACCAACCACTTGCCGTCCGATGACAGCACCGGACGCATGGCGCTGCCGTACATGTCGGTCTGCGTGAAGAGCCGGCCGGTCTGCCGATCGTAGATGGCGAGCTGCCACAGCGGGTATTGCAGGTTGTAGCCGAAGCCGCCCCGGTGGCGCGAGACCCAGATATAGCGCGGATCCTTTCCGAAGGCTGCGCCCAGCGTATTCATCGGCGGCGGCTGGTTGGGACCGGGCTGCACGCGCAACATGGCGGCGCCCGCGCCGCCATCCTTATGGATCAGCCATAGCTCGTAAACCGAGCCGAGGACGCCGCTCGTCCGCGATACGACGATGTAGTTGCCGTCCGGCGTCCATTCCGGCGAGGCGAACAGGTTGTTCGTGCCCTTCGTGAGCGCCTTGGAGTGCGAGCCATCCGGATCGCTCAGCCAAACGTTCTCGGCGCCGCTGCGGTCGGTCAGAAAAACGATGCGCTTGCCGTCCGGCGACCACCGCGGCTGCGAATCGAACGCGGGCCCGGAGGTGATACGAGTCGCCGTGCCGCCCGTGACCGGCATGGTGTACAGATCGCCGAGGAGCTCGAAGACGATCGTCTTGCCGTCCGGCGAGACGTCCAGCGACATCCAGGTGGCTTCCGATGTCTCGAAGCTCACCGTGCGCGTCGTTTTGAGCGGCAATGAGTCGAGTTTGACCTTGGTGGTATCGCGCTTGGTCGTGTCTTGTGGCGGCGGGGGCGGCTGCTGGAAAGCCAGCAATGTTGCAACAACAATCGAAAGCATCGGTGCTCCGGATGGAAGAAGCGACGGTAGTAAAAGCGACGGTAGAAGATGCGACGGTAAAAAAGCGACGGTAAGGGCGCGAGACCCTTACCGTCGTTTCACCTACCGTCCTTTACCGTCGCTTTATCTACCGTCTTGTCAGATGCTCAGCGCTCTAACCTGACGGGGCGCCGGATCCTGTGACCGCAACACGATCCGCATGGTTTGGGTATCCATGTCGATCTCCCACCCCGCGATGCGCGGCCGCACAAACTCCGCGCCGTCATCCGGCGTCAGCCCTTCAGGCGTCGCATCGAGGAACTCCATCAGCTTCATCCGCCACTCGAGATAGCTGCAGCCTTCACGGCTCGCCGCGATGCGGATGCCGACATCGTCATCGAGCTGGCGACGCACGAAGCCCTGCGCCACTTCGAGCAGGCGCCCAACGATTACACGCTCGAGCATGACGCCATCCTTGCGCCCCACACGCCGGGCAATGACGGGCACAGCGCCAGGAACTGGCGCCGGATCTCCGGATGGGGCCGGCGCTTGCTCTTGGTTTCCCCATCCCGCTCAGCCTTCGCGCAGGTGGGGAGATCGTTCCGGTGCAGCTTGAGGAACTTGGTCATCGGCGCGTAGACGTCCATACGGCCAGGGGCCGGGGGACGCCGCCGTCCGGCGACGAGGTCAGCGATGTAGATCTCAGACACCTGAACCGCATCCGCCAACTCGCGCGGCGTGCGCTTGAGCTCACGCAGCCGGCGCCGGACCAGTTCTCCGACCTTGACGGGACGCTTCAGGGGGAGGGCTGCCACCATTTAGGACTCCTGTGTTTAGCTGTTTTTGTGGGTCGGACAATATCGCTAAATACAGGCAAAAACGGTAGTTCTGGAGCTTTTTTGACGCCCGGTGGGGGATACCCCTGC
>QHTY01000234.1:0-321 GCA_003220985.1 Gemmatimonadota bacterium
GCACGCCGGCCACATGGCCGATCACCGCGAGATGCCCGTCACTCGAGACCGGCAGGAACTCGGTAAGTCCCTGCACGAGACCGAGCAGAATGGCTTGCCAGAGATTCATGCGACCTTTCCCGCGACCAGCGCGACGAGCCCAATCACCATGGCGCCTTTGAGCAACGCACTCACCCGTTCCACCTTCCCCAAGATCAGCCACGTAGCGGCCACGAGCACCGCCAGCTGCGCGAACAGCGCGATCAGGTAGTACGCGCCGCCGTAGCCGGCCGCGCGCGGCACGGGCAGGCTGTCGGGGACGAAGAGCAAGCCGACGCCCGC
>QHTY01000234.1:354-10295 GCA_003220985.1 Gemmatimonadota bacterium
ATCCTCGACATCTTTGACGACCTCGCGCACAAAATGCAGCCACGCCGCGAGAATCCAGGGGACGACGCCAGCCGCCGGGAGACCGACCGCGAGCGCGCCATAAAACGGCGGCGAGCCGGCCACGAGCGCCACGGCGAGGTTCCCGATGAGCGGGCGCGGTTTCAGAAACGGTGAGTACACGAACATGACGACAAGGGCCGCAACGGCCGCAACAACCTGCCGGCCGCTCACCAACGCCGCGCCCGCGAGCCCGAGCAACGTGCCGAGAAAGACGAGGAAATTGGCGGTGTCTTTGGGCAGCGCGCCGGCGGCGAGGGGACGCGTGTCAGGCCGATTGATCCGATCGGCCGCGATGTCGCGCATGTCGTTCCACGTGTTGCCGGCCGCGCCGAGTGCGATGCCGGACAGCGCGGCGAACAGGAGCTCTTTCGGAGCTCCGATGCGCGCCAGCGCGATCCAGCCGCCGGCGAGGACGCCCGCGGCGGCGATCAACAGATTGGGCGCGCGAATCAGCCGCCAGACCGCCACTACGAGAGCACCTCTTCATACAGCGCTTCGTAGCGCGGCACGATCTTATCGGCGGAGAAATCGAGCGCGCGGTTGGCCGCCTGCTGTTTGAGACGCGCGTGTTCAGCGGCATCCTGCAGCACGAGCACGGCCCGCGCGGCCATGGTGGTGACATCGCCGGGCGGCGCCAGGAAACCAGTCTTGCCCTCCTCGACCAGCTCGGGCATCCCTCCCACCGCGCTCGCGATCACCGGTACGCCGCAGGCCATGGCTTCGAGCGCCGCGAGACCGAACGATTCCGTCGCGGACGGGAGCAGAAACAAATCCGCGCCACGGAGCACGTCGCCGACGGTTTCGACCTTGCCGAGGAAGCGGACATTCTTGCGCAGGCTGAGCCCGTCCACCTGGTGTTCGATGGCGTCGCGGTCGGGTCCATCACCCACGAGCACGAGCGTCGCCGGCATCGTCTTGCGCACGGCGGCGAAGATCTGCACGACATCGCCCACGCGCTTCACCGGCCGGAAGTTCGATACGTGGACCAGGATCCGGTGCCCCTTGGGCGCGAGTCTTTTGCGGAACGCGTCGTCCGTGGGAGGATGATACTCGACGGTGGAGATGAACTTGGGGATGACGCCCAGATCGCACTGCTCGCAACCGAATGCGCGATATGTCTCGTCGCGCAGGTACGCCGACACGGCGGTCACGGCGTCCGACTGCTCGATGGAGAACTTGGTGAGCGTGTAGTAGGAAGGATCCTGGCCGACCAGCGTGATGTCGGTGCCGTGCAGCGTCGTGACGATCTTGAGATTCAATCCTTCGTGCTCGAGCATCTGCTTCGCGAGCCAAGCGGTGGCGGCGTGCGGGATCGCATAATGAACGTGCATCAGATCGAGCTGCTCGCGCTTGGCGACTTCGTGCTGTTTGACCGCGAGCGCCAGCGCATAGGGGGAAGACTGCTCGAACAGCGGATACTCGAGCTGCGTGACCTCATGAAACGTCACCCGCTCGGCAAAGCCGCGCAGGCGGAACGGGCTCGCGTAGGAGACGAAGTGAATCTCGTGGCCGCGTCGCGCGAGCTCGAGCCCCAGCTCCGTCGCGACGGCGCCCGAGCCGCCGTAGGTCGGATAACACGTAATGCCGATTCGCATTAGTCGGGATGCGGGATGCGAGAAGCGGGATGCGTCATGTGCCCCCAGCGTTCGAAGATCTGAGCCGCAATCGTTTGAGCGTCGTCAGATGCGTCAAGAGTCCACACGCCTTCCGCATCCCGCATCCCGCTTCTCGCATCCCGTAGTTGGTTTCTAAACCACGTCTCCTGCCGCTTCGCGTAGCGTCGCGTCGCGACGAGTATCGTGCCGCGCAACTCGCTCTCCGGCAACTCGCCGTTCAGCATTGCCACGACCTCCCGATATCCGATCCCATCGAATCCCGGCGCATCCGGCGCCACACCCGTCGCCAGCGCGCGCTGCACCTCGGACACAAGTCCCGCTCGCAGCATGTCGTCCACCCGCGCCGCGAGCCGGCGGTGCAACACCTCACGCGGTACGGTGAGCTGAATGTACCAGGGATGTAGTGTTCCGCTCTCGCGCGCTTCGCGTTGCCACCACGAGAGCGCATGTCCCGTCAGCAGCGCCACCTCCACTGCGCGCGCCGCGCGTTGGCGCCCACCGCCAAGAAACTGGGGATCGAGCCGCCCAGCCCAACGGGCCAGGTCGGCGCCCGGGAGCGCCTCGCACCAATGGCGCAGCTGCTCGCGTCGCGCGGGATCGAACGGCGGTTCGCGGAACAGTCCCTCCGCCAACGCGCGGATGTACAGGCCAGTTCCGCCCACGACGACGGGCGGGCGTCCGGCGGCCCGGGCTTCCGCGATCCATCCCGCGGCGTCGCGCGCGAATCGTCCCGCGCTGTAACGCTCTCCCGGATGGATCAGATCGAGCCCGCGGTGCGGAACGCGCCCCAGCGTGGCGCGATCGGGCTTTGCGGTGCCGATGTCGAGGTCGCGATAGACCTGGCGGGCATCGGCAGAGATAACCGTGATCGGCGTGAGGGATGCGAGCGCGACGGCAACGGCCGTCTTGCCGACGCCGGTGGGGCCTACGAGAACGGGGGTAAGGGGTCGTTCGGTCATTCCCAGGCTAAAGCCTGGGCTCGGCAAACACTGTCCTTAAGGACAATGTCCTGCCGAGCGCATCCTTTAGGATGTCGAACGACCAAACCGACGTTCCAATTCTTCCTTGGGTAGCTGCACCATGGATGGCCGGCCGTGCACATCGTGCGCGGGAAGCGTGGCGCTGAGGAGGCGCACGATGAGCTGGCGCATCTCGTCGGCATCGAGCGTCTGCCCGGCCTTGATGGCGGCACGACACGCATACGTCGCGGCGAATCGTTCGAGCCGGTTCTGCCACCCGCCAAACCGGCCGCCGGCGAGATCGGCGACGAGCTCCTGCAGGCACCGCGCCGCCTCGAAACGTGGGTGGGGATTCGGCGCCGTGTGGACGACGATGCTGCGGCCGGAGAACGGCTCGATTTCGTACCCGATGCGCGCGAGCAGCTCGCGATGCGCCTCGATCGCATCGAGCTCGGCGGGGGCAAAGTCGAGCGTCAGGGGCAGGAGCAGGCGCTGCGCCGGCGCGCCATCGCCGGAAAGCTGACGCATCACGTCTTCGTACAGCACGCGCTCGTGGGCGGAATGTTGGTCGACTATCGCTACACCGGAATCGGTTTGGAAAAGGATGTAGGTGTCGAAGACCTGCAAAAGCGGTGTCTGGTGCCTGGTGTCGGGTGTCAGGGACTCCGCACGGAACAGCTCCAGCGGGACTCCTGCCGTTGGCTGAACCGATCCTTCACGTTGAAACCAGGCACCAGACACCTGAAACCCGACACCACCAATGGGCGCAGCGGATTCGAGTGGTGCAAGCGCTTCCCTCACAGCCTCCTCAACCACCCTTTCAACAAAAAACTTGTCCCGAAACCGCGCCTCGAGCTTCGCGGGATGCACGTTCACGTCCACCGCATCGCCGGGCAGATCGAGAAACAGCAGCAAGGACGGCCGGTCACCCGGCGCGATGGTCGAGCGATAGCCCGCCTCCGCCGCTCGCAGGATGAAGGGGTCGCGAACCGGCCGGCCGCGGACGAACACATACCCCTTACGGCCCGCGGGACGTGCTTGGGCTGGTCGTTGCGCGAGCCCGGTCACTTCCAGCGGCCCCGCGCGATGCGAGACCGCGAGCAGCGTATCGGCCAGCTCGGCACCCCACAACGCATGCACGCGATCGATCAGGCGAGTGGCCGGCGAACAGTCGAGCAGAACGCGACCGTCGCTCGTGAGCGAGAACGCGACGTCCGGGCGCGTGAGGGCGAGCACAGTGAGCGCCTCGACCGCGGCGCGGGTCTCGGTGGCCGTGGCGCGCAAGAATTTCCGCCGCGCTGGTGTGTTGTAGAACAGGCCGCGGACCGTGACGGTCGTGCCCCGCTGGCGGGCGGACGCGTCTTCACCCTCCAGCTTGCCGCCGGTCACCCGGAGGCGTGTCGCCCCGGCTTCGCCGTCGCCGGTCGTTTCCAGCTCGAAGCGCGAGACGGACGCAATGGCTGGCAGCGCTTCGCCGCGGAAGCCGAACGTTGCGACACCGATCAGATCGGTCGCCGTCCGGATCTTGCTCGTGGCGTGGCGCTGCAACGCGAGCCGCGCGTCCTCGCGATCCATGCCCGAGCCGTCGTCGCTGACACGAATCAGCGTCTTGCCGCCGTCCTCGAGCTCCACGCGCACCGCGTGCGCGCCGGCATCGAGCGCGTTCTCAACCAGCTCTTTGACGACGGAGGCAGGTCGCTCGACCACTTCGCCGGCGGCGATCTGATCCGCGACGTGCTCTGCCAGCAGCTGCACGCGCGCGCGCGCGACGACGCTCACAGTCCGATGATCTCCTCGGCCAGCACCCACCCGTGAATGCCGTCCTGGCGGGACACTTCGCGCCAGGGACCATAGCTGCGGCCAACCAGAAGCGCACCACCGGGCAGCAGTGTCGTCGCCGCGCTCGCCGCGCCGTACGGCGCGGCTCGGACCGGTGCCGCGTCCGCGGTCACCACCGCGACCGGCTGATTCCGCCGCTGCCACTCGGTCGCGCCCAGACCAGCGGCCACCACCGCAACCGCGCCGATCAGCGCGAGCGGCACGCGGCGGCGCGCCCCCGCGGCGACCGCGAGCCACAGGACCAGCCAACTCGCCGCGCCCAGGAATCCCCATTCGAATGGCGTCGCCCAGCCGACCCGCAGGAGCTGCTCGGTCACGGGATCCGGTGCCGGCAGCAGCCGCAGCGCCCGCCGAATCGCCTGATCGCGCGGCGCGAGGCGCGCCGCGCGAATCCACGCCGCGGTGGCCTTGCCGTCCGCGCCGGCGCGATACAGCGTGGCGCCGAGATTGTACCAGTGCGCCGGATCCTGCGGGTCGCGGGTGGCGCGCGCGGCGAACGAATCGGCGGCAGCGCGCAGCGCCCCAGCCTCGAATAATGCCTCCGCGCTGGCGGTCTGGGCCTGGACGGTTTGGCCCCGCAGGGGCGCAGCATGCTGCGCCCCTACCAGAGCAATCACGAGCATCGTCACCACCACGTGCGGCCGGCGTGTTCCGGTCGGCCCATCGGCACCCAGCACCCGCAGCACTTGCTGGATCTCCGCCGCGAGCTCGGCCGTGTCGCCCAGGCCACGGGGCCCATACCGCGCGGCACGCAGCCGGTCCCGGAGTCGCTTGACGTGATCGGCAACGGCGCTCTCCACGCCGGCAGCGCGCAACGCTTGCGCCAGGCCATCCCCATCGCGCGCGAACGGATCCGAGACGTGACTCGCGAGCACCGCCAGAAACTCGCGCTCGACGCGGCCCAGCGGCGACAACGCCGGTCCAGCAGTCGTCGCGCCGGCCGACGTGCGTTCCTGACGCCGGCGGCGCCGCGCCAGCCAGGCGATGAGCGGTGGCACGAACAGCACCAGGAGCCACCCTTCCTTCCCAAGGCGCCGGCCCAGACGCTCGCTGACAAACTCGCCGCGCGCCGGCAGCAGCGGCGGCAGCACTCGCGCGGCACGAGGCTCGGCACCGGGCCCAACGGCCACCGCTTGCGGTGACGATATCGCCGTTTCGTAGCGGGGGCCCCGGCCTCCCCGCGCAGTCGCGTTGAAGTAGAGGTACCGCACTTCGGGCAACTTGAAGTTGCCGGCGGAATCCGGCACAGCCAGAAAATGGAATGTCTTGGCGCCGGCGATCCACCCGGCCACTGGCGCAACGCGGACCTCGGTCTGCGCGGGGTAGACGCGAAACCCGGTGGGCCAGCGCAGCACGGGCTCGGGCCACAACGCCACGTTGCCGATGCCGGTGACCGTGACCGACGCTTCCAGCGGCTCGCCGACACGCGTCGTCGCGGGATCCACCTGAAGATCGAGACTCAGGCTGTCGCCGACGACGTTCGTCGTAGGGCTGTTCGGCGGCAGTTGCAGGACCGTAATGGCAATCGAGTCGCTGCGCAGCGTGTACCGCTCCTCGCGGCTGAAAAACGAGAACGTCACCGGAAGCGCGTACTCGACGGAGGCCGGCGGGATGATCAACCGCCCGGGCGTGAGCGGAAAGACGACCTGATGCGCGATGAACAGATCTATCCACCGGCCGCTCACCTGCCGGGAGAGCGCAACGCCGGATGACGTCGCGGCAGGGTACGCCCATACGCCTTCCGGCGTAACGAGCGTCAGGAAGGGTGGCCGGCGCATGCGCTGATCCAAATCTCGTGGGATCCAGGCCGCGGCAATCACATCGACCTGCTGACCCGCGAACACCGTGTCGCTCGGCACGAGCATGGTCAGTGCGACCCGATCGGCGCGCCGCGAGATCGGGGCGGGCGTGGTTTCGAGCAGCGAACGGGCCAGCGGGCTCAGCGTCAGCGCGGTGCGATCAGCCGCACTGTCCACGGTGACGAGGATCGGATCGGTCGCTACAACGCTGCCGCCTTGCCGCGCCCGCACCGGCCCGATCAGCAGCGCGCCGGGCTGCTGCGCCCGCAACTGGAGCTCGCGGACCGTGGTCCGCGTCGAACCGGAGGCGCCGTTGATCGCGACTTCCGTCATGTCGCGGGAGCCCACGATCGCGAATCCGTTCAGCGCGGGAAGGACGATCTCGACGGCATCAGCGGAGCGCGTGCGCGCGCGCACCGTGAGCGTCAGCTCCTCGCCGACGCGCAGCTGCGTGCGATCGACGCTCGCCGTGACTTCAGCCCCCTGTACGAGGGCCAAGACAGCGAGCAGCGACAGCGTCACCAGTCCTTCACTCCCGCCGGCGCGGCGCGGCGCGTCCGACCGGTGCGATCACGCCGCGTGCGCAGCTCTTCCTGCCCGATCGACTGCAGCACCTGATCGGCTTGCGACTCGCTCATACCGCCGCCACGCGGGGGCGGCGGCGGGGGCGGTGGTTGTGCGGCTCCCCCTCCCCCTCCCCCGCCGGACGGCGGCGGAGGGGGGTTAGGCGCGTTCTGTCCGCCGCCACCACGCAGCCGCTTGACGAGCTCGAGGTTCCATTTGGCGCGGATGTTGTCCGGCTGCAGCAGTAACGCCTCGCGGTACGCGCGCTCGGCATCCGCAAGATGCGCATCGCGACTGGCGCTGTCTGACTTCGCTTCGCGCAGCCCGAGGAGACCGAGATTGTAGAGCGCCCGAAACCGCAGCTCGGGATCGAGTGAGGCGGCCGCGCGGGCAAGCGTCGAGCGCGCGAGCGCGGCATCGCCGGCGGCGAGCGCCGCCGTGCCGGTGTTGTACCATGCCGTGTCATCGTCCTCGTGCGTCTTTAGCTCGGCCAAATACGCGGCCGCCGCGGCCCGCGAGTCCCCCTTGTCCCACGCTTTCTCCGCGGGCGAGCGCGGCCGCTGCGCTTGCAGCGCCGGGACCACGCACAGCAGCAGACCAATCAGCGCGGCGGTCCGTCGGGTGAACGTCTGGGCCGCCAGCACCAGACCGGCCAAGAGCAGTGGAATCCAGGCGCGCGGCCGGCCGCGCTGCGTGCGACTCTCCGTCGCCGTGGCGCGCTTGTACGAGGCGACGAGANNGGCGCCCGCCTGATCCGGTAGCTCGGCCGCGACGATCGTGCCCTGCGCGGCGTCCGCGATCGCACCCAGCCCGTCGTCGCGCCGGCTCGTGAGGATCTGTTTTCCGGATTCGTCCTGCTGCCAGGAGACCAGTGTGCCTCGATCGTCGCGCACGGGGATCCTGACCGGCTGCTTCCCGCCTTCCGCCACCAGGATCAAATGAATGCCGAGTCCGGCGAGCCGGCGGGCTTCTTGAACCGCCTGCTCCACCGAGTCATGCGCTTCGCCATCGGTGAACATCACGAGCACGCGATCGGCGATCTCGGGACTGGCATGCAGGAGATCGATCCCCTGGGCCAGTGCCGGGCCCAGCGACGTACCGCCTTCGGACGCCACATCCGGGTCCAAGGCATCGAGATACAGCGTGAGTGCCGAACCATCGACGGACAGCGGCGAAAGGATGTAGCTCGTCCCGGCAAAGGCGGAGAGCCCCAGGCGATCGCCATCGAGGTCCTGCACCAGGCGGCGCGCTTCGCGCAGCGCGCGCCCCAGCCGGCTCGGCTTGACGTCTTCCGCCAGCATCGAGCGCGAAATGTCGATCGCGAGCACGAGGTTGAGCCCGCGCGTCTCGGTGACGATGCGCTCTTCACCCCAACGCGGTCCCGACAGCGCGACCGCCGCCAGCCCGGCGGCGAGGCCCAAGGCAGGCGCGCCGAATTGCCCCGCCGAGCGCGCGATGCGGCCCGTTGCCTCCGACCAGGCCGCCGCGCGCCGCAGCCGCGAACGGCGCGCCCAGGCGGCCATGGACCACACCGCGGCCGCGACCACGGGCGCGAGTGCCACGACGATGGGCGCGTCGAACGTGATCACGGGACCCGCACCGCGAATGTGCCGGCGAGCACCAGCTCGAGCGCGAGCGCCAGCAGCCCGAGGCCGAGCGGCACGCGATACGCTTCCTCGTAGCGATGATACACGAGATGCTGCACCGGCGTCTTCTCGAGGCGATTGATCTCGCCGAAAATGTTCGAGAGCGACGCCGCGTCCGTCGCGCGGAAGTAGCGACCGCCCGTCGTATGTGCGACTTCATCGAGCAGCTGCTCGTCGATTTTCACCGGCATCGTCTCATAGCGCAGGCCGAGCGGCCCCTGCCCCGTTGGCACCGGCGCCTCGCCCTGTGTGCCGACGCCAATCGTGTAGATCTTGACGCCGAATGTCGCCGCGGCCTGCGCGGCCGTGCGCGGATCGACCGTGCCCTTGTTGTTCTCACCGTCGGTGAGCAGGACGACGACCTTGCTCTTCCCGGGGGCGCGGCGTAACCGGTTCGCGCTCGTGGCGATCGCGGTGCCGATCGCGGTGCCATCCTCGAGAATGCCGACGCGCAGCTGCCGAATCGCTTCCTCCAGCACCTCGTAGTCCGTCGTGATGGGCACTTGGGTCAGCGCCTGCCCGGCAAAGGCGACCAGCCCGATACGATCCGAAGACCGCGCGCGGACGAATTCGGTCGCCGTGCGCCGAGCGACATCGAGCCGGTTGGCGGGCGAGAAGTCTTCCGCCAGCATGCTGCTGGAGATATCGACGGCCAACACGAGCGAGATCCCTTCGCTGCGCAGCTCGGCGCGCGCCGACCCGAGAGCCGCGGCGACGATCCACGCCGCGAGGCAGACCGATCGCAGCGAGGCCGGCAGGCGTGCGATCCACAACCGCTCCACGGGTCCGAGCGCCGGTCGGACATCGCTCATTGGCGCACCCGCGAGCTTCGCAAGCCGCTGGCGCCGCCACCACCACCACAGCGGCAGCGCCGCAAGCAGCAACAGCAGCAGGGGTCGCGCGAAACTCATGCCGACGATCCGTTCGCGCCGAATTCGCGCGCGAGGGCGCGGGCGCGCGCGGCGAGTGGCGCGACTTCCACGCCGTGCGCCGTCGCAAACGCGACCTGATCGAGCGCATGGAGCAGCTCACGCAGGTCGCGCAGCGGCGCGTTCGGCCGAGCCCGTTCGACCGCCTCCAGAAACTCCGCCGTGCTGAGCGCCTCGTGCGCCGCGGGAATCGCGTGCGCCACCGCGCGCCGCAGGCCCTGGGTCGCTCGCGCCGCCACCGCCTTCGGCTCGCCGGCGGACAGCCAGCGCGCGTCCGGGGCGTCCCCTTGGGCCGCGAGCCCCGGAGGGGCACCGGTCGCGATGACGCGCGGGCCGCGGTGTCGCCACGCGATGAGGAGCAGCAGCGCACCGCCGGCGAGAATGACCGCGACGACGGCGGGAATCGGGCTGGTTCGCGCCAGCCGCAGCGGCCCGACGGCGGGTTGCGGCGCGGGCGCCCTCACGCTGTCCGGAATGACGCTCGCGACGTGGAACGCGGCTGTGCCGCCCGACAGGGAGTCCGCCGTAC
>QHTY01000234.1:10326-16548 GCA_003220985.1 Gemmatimonadota bacterium
TCGAGCGTGATGTCGCCCGGTGTCCACGCCACCACCGTATGGCGCACGACCCAGCCGCCGGCAGCCGTGGCGACCACCGCCGGATCGCCCAGCGGCTCGGCAACCGTGCCCGAGGCGAGCTTGCTCGTGCGCAGGCGCCACCCGCCTGGCGCGGGCACCGTCCGCTCGAGCCGGATCGTATCGCCGACCGTCGGCCGGCTCGGCGAAGCGGTCCAGCCATCGCCTTGCAGCAGCAGCCACACGAGCGTCGCACTGATCATCGGCTCAAGCGCTTCGCGCGCTCCGCGAAGGCGCGCCGCAGCGGCACACCGTACGGGACGGTCGTGAGGAGCGACACGCGATCGACCCCCGCTTGCACCAGCTTCCGACTGCGTTCCTGCTGCATCCTTTCGGCGGCGACGCGAATCCGCGTCCGCGTCGGCGCGTGGCTCGTGTCCACGAGCAGGCGCTGCCCCGTCTCCGCGTCTTCGAGCTCGACCCACCCCGCGTCCGGGAGATCGTACTCCCGCGGATCGTCGATAGTGATCGCCACCACTTCGTGGCGCGCGGCAAGTTGCGTGAGCGGGACCTCCCAGTCGGCGGCCCGGAAATCCGAGAGGAGGACGACGATCGCCCGGTGCCGCAGCAGCTTCGCGGCATAGGTCAACGCCCCACCGAGGTTCGTGCCCCGGCCCCGCGGAGCGAAGGCCACGAGGTCGCGGATGACCCGGAGCGCGTGCGGGCGGCCCTTCGCGGGTCGCACCACGTATTCCGGGGCGTCGGCGAAGAGCAGCGCGCCGACGCGGTCGTTGTGTCGCGCGGCGGCGAGCGCCAACACGGCGGCGACCTCCACCGCCAGCCCCGCTTTGGTGTAGGGGCGGCCGAAATGCAGCGAGCCGGACTGGTCCACGATCAGGAGGAGCGTGAGCTCGCGTTCTTCCATGAACGTCTTGACGAAGGGATGGCCCATGCGTGCCGAGACGTTCCAGTCGATCGCCCGGAAATCGTCGCCCTGCTGGTATTCACGGACTTCCGCGAACTCGATGCCCTGCCCACGGAAGACCGACCGGTACTCCCCCGTGAACAGCGAATTGACCAGGCTGCGCGCGCGGAGCTCAATCCCCTTGACATGCCGGAGCACTTCCGCGGTGACGGCCCGCCGGCGCACCCGGTGGGCGGGAGTCCCGCCGCGCCGCCGCTCCTTGCCTTCGAAGGTCACGGCACTCCCACGGCCTCCAGGATCTTCGCGATGACCTGGTCGGCGTTCATATCCTCGGCTTCGGCCTCGAACGTGAGCAGCACGCGATGACGCAGCACGTCGAACGCCATCGCTTTCACGTCTTCCGGCACGACGAACGCCCGGCCACGCAGATAGGCGTGCGCGCGGGCGGCCTGCGCGAGATAGATCGACGCGCGCGGTGAGGCGCCAAAGGCGATCAGCGGCTTGAGCTCGGGCAAACCAACCGCCTGCGGCTCACGCGTCGCGCGCACGGCGTCTACGATGTAGTCCACGACCTTCTGATCCATGAACAACTCGGCGATCGCGCTGCGCGCGGCAAGGATGTCATCGGCTTCGGCGATGCGCTGGACTTCGATGGGCCGGCCCGACGCCATGCGGCCCACGATCTCCTTTTCCGCATCTCGGGACGGGTAACCGACGCGCACCTTGAGCATGAAGCGGTCGAGCTGCGCCTCGGGAAGCGGATAGGTGCCTTCGTGCTCGATCGGGTTTTGCGTTGCGAGTACCAGGAACGGCTCGCCGAGATAGAAGGTCTCCCCGCCGATCGTGACCTGCTTCTCTTGCATCGCCTCGAGCAACGCCGACTGCACTTTCGCAGGCGCGCGGTTGATTTCGTCGGCGAGCACGAGGTTCGCAAAGAGCGGACCCTTCTTGGGATAGAACTCTTGCGAGCGCTGGTCGAAGACCATCGTGCCGATCACGTCCGCGGGGAGCAAGTCGGGCGTGAACTGGATGCGAGAGAACGTGATTTTCAGACATTCAGCCACGGTGCGCACCGCGAGCGTCTTGGCGAGCCCGGGCACGCCTTCGAGCAGCACATGGCCACCGGTCAACAGACCGATCAGCAGCCGCTCCACCATGACCTCCTGGCCGACGACGCGCTTCGCCACTTCGCGCGTGATGCTTTGCGTCAGCACCGCGTCGTTCGTCTTTGCCGTGCGTGTCGTCATCTCAGAGACGCTTCCGCTGCCCGCTTCACGGTGGGCTCCTTATCTCGTGCGTAGAGTTCCAGCAACGCCTTCGCTTCTACTCGATCGAGCCGCGCCAACCCTTCGATCGCCGCCGCACGCACGAACGGCGTGCGGCGCGGCTTTCCACCAGGCTCGGCGAGTTTCGCCAGTATTTCCAGGGCTTCCTTGGCCCCGAGCTGGCCGATCGCTTTCAGCAACGCAGCCAATACCCCTTCGTCTTTTTCCTGCTCCACGCCGCGGCGGTGCGCACCAGCACCGATTCGTCCTTCAGCGCGGGCATCGCGGGTCGCGAGATCTCGCGCCCCCCGAGCTCGGCGAGCCCGAGCAGCGCCGCTTCACGCACGCGCTCATCACCGTGGCGTGTCAAAGTAATGAGCGACTCGGCAACCTGTGGGCTTCCGGTCAACCCGAGAAACTCCGCGGCGGCGGCAACCACTTCGGGGACCTTGCTGTCGATCCGGCTTTGCAGCAGCTCGACCGTGCGCTCACCCGCCGCCCGCATTGCCGCACGATACGCTTCGCGCCGCTCCGGGGCCGCGTGCAGATAGGCGTCGACCACCAGCCCCGCGGACACCGCCCCCAAGGCGCCGACCGCATGCACGAGATGGGCGCGCTCGGCCGGCGGCACCCGCGCCTCTCCCAAGCGCGCCACCATACGCTCCACAATAGCCTCGTCCGCAAGCGCCCCCGCCACTTCACCGATCGCCTCCTGGATCTCGGGATCCTGGATCTTACCGAGCGAGCGATCGAGGCCGGCGACCACCTCGGCGACCGCGCCAATATCGCGCAACGCAATCACGTCCGGTGTGAGCTGCCGCAACTGTTCGATGCTCGCACGCTGTTCCACCGGCTCCGCCGCGGCCAGCAATGCCGTGACCGCGCGCCGTGCTTCGACATCGGCCGGCAGAACATTCGGGCGTAACACATTGCTCGAACGCGAGGGAGCGACCGTCTCTGACGGCGGCGGCGAAGGGGCGGCGACCGCAGGCGCGGCTGGCGCTTCATCGAGCGCGCGCGCCGCCGACAGGCGCTGAGTCGCGCGTCGGCCCAGGTGCACCGTGATGCGTCCGAGGACGGCGTCATCGGGCGCGACGTTCCCCACCGCTACGCCGAACAGGCCGAGCCAATGCTCAGGGGTCACGCCCGGATTTACTTGAATCGCACGGACGCCGCGCGCGAATAGCAGTCCGGCGAGCTCGGCGACCTGCGTGTTGCGCGGCAGCAAATGTTGGCCATGCCAGTGCAGGCCCGTCGCGCCGATCTTCCACTCCACCGACCCCAGCCCGGCGAGTGCCGGCAGCGAGGCGGTGATGTGGCGCATCGCTTCGAGCACCGCCGGGTGCGACGGCGGATATAAGCGTGTCAGCCGGAACGTCGTGCCGATCGCGCCGAGCGCGCGGTCGACTGCTCCCGTGTCAATGGCCATCAGCGCTTGATACGCGTCCCCTTGTCTTCGACCGTAAAGACCCACGTCGCGAAGCGGGAGGGCTCGATCGGGTCTTCAGGCTCGATCGCGTTCCACTCCACGTCGCTGCCCGAACTCTGGGGTCCGGCGGCACGACGACACTACTGCCGCGGTAGACAGTCTTGCCGTCTGGTGCCACAATCGGCAACCCAACCGAGATAATCTGCTGTCGTAGCGCGTCGTCCGTGGCGACCAGGCGCCACGCCGCCTCCGCGAGCGCCGGCGCCTTGCTGCCCGCAAGGGCGCGAACATTGGCCTGACCACTCCCGCCCAGCAACATCACCGTCCGGTCAGCGAGGTCCATGCAGTCGCTCGATCGTTCCGATCTCCTGCCGGGTGAGCTCGCGCCACTGACCCTCCGGCAGCTTGCCCAGCCGCACGGGGCCATAGGCGACGCGGTGCAACCATTCGACTTTGAGACCGAGCGCTTCCGCGATGCGGCGCACAATCCGCTGCCGACCTTCGGCCAGCGTCAGCTCGATCTCGACCGACTTGCCCTGCGGCCGCACGCGCGACTCGACGATGTGCACGGCGCGGCCGTCGATCACGATGCGTTGCGCGAGGGCGGTCCTGATGGCGCCGGGGTCGGCGCCATGCACGCCCAGCCAGTAGGTGCGAGGCACCTCGTAGCGCGGATGCATGAGCCGGTGGGCGGCCGCACCGTCAGTCGTCAGGAGCAACAGCCCGGAGGTCATCACGTCCAGCCGACCAACGTACGTGAGACCCGGAACCTTGGGGAGAAGCCCGAAGACCGTGCGGCGCCCTTCAGGGTCGGAGCGGCTGACGACGAAGCCGATCGGCTTGTTGAGCGCAAGCCAGGTGGTGCGCGTCGCACTGCGTACCGCGCGGCCGTCAACCGTGATTTTCTGCGCGCCGGGATCGACGCTCATCCCGATCGTCGCCGGCGTGCCGTCCACACGCACGCGGCCGGCGCGGATCAAGTCTTCCGCCTTGCGGCGTGACGCGACGCCCGCGCGCGCCAAGGCGCGCTGCAGGCGCATCAGGGTCATTCGGGCTCGTCGACGGGGGCAGGACGCCGGAGGGCCACAGACAACTCTTCGAGCCGCGGCAGATCCTCCAGGTCCTTAAGTCCGAGAATCTCCAAGAATGAGGGCGTGGTGCCATAGAGCAGCGGGCGGCCCAGACCTTCGCCGCGGGTCACGACCTCGATGAGACCGCGCTCGAGCAGTTTGTCGATGACCGCCCCGGAGTCGACGCCGCGGATCTCATCCACCTCCAGCCGCCCCACCGGCTGGCGATAGGCAATGATGGCCAGGGTTTCGAGCGCTGCCGGTGACAACCGACGCGGCCGCAGCGCAAACTGTGCCCGGTCGATGGTCTCGGCGTATTCGCGGCGCGTGAGGAACTGCCACCCCCCAGCGATTTCGACAAGCTCGACGCCATGCTCCTCGCCGTACATCGATCGGATCTCGTCGATCGCCGCACGCACGGCGAGTTCTCCCGCCCCCGGGTCGAGCGAAGCGAGGTCCTCGAGCGTGAGCGGGCGGGACGCCGCAAACAGCGCGGCTTCAAGCAGCGTCGCGAGGGGTTGCACGCGTAATCACCATCGGGCCGAATGGTTCAGGTTGTGACAGCGTGAGCGCGCTGCGCTTGGCCAGCTCCAGCAGCGCGATAAAGGTTGACAGCACATCCACGATCGTGGCGGCAGGCCCCACCATATCCGACCACGCCACCTGCTCCCGTTCGGCCAGGAGTGCCGTGATCCGCGCGGTCGCCCCCTCGACGTCCAGCGGGCGCGGCACGACGCGGTGCAACATCGGCTCCGGGATGAGCGCGATGACGCGCTCGGCGGCCGCGAGCAGGTCGTTCAAATCGATCTGGAGCGGCGCCGGTGGGGCGTCTGGAGGCGGTGCCTCATAGCCGCGGCCAAAACGCTCGGCGCGAACGTCCGCGGCATGTCCCAGCCAGTCGACGAGCTCACGGATTTGCTGGTATTCCAGCAGCCGGCGCACCAGCTCCGCCCGCGGATCTTCCCATTCGTCGTCGCCGAGGCGCCGCGGCAACAGCATTTGCGCTTTGATCCGCAGCAGCCGCGCCGCCATCTCGAGGTAGTCGGCCGCCTGGTTGAGCCCCAGATCCTGAATGACTGAGAGGAACTGATCGGCGATCTTGGCGATCGGCAGATCCGTGATATCGACTTCGTCTTCCCGAATGAGATGCAGGAGCAGGTCGAGCGGGCCCGAAAACTTCTCGAGCTCGACGACGAAGCCGCTGTTGCCCGGATCGCGGAGGATGGGGGGACCCGTCATGAAGGCAGCCCGTTCGGCAAGGCGACCGGAATCACCATGGCCAAGGCAACCCGCATCAGCTTCACCGCCGGCCACAGGAAGAACTGAATGACCCCCGGCATCACGAAGCTGACGAGCATGATCGGCAGAAAGCCGAAGCGCTGCAGCTGCCGGTACTGCATGCCAGCGCCGGGCGGTAACAGATGGTAGAAAACGTGGCTACCGTCGAGCGGCGGGATCGGAATCAGATTGAAAAACGCGAGCACGAGATTGAGCCACATGCCGTAGTACATCATGCGCTGGAGAATCTCGAGGGTC
>QHTY01000234.1:16583-20842 GCA_003220985.1 Gemmatimonadota bacterium
CGGTACCGCTTCGGCGATCGTGCCGACGGTCGCAAACAGCGCCGTGAAGATCAGGAACAACACGAGATTGACGACGATCCCGGCGAGCGAGACGATGACATCCCCTCTGACATACTGCCGGTAGTTGCGCGGGTTCACCGGCACCGGCTTGGCGCCGCCGAACGTGTAGGTGCCATGCGATCCGAACCACAGCACTAACGGCAGGATCACCGTCATGAACGGATCGATGTGTTTGAGGGGATTGAACGTCAGCCGCCCGAGCATGTAGGCGGTGGAGTCACCCTGCCGGTAGGCGGCCTCGGCGTGGGCATATTCGTGGGCGATCATCGAGAACAGCAAGACCGGGGCCCAGACGAAGAACTCGAACGAGATAGCGGTGCTCGGGTAGGTGACGGCAAAAGATATGTATAGTCTTGACCCCACGCAACTTACCGTCTAGTTTCCGCGCTATGCCGAAGATCAAATCCGCGAAGAAGGCGATGCGCCAGGCGCGCACACGCACCATCCGCAACCGGGCCCAACGTTCGTCACTCCGCACTGCGCTGAAGCACGTGCGCGTCGCGGCTACCGCCGAGGCGGCCGCCGCAGCGTACGCGCTCGCCGCCCGCGTCCTCGATCGCGCCGCACGCAAGGGACTCATCCACAAACACAACGCCGCACGGCAGAAGTCCCGCCTCGCGGCGCTCGTGAAAAAGCTCCAGGCAAAAGCGTCGGCGTAGCTACATCGCAGCCAGCTCCCCGCCGCAGTTTTCGCAGTACCACTCCGTCGCCAGATTCATCGTCCCGCATTCGCGGCATTTCAGCGTCTTCTCGACGGGCGCGTCCTCGTCCTCGGGCGCGACCGGTGTCGCGTTTTCGTCGATCTGATACTGCGCGCCACTGGCGCGCCGCGGCGACGGCGCGTTTTTGTCGTCTTCCGTCACCGACTTCAGGAACGCCAGTTCGTCCATCGGTGTCTTGCGCTTCTCGGATTTGGGCGGCGGCGAAGGGGTGAGCGTGAGTTCCGCCTCAACGCCCCGTGAGGGGGCCGTCGGTTTGGCTTTCACGAGCGCGTCGAGCTCCTCGAGCCGTGTGATGTCGCGCTCGACATTCAGCAGCTCGTCGCGTACCGCGCCGAGATCCGCGAGCGCATCCTTGTGGACCTGCGCCCACTGCCCTTCGTCGTACTCGCCGACCTCATGCCGCAGCTCCATCTCCGCGAGCCGCTCGGCGGCCGCCTTTTCCTGTTTTTGGAGCTCGAGCAGCGTTTCTTTGCGCTGCGCTATCAGCTGGCGCGCGGCGTCGGCGTGGGCTCTGAGCTCTTCGGTGACCGCCTTGAGTCGCGCCTCGTAGTCGGCCTTCACTCGGGTGCGGACGTGCTCCGGCGCCGAGTCGGGAGTCGCGGTGATGCGCGCGAGCCACGCCTCGTACTGGCGCCGCTCTTCCAACAGCCGCTGAATCGCCGCGGCACTCTTGGACGGTCCCTTAGGCATCCTTCTCCCGCTGCACTTGGGCGCGCAGGGCTTCGAGTCTCTCGAGGGACAGCGCAGTCAGGGGTTTCGGCTCTCCGATCCCACGCGCCGCGGCGATGATGCGTGCGGCATGCTCGAGACTCTCCATGCGAATCCAGGCCTCGTCCAGTGTCTGGCCCATCGTCACGGCGCCATGATTTGCCAGCAGCAGCGCGTGGTGACGTGCGGCTGTGATGTATGGGACGATGCGGTCGCCAAGCTCCGGCGTCCCTGGCATCCCGAAGGGCACGAGCGGCACCGGTCCCACCACGAAGATAAGCTCCGGCAACAAATTGCCCGGAATCTCCTCGCCCGCAACGGCAAACCCTGTAGCTGCAGGCGGATGCGCGTGCACCACGGCGTGGACGTCGGGGCGATGGCGCAGGATGCGCAAGTGTAAGTCCAACTCGCTCGTGGGCTTGCGGGTGCCGCGCTTGCGGGGCCGTCCGGCCAGATCGACTTCCACCATGTCGGCCGGCTCGAGGAGCGACTTGATGAATCCGCTGGGCGTAACCAGCACGCGATCCGCGCCCAGACGCACCGACAGATTTCCGTCCCGGCCCGCAATCAGTCCCTGCGCCGCGAGCTGCCGGCAGCACAGCGCCATGCGCCGGGCCACCGCACTCGCGTTCACAGCTCGTGGACGATCGTGCCGGCGACGATGGTGAGGACCGCGCGCCCCGTCAGCGCGCGACCGGTGAACGGTGTGTTGCGGCTCTTGGAATGAAACGCGGCCGGGTCGACGGACCACTTCGCCGTGGTATCGAAGACGGCAACGTCGGCGACCGACCCCGGCGCGAGCGTGCCCCCCCCGCCCGGCAGATGGAAGACACGCGCGGAATCCGTGCTCATGCGGCGAATCAGCTGGGGCAGCGTGAACAGGCCACTCTCCACCAGCTCCGTATGCGCGACGGCGAACGCGGTTTCGAGGCCGACGACCCCGAAGGGCGCATCGTCGAAGGCCGCCTCCTTTTCGTCGTACGCGTGGGGCGCGTGATCGGAGGCGATGCAGTCGATCACACCCTCCTTGAGCGCGCCACGGAGGGCGGCGACGTCGGCGGCCTCGCGGAGCGGCGGATTCATTTTGGCGTGCGTGTCATACTCCTCGCACGCGTAATCCGTGAGCGTCAAATGATGTGGCGTCACTTCGGCGGTCACACGGATCCCCCGCTCTTTCGCCTCGCGAATGATGGCCACCGAGCCACGGCAGGACATGTGGCAGAGATGCACATGCCCGCCCGTCAGCTCGGCCAGGACCACATCGCGCGCCACCATGATCTCTTCGGCGGCCGCCGGAATCCCCTTGAGACCGAGGCGCGTGGAGACCAGGCCTTCGTGCATCACGCCGCCGGCCGCGAGCGTGGGATCTTCGCAGTGATCGGCGACCGGGACATGGAACGTGCGGGCGTACTCCAAGGCGGTCCGCATGAGATGGCTGGAGACGACCGGCTTGCCGTCGTCGGAGACCGCGACAGCGCCGGCACTCACCATCTCCCCGAACTCCGCCAGTCGCTCGCCTTTCTGGCCGATCGAGACCGCGCCGATTGGATGCACGCGCGCGAGCCCGGCGAGGCCGGACTGCCGCACGATGAACCCGACGGCCGCCTGATTGTCGGTGACGGGGTCGGTGTTGGGCATCGCACAGATCGCGGTGAACCCGCCCGCCGCGGCCGCGCGCGCGCCGCTCGCGACCGTCTCTTCGTCCTCGTTGCCCGGCTCGCGCAGGTGGACGTGGAGGTCCACGAGCCCCGGTGCGACGATCCTGCCCTTCACGTTGCGGACAAGGGCACCATCCGGCGCCGTGAGGCCGCGTCCGACCGCCGTGATCTTTCCGTCTTGAATGAGCACATCGGCAGGTTCATCCAGGTCGCGGCTCGGATCGATGACGCGACCGCCCTGCAACACCATGGGCCGGCTCACTCGCTCCCTCGCTTTGCGGCATCCGCGAGCTCCGCCCGGCCGCCGGCGAGCAGGTACAGCACCGCCATGCGCACCGCGACGCCGTTGGTGACTTGATCGAGGATGATGCTGTGGGGGCCGTCAGCGACGCGTGAGTCGATTTCGACCCCGCGATTCATCGGTCCGGGGTGCATGATCGTGATCGGCTTGGGCGAGCGCTCGAGCCGCTCCGGTGTCACGCCGAAGACGCGATAATACTCGCGCAGACTCGGGATGAACCCCGTCTCCATGCGCTCGAGCTGGAGGCGCAGAACGTTGAGCACATCGGCTCCCCACTCGATCGCCTCTTCGACCCGTCCGAACACGCGGACCCCCAGCTCCTCGATCCCCCGCGGCATCAGCGTCCGGGGGCCGCACACGGCGACCTCGGCGCCGAGCTTGGTGAGCCCCCACAGGTTCGAGCGCGCGACGCGGGAGTGCAGCACATCGCCGACCAGGCAGACCTTGAGACCGGCGATCTTGCCGTGCTTGTCGCGGATCGACAGGAGATCGAGCAGCGCCTGGGTCGGATGCTCGTGCTTGCCGTCGCCGGCGTTGATGACGTTCGACGCGATGCGATTGCCGAGGAATTCCGCCGCGCCCGACGAGGGATGGCGGATCACGACCATGTCGATGCGCATCGCTTCGAGGTTCCGCGCCGTATCGACGAGCGTCTCGCCCTTCGAGACGGAGGAGCCCGTCGCCGCCACGTTCACGGTGTCGGCCGACAGCCGCTTCTCGGCGAATTCGAACGAGACGCGGGTGCGCGTGGAGGCTTCGAAGAACAGGTTGACGATCGTCTTGCCGCGGAGCGCCGGAACCTTCTTGATG
>QHTY01000235.1 GCA_003220985.1 Gemmatimonadota bacterium
ACGCTGAGCGCGGTGCTCAAGGGACTGGGCTACGACGTCACCGAAGCCGAGCACGGCGGCGAGGCCTGGGCCAACCTGCAGCTTCGCCATTTCCCAATTGTCATTTCCGATTGGCAGATGCCGGAAGTCGACGGGCCAGAGCTTTGTCGCCGCATGCGCGCCCGCGCGACCGACTGCTACAGCTATTTCCTTTTGATCACCGCGACCGGTGGAAAAAAGCGCTATCTCGAGGGCATGGAGGCCGGGGCCGACGACTTCATCACCAAACCGATCGACGTGGACGAGCTGCGCGCCCGGCTCAAAGCCGCCGAGCGAATCCTCGGCCTGCGGCAACACGTGCAACAGCTCGAGGGGTTGCTTCCCATATGTGCCTACTGCAAACGCATTCGCGATGCGTCGGAGAACTGAGAATCGATCGAGCGCTATGTCGAAGCGCGATCAGAAGCGCAGTTCAGTCACGGCTATTGTCCGGACTGTTACGAAAAACACGTGCGGCCTCAGATAGAGGGACGTTGACGGCGCGCGGGCCCCGCCGTATAACCGAAGGACCGACTTCCGGAGGCTCCCGTGCGATTCCCGACGCTCGCGCTCGGACTGGTGGTGGGAACCTGGTCGGCGCCCCTCGCCGCCCAGCAGCAGACCGGCACAGTTACCGGCACCGTCACCGCGGAGGCCGGCACGCCGCTCGCCAACGCCGCGGTGGTGCTGGTCGGCACGGCGCGCACCGCCGTCACGAATGCCCGCGGCGAATACCACCTGAGCGTCCCCGCCGGCGCGCACATCCTGCGGGCGCGCATCATCGGGCACGCCGCTGCGGAGCAGCGCGTCACGGTCGGTGCCGGCGAGACGGTCACCGCCAACTTCCGGCTCACGCCCAGCCCTTTGGCGCTCTCCGAGGTGACCGTCATCGGCTCCCGCACCGCGCGTTCCGCGACCGAGACCCCCGTCCCGGTCGACGTGGTTTCGGCCGCCGAGATCGTGGAGATCGGCCAGACCGAAGTGAACCAGATCCTCGCCACCCTCGCGCCGTCGTTCAACGCGTCGCACCAGACCATCGCCGACGGCACCGACCACATCGACCCCGCCAGCCTCCGCGGCCTCGGTCCCGACCAAGTGCTCGTCCTGGTCAACGGCAAGCGTCGGCACACGAGCGCGCTCGTGTTCGTCAACGGCACCGTCGGCCGGGGAACCGTGGGCGTGGATTTGAACGCGATTCCTACCTCGGCCATTGACCATATCGAGGTGCTGCGCGACGGCGCCGCCGCCCAATACGGATCGGACGCGATCGCCGGCGTGATCAACATCGTGCTGAAGGAGCAGACCGACAGGGTGGAGCTGACCACGACGACTGGAACGACGGCCGGTGGCCAGAGCGTCTGGGACATCACTAGCAGGCACGACGGCGACCAGATCAAAACCGAGGTCAACTACGGCTTCGGCGTCGGCAGCCGTGGGTTCTTCAACGTCGCCGGCGAGTATCTGAATCGCGGCCCGACGAGCCGTGTCGCGCCCTACGCGGTCAACGACATCTTCCGCGGCGTCACCACGCAGGTGGGTACCGACTCGGCGCTGCGTGTCAACGGGCTCACGCGTGAAGACTTCACCATTCGGCTCGGCCAGGCCGCCGCCACCGTCGGGATGGCCTTTTACAACACGATGGTCCCACTCAGCGACCACGCCGAGTTCTACAGCTTCGGCGGCATCTCGCACCGCGACGGCCTGGCGGCCGGCTTCTATCGACTGCCCAGCCAGCAGGCGCGCGTCGTGCCGCAGCTCTATCCGTTCGGGTTCCTTCCCGACATTCACACGGTCCTCGATGACAACTCCTCGAGCGCCGGCGTGCGCGGTGCGCTCAATGGCTGGGACGTGGACTTCAGCGTCACCCACGGCACGAACGCGCTGCACTACTTCGTCGAGCACTCGAACAACGCCTCCATGGGCACGGCCAGCCCCACGACGTTCGACGCGGGACGACTCACCTTCGGCCAGACCGTCGGCAACCTCGACTTGCTCCGGCCGCTCGGCGCGCGCCTCGGGCTCCAGTCCCTCTCGTTCGTGGCTGGCGGCGAGTTCCGGCGGGAAGAGTACCGCATCGACGCCGGCGAAGAGGCCTCCTGGCAGCTCGGCAACGGTGGCGACTCGGCGGGGGTGGACTTCGACACGACCAGCGCGGGGGCGCCTAAGGAATCCGGGGCCCAGGTCTTCCCGGGGTTTCAGCCGGCCAACGAGCTCGACCGCAGCCGCAATAGCCTGGGCGTGTACGCAGGACTCGAAAGCCAGGTGACCGATCGCTTCCTGATGGACGTGGCGGGACGCTTCGAGAGCTACAGTGACTTCGGCCGCACGTTCAACGGCAAGGTCGCTGCCCGGCTCGAGCTCGCGCCATCGATCGCCCTCCGCGGGGCCGCGAGCACGGGATTCCGCGCGCCCTCGCTCGCGCAGGTGTGGTTCAACAACGTGAGCAATCAGTTCACCATCGACGCGAGCGGCAACCTGATCCTCAACCGCATCCTCACGAGCAACAACCAGAGCCGCGTGACGAAGGCGTTCGGGATCCCAGACCTCACCGAAGAGACGTCCGTGAACCTGAGCGCGGGGATCACCGCGCGGCCCCGCGCTAATTTGTCGCTCACCGTAGACCTCTATCGCATCACGATCGACGGCCGGATCGTGCTCACGAGCCAGTTCTCCTCTCTCGCCGCGGTCGAGCCCAATCCGGCCATCCGGGCGCGGATCGCCCAGATCCTCGCGCCGTTTCAAGCCCAGGGAGTGACGACGGCCCAGTTCTTCGCCAACGCAGTGGACACGAAAACCCTTGGTGCCGACATCGTGTTGGCCTATGCGACGGCGCTCGGCGGCGGGGCGCTGAACCTTACTGGGTCGGCGAGCTTCACGAAGACGGAGGTGGCGCGCGTCAATGTGCCCCAGGCCATGGCCGACAGTTTCGCGAGCGGCAACCTCGATACGATCCGCGTGCGCATTCTCAACCCCGAGGATCGGAACCGACTCGAAGATGGGCTCCCTCGCCAGAAGGGCTCAGTGCAGGCGCGCTGGCAGCGCGGTCGGTTCGGCGTTCTCGGGCGGACGACATACTACGGATCGATCGAGTATCACCACCCAACCAACCCGGCGAACGACGAGCACTTCGGTGCCAAGACTCTAGGCGACCTCGATCTTTCGTACGAGTTGCTCGGCGGCGTGCGGCTCGCGGTCGGCGGCAGCAACATCTTCAACACGTATCCCGACCAGCAGGTCAAACCTGCGAACGTGAGCTTCGGTCGCTTCATCTACAGCCGGCGCGTCACCCAGTTCGGCATGAACGGCGGATTCTACTATGCGCGGCTGGCGTTGTCGCTCTAACGGCGGGGCGTTATGGATAGGTCTCGCGCTGTTGGCCGTCGGGCCGTCCGGCCGTCGGGCCGTCGCCCAGGGCATCGCCGACAACAGCTTCCTGATGGAAGAGGCGTACAATCAGGAGGCGGGCGTGGTCCAGCACATCAGCGCCTGGCAGCGCTCGCTACGCTCGGCGGCCTGGGCCTACACGTTCACGCAGGAGTGGCCGCTGGGCGGCCAGACGCATCAGCTGAGCTACACACTACCGGTACAACGCACGGAGAGTCCGTCGGCCATCGGGTTCAGTGACGCGTTGTTGAACTACCGCTATCAGCTGCGCCGCGCCGATGCGCGCGTGGCGATCGCGCCGCGCCTTTCGATGATTCTCCCGACCGGCAGCACGGCGCGCGGGCTCGGCAGCGGGCACGTCGGCGTACAGCTCAATGTCCCCGCGAGCGTGACGCTCACGCCGGCGCTCGTGAGTCACTGGAACGCCGGCGTGACCGCGCTGCCGCAGCTGACGACGTACAACCTCGGCGCGAGCATGATCTGGCTCGCGCGTCCCACGTTCAACCTGATGCTGGAGGTGACGTGGCTGGGGCAACCGCGCGGGGGCGCCCACGATGTCGTCATGAATCCCGGCGTGCGCTGGGCGTACAATTTTCCGAGCGGGCTGCAGATCGTGCCGGGGGTCGCATTTCCGGATGGGAAATCGGTGTTCTTATACCTGAGTTTTGAGCATCGGTTTCGGTCCGAAAACAAGGCCAAGTAGCACGTCTCCGAAGGGCCGTATCTTCAAATATTTGACCCCCTTGACTCACCTCGGACCCCCGGCTAGGATTCGCGTCTCGCTACGAAGTTTTTGCGTAGCCGCTCTTTGAGAATTGATGATCGAGTGTGTGGAGTGCGGCCCCGATTGAGCGGACGCGCCGTGTCAGATGCGCGCCGCAAGGGGTTTCAACTCTGACGTTGATTCGGACGACAGTTTTCCAGTTGTTCGCAAGAGCTGTTCGAATTCTTCAATCATTGGAGAGTTTGATCCTGGCTCAGGACGAACGCTGGCGGCGTGCCTAACACATGTAAGTCGAACGGGACCGGGGGCAACTCCGGTTCAGTGGCAGACGGGTGCGTAACACGTGAGAAACTTGTCCATCGGTGGGGGATAGCCGGCCCAACGGCCGGTTAATACCGCGTACGATCATTTAGGGGCATCCCCGAATGATGAAAGCATCGCAAGATGCGCCGGCGGAGAGTCTCGCGGCCTATCAGCTAGTTGGCGGGGTAACGGCCCACCAAGGCGACGACGGGTAGCTGGTCTGAGAGGATGGCCAGCCACATTGGGACTGAGACACGGCCCAGACTCCTACGGGAGGCAGCAGTGGGGAATCTTGCGCAATGGCCGCAAGGCTGACGCAGCGACGCCGCGTGTGGGATGACGGCCTTCGGGTTGTAAACCACTGTCGGGAGGAACGAATACGCGATGATGAATCGTGGGTGACGGTACCTCCAAAGGAAGCACCGGCTAACTCCGTGCCAGCAGCCGCGGTAATACGGAGGGTGCGAGCGTTGTCCGGAATCACTGGGCGTAAAGGGCGCGTAGGTGGCACGTTAAGTGGCTGGTGAAATCCCGCGGCTCAACTGCGGGGCTGCCGGTCAGACTGGCGAGCTAGAGCACGGTAGGGGCAGATGGAATTCCCGGTGTAGCGGTGGAATGCGTAGAGATCGGGAAGAATACCAGTGGCGAAGGCGTTCTGCTGGGCCGTTGCTGACACTGAGGCGCGACAGCGTGGGGAGCAAACAGGATTAGATACCCTGGTAGTCCACGCCGTAAACGATGGACACTAGACGTCGGGGGGAGCG
>QHTY01000236.1 GCA_003220985.1 Gemmatimonadota bacterium
GAGGGGATCTACACCGAGTGCCGCATGGGCAAGAGCGCCGGCGCGGCCTACATGATCGGCGCGCGGTTGGGCATCCGCAACGACCGGCCCATCGTCCCCGCATTCGGCGTGAATGCGCAAGGCTCGGGCGACATGTATCCCAAGGGCGGGAACATGCTCCATACGATTCGCGCGATCATCGACGACGACGCGAAGTGGCGCGACATCCTGCGGGGGCTGAGCAAGACGTTCTACCACCAGACCGTCACCGGGAAACAGGTGGAAGACTATATCAGCCGTGAAGCGGGCATCGATCTGAGCAAAGTGTTCGCCCAGTATCTCACGACGACGCAAATCCCCGGATTCGAGTACCGGGTCGAGAGCGGCAAGCTCGAATATCATTGGACCAATGTTGTGACGGGATTCGACATGCCGCTGCGTGTGAATGTGCCGGGGCTAGGCACCCGGGTCCTGCATTACGATGCCGAGACGAACCACGGCCTGCGGTCGGAACGCCAGGCCGCGTGGAACGCCGAGGTTGCTCGGCAACTGCAGCAATGAGGCTCGGCGTCATCTCGGACACGCACGGCATGCTGCGGCCGCGGGTGTTCGAGATCTTTCGTGAAGTCGATCATATTCTCCACGGCGGAGACGTCGGGCGCAGTGACCTCTTGATCGAGCTGCGCGCCCTGGCGCCGGTGACAGCGGTGTACGGTAATTGCGACGGCTTCGACCTGCGGTCTGAGCTTCCCCAGGTCGCCGAGCTCGAGCTCGACGGTTTTCCCATCGTTGTCACGCACGGCGATCAATTCGGCAGTCCCAATCCCGCCAAGCTGCACGAGGCTTTTCCTCACGCCGAGATCATCATCTTCGGACACAGCCACCGGCCGTTGCTCGAGTTAGTGGACAAGACCGTCACCGTGATGAATCCGGGTGGCGCGGGCGCGCCGCGGTTTGGGATTCCGCCAAGCGTCGGGATCTTGGAGCTCGAGGCGGGCATCCCACCGCGCGGCAGGATCGTGAATCTGACCGTACCGGACGTTCGGTGAGAGTCGGCGTCGTGCTCGTGCTCGCGGCGGCGCTTGGGTGTGCCAGCCACGCGGCCCCTCCTCCTGCTCGGGGACCCGCTCCAAGGCCAGCGAGGCGGGGATCGCCGCCCGCCAAAGTATCGAGTACGGTGGACGACATGCTGCGCGACGATCTGGCCGCAGACTACGCCTTCGCCTGGTCCGCAGCGCGGCCGCTCGCTTGGGGCGACTTCCAGGGATCCCCGCCTGTGGAGGGCTCGGAGGGCGCTAAGAGCTCGTACACGCTGTACTCCGCCTGGAAGTGCCGAGGTGAGGTGTTCGAGTTTCGGGTGATTGCCGGATTCCGGCCGCGGCAGTCCTGGGTCAAGGCGATCGTCCTCAACGACAGCACGCAACGCCGGACCATCCTGCTCCACGAACAGACGCATTTCGATCTGGCGGAGGTGCATGCCCGCCGGATGCGGCAGGCATTCGGGGATCTGGCCCGCCCCTGCGCCAAGACCGATGCGGAGCTGAGCGGCCTGGCGCAGCGGCTCGCCCAGGAGGAGAAGGTCGAGCAGCGCCGCTACGATGCCGAGACGGACCATGGGCTCCTGGTGGACCAACAGGCGGCGTGGACGCGGAACGTTGCGCGGCGGCTCGGCGGCTCGTAGGCTCGGAGGCGGAACGAAAAACGGTTGGGTCGTGTCTAACCTACGGCTTCGCCTGGGGGTACCATGCCTTCGCTCCGATTTCCCTCGCTGGCAACGCTGCGCGCGTTCCGTCCCACTCGGCGGCAACTGCTCGGGATCGGTGTGGCCATTCTCGTGCCCAGCGCATGGCTCCTCGCGCGGGGCCCGGCGGCCCCGGACAATTCTCTCGTTGCGCGCGTGAAGCGCGGTCCCTTTGCCGTGACGGTCAACACCTCCGGCGAGCTGCGGGCGCGACAGTTCGTCCAGATCACCGCGCCCGGTGGCGCGCAGCAGGTGGGCGCGTGGCAAATGAAGATCCAGTCCATCGTGCCGGAAGGCACGATCGTGAAGCAGGGTGACGTAGTCGCCGAACTCGATCGCTCGACCCTGGCGAACAAGCTCGACGAGGTGAGGCTCGCCCTCCAGAAGGCGCAGGCGCAATACGAGCAGGCGATGCTCGATTCCACACTCACGCTCTCGACTGCCCGCGAGAACATTCGGACCATGGAGTTGGCGCTCGAGGAGAAACGCCTCGCCAAAGAGCAAGCTGTGTACGAGGCACCCACTGTACGCCGGCAGGCGGAGATCGACCTCGAGCGAGCGGAGCGCGCGCTGGCCCAGGCGCGGTCGGACTACCAGACGAAGACCGAGCAGGCGCGCGCGAAGATGCGGGAGGTCGGCGCCGATCTCGAGCGGCAGCGCAACCTGCTTAAGGCCGTGCAGGACGTGATGACGGGGTTCACGATCCGCGCGCCCGCGCCGGGGATGGTGATCTACGTGAAAGAGTGGAATGGGCGCAAGCGCACGGTCGGCTCGCAGGTTAACGCCTGGGAACCGAGCGTGGCCACCTTGCCTGACCTCACGCAGATGGAGTCGGTCACGTACGTCAACGAGATCGACGTGCGGAAGCTCGCGGTCGGGCAGCCTGTAATTGTCACGCTGGATGCCGATCCTACCAAGCACCTCACAGGAACCGTGGCGAGCGTTGCGAACGTCGGCGAACAGCGGCCGAACGCCGATGCGAAGGTCTTCGAGATGAAGGTGACTATCCTGCAAGCGGACACGACGCTTCGTCCCGGCATGACGACAGGAAACGCGATCGAGACGCTCAAGCTCGGCGTCGCATTATACGTACCGCTCGAGGCGTTGAGCAGCGCGGGTGGGATTCCCG
Source organism: Gemmatimonadota bacterium (assembly GCA_003220985.1). Classification (GTDB taxonomy): domain Bacteria; phylum Gemmatimonadota; class Gemmatimonadetes; order Gemmatimonadales; family GWC2-71-9; genus 20CM-2-65-7. Next base: position 2,850 of record QHTY01000236.1, read on the forward strand.
TCGTGTATCGCCAGGACGGCGGCCACGTCACGAAGCAGGAAGTGATCACGGGCCCGATGAACGACGACGAAGTGGTGATCATTCGCGGCCTCGGCGAAAACGATCGGGTGTTGTTGACGCCTCCTGCGGACCATGACCGGATCGCTGTGACGCGCTTGCCCGCGTCTGTGCGCGACAGCCTGCCGGTGGTGGGCGGCGACACCGCACGGCAGGGAGGTAACGTCTCGGTTCCGTCGCCGGTGCGGTGAACCTCGCCGAGCTCCGCCGGCAATTCGTCGCCCACGTCGGCTTCAGCATGCGCACAGCCGTCGAGGCCGTACAGCACAACAAACTGCGCGCCGCCCTCACCTCCCTCGGCATCCTGTTTGGGGTCGCGTCCGTCATCGCGATGCTCGCGATCGGGAAGGGCGCCGAGCGTGAGATCCTCGAGCAGATGCGGCTGCTCGGATCCAACAACATCATGATCACGCCCCTCGTCGAGCAGCACGAGGGGCCCGCCGACGATCAGCCGGAAAAGAAGGTGACGAAGTTCTCTCCCGGGCTCACCTACGCCGATGCGCAGGCGATCGCGCGCGTCGTCCCGGGCGTGGAAGTGACGAGCGCCGAAGTCGTGCTCAACACGTCGCTCACGCGCGAAGGCCGCCGCCGCTCGGGGAAGGTCGTCGGCGTCGACACCACGTACTTCCGTCTCACGAATCTGGCGCTCGTCGCCGGAGCCGGGTTCACGCCGCCGCAAGTGGACTGGGGGCTCCCCGTCGCCATCATCGGCCATGGAGTGCGCACGAGGTTCTTCACCACGGAGGACCCCATCGGGCGACCGCTCAAGGTCGGTGAGACCTGGGTGACGGTGGTCGGCGTGCTGCAGGACCGCCGCCTCACGCAGCAAACCGCGCAACGCCTCGGGATCCGCGACGCCAACATGGACGTGTATGTGCCGGTGCGGACGGTGTTGGTCCGGTTCCGGAACCGCGCCCAGATCACGCAGCGCGACATCGAGCAGGCCTCACGCGAGGTCACCGTGACGACGAACGACGAGGCGCAGGAATCCGAACAGCAGCGCGAGGAACGCACCAACCGCAACCAGCTCGACCGCATCATCGTGCGCGTCACCGAATCGCGTTACATGTCTTCGGTCGCCGACGTGCTGCAACGCATGCTCGCCCGCCGGCACAACACGGTCGTCGACTTCGAGATCACGGTACCGGAGCTGCTGCTCCGCCAGGAGCAGCGCACCAAAACGATCTTCAACGTCGTACTGGGCGCGATCGCGTCGATCTCACTCGTGGTCGGTGGCATCGGGATCATGAACATCATGCTCGCATCGGTCCTGGAGCGGATTCGGGAGATCGGCGTGCGCCGCGCCATGGGTGCGACCCAGAAGGACATCCTCTTTCAGTTCCTGAGCGAGGCGGTGCTGATCAGCGTGGCCGGCGGCGTGGCCGGCATTCTCGCCGGTGCCGGCATCTCGATCGGCATCGAGCGGTTCGCGGGAATCACCACGATCGTGTCGTCCTTGTCCGTGTTCGTTGCCTTCGGCGTGTCGTTCACCGTGGGCATCGCGTTCGGGATCGTTCCCGCCTACCGCGCCGCGCGTCAGGATCCAGTCGACTGCCTCCGCTACGAGTGATCTCATGAACATCCGCATATGCCTCACCCTGACCCTCGCCCTGGGGGAGGGCGCGATCGTGACTCCTCCGGCTTCCGCCCAGGCGCTCACGCTGTCTGAAGCGATTGCGCGGGCGCAGGAGCGGGGGCCCCAGGCCCGTGCCGCGCGGGCGGCACGCGAATCGGGGCGCTACCGCCACCGTGCGTACCGCTCGGGCTTGCTGCCACAGCTATCCCTCGTGGGCACAGTGCCGTCGTACAACAAATCGATCATTTCCGTGCTCCGGGACGACGGCAGCACCGAATTCGTCCCCCAGCAGCAGACCGACGCCAGCATGAGGGTCACCCTTTCGCAGAAGATCCCGCTCACGGGCGGAGACCTGTTCGTGTCTTCGTCGCTGGCTCGGCTCAGGGTGAGCGGCCCGACAGCCTACCAATCGTGGTCCACGACGCCGGTATCGGTGGGATTGCGGCAGGACATCCTTCGTCCGAACACCGCCGCGTGGATCGGTCGGGAGGATGCGGTGCGCGCCGAGCTGGACGAACGAGCGTACCTCGAGGCGATGGAGGACGTGGCGCTGCAAACTGCCACGCTGTTCTTCGATGTGTACGCCGCTCGCGTCGGGCTCGAAAACGCCGTGACGAACGCTGCGGTGAACGACACGCTGTACCGCCTGAACACCGGGCGGTTCGAGGTCGGCAAGATCGGGGAGAACGACCTGCTGCAGAGCGAGCTCGCGTTGCTCCGCTCCCGCACGGCCCTCGAGTCGGCGCGACTGGAGCACGAGCGCGCGACCGATGCCCTCCGCCTGGCGCTCGATCTCGCCCCCGGGACACCGGTCGAGGTCACGGTGACGGGGGAGGTCCCGGAGTTCGAGGCCGACACGGCTCGGGCGGTGGCCGAAGCGTTGAAGAATCGGGCCGCGGTGACGGCCGTCGCCCTCGATGAAATACAGGCCCGACAGAGCGTCGCCGAGGCACGCCTTCGCTCGGGCCCCGGCGCCACGGTGGAGGCCAGTTACGGATTGAACGCCACGGCGCCGGGGGCGACGCTGGCGTATCAGAACCTGCTCGAAGCCCGGCGCTTCACGCTCTCGGTACAGGTTCCCCTGTGGCAGTGGGGAGCCCACCAGGAAGGAGTGCAGGCGGCCGAAGCCGATCGCGAGCGGGTCACGAACCTCTCGGCGGCCACCCTGCGCCAGGTCGCGCACGACGCGCGCTTCGCCGCGCTCGAACTGGCGCAGGCCCGCCGTAACGTGCTGCTCGTCGCGAAGTCGGACAGCGTCGCCGCGAAGCGATTCGAGGTGGCGTACAATCGCTACGTGATCGGCCGAATTACGATCGACAACCTTTACATTGCCCAGGCCGAAAAGGACCAGGCGCTGCTCCAATATGTCCAGGCGCTGCGCGGCTACTGGGCAGCGCTCTACGGCTTGCGGCGGGCCACGCTGTTCGATTTCGCCGTGGGACGGCCGATACGGGGAGGATCGTGAATCTTCGGCTTGACCGGCTCCGTACCTGTTCATTAGTTTGATCGCAGCAGCCTCCCGAATCACAATACGAAAGGGTCTTGGACCGAATGATTCGTTATTCCACCGTCCCGCCCATGCTGCGCCGTACCTGGGCTGAGCCCGGCACGCAGTGCCGGCTCGGGCCATTTGTCGACGCGCGTGGGCGTATTGCGTCCGGCAGCGCCGGCGCCGGTGGAGGTGGAGGAGCACCCTAGAAGTCGATCGGATCGTCTCTACGCCGTGATCCGGCCTTCCGGGTGCTTCATGGACCTGGGGGGCCGTTCTGTTAGGCGTTCCCCCTCTCCTGAGGGAGAGGGGGACAGGGGGTGAGGAGAGGATCACGGACATGAGTACGCTGCAACAACTCGACGACCACATCATCGAGCGCTACACGGCTCAGCCGACGCGCCTCCCCCCGGAGCTGCGGCGGGAGATCGAGCACGCTTGGCAGGGCGCGCCGGTCCAGCTCTACGCACTCGCTGATCTCGACCAGAGCCTCGTGCTCGCGGAAACGTGGTTCGCGCTGGGCCCCAGGCACATCGCGGTCGCGAAGCGGGACAGCGAGGGCTGGGACGTCCGCAGCATCGAGCGGTCAAGCATCGAGACGGTCCGCGAAGCGCCCGGGTTGTCGGCCAACACGCTGACGGTCCTCGGCGCACCGGGAGAGCCGGCGCTCGCATTGCTGCGCTACACGCACCGGCAGCGGCGCGCGTTCGAGAACATCCGCTTCGTGCTCGAGGAGCAGGTCAACGGGCACCCGCGTGAACTGGCCG
>QHTY01000237.1 GCA_003220985.1 Gemmatimonadota bacterium
GCCGCGGCCGAGTTCGCCGATCCGATGGGACTCGAGATGCATAATGGCATGATCGGACTCTCGTGGGTTGCCGTGTGGATCGTCCTGTTCACGGTCGTCGTGCCGACCCCGCCGCGCCGGGCGGTGTTGGCCGCCCTGGCATCGGTCAGCTCGGTCCCCGTCGTCATCGGGCTCATGATCGCGTCCGGCATCACGTCATTCAGGCTAGACCCGGCACAGTTCTTCTTCGGGCTCGTGTTCCCGTATCTCCTCGTGGTGGGCATGGCCTATGTGGGTGCCCGGGTGGTCTACCAGCTGGGCACCGAGGTCAAGCGCGCGCGTGAGCTGGGGAGCTACCGCCTGGAGGAGAAGCTCGGAGAAGGGGGGATGGGCGAGGTCTGGCGAGCCCGGCATCGCATGCTGGCGAGGCCTGCCGCCATCAAGCTCATCCGGCCCTCGTTCGCCGGCGACGAGCGTATCGGAGTGTCGGATGAAGCACTCCGGCGATTCGAGCGCGAGGCCCAGGTGATCGCCCGCCTCCGCTCACCCCATACCGTGGAGCTCTTCGATTTCGGGATGGCCGACGACGGCGCCTTCTACTACGTCATGGAACTGCTCGACGGCCTCGATGCGGACTCGCTGCTCCGGCGCTTCGGGCCAACCCCGCCCGAACGGGCCATCTACCTGCTTCGCCAGGTCTGTCACTCGCTGTCAGAGGCCCAGTCATGCGGCCTGGTTCATCGCGACATCAAACCCGCGAACATCTTCCTCTGCCGGTACGGCGAGGAGTATGACTTCGTGAAGGTGCTGGATTTCGGCATTGTGAGGGCAGTCCGCGACTCCGCGGACACGAGCCCGGTGCACACGCGGGAGAACGCGGTCCAAGGGACGCCGGCGTTCATCGCCCCCGAGCAGGCGATGGGAGCTGATTTGGACGGGCGCGCCGACATCTATGCGACCGGCTGTGTGGCGTACTGGCTCCTGACCGGGGAATTCGTGTTCACCGCCGAGACCCCGATGGGGCTGCTCCTGCAGCACGCCCAGACGCCGCCAACGCCGCCATCCGCCCGGACGGACCTGCCGATTCCCACGGCACTCGATGACCTCGTGCTATCCTGTCTGGCAAAGGACCCCGCGCAGCGACCGCAGTCCGCCAGAGAATTGTCGCTTCGGCTGGCCGAGGTGGAAGGCGCGAGCAACTGGACTCAGGACCGCGCCCAGGAGTGGTGGGCGACGCACCAGCCGGCACTGCCCTAAGGATGGACGGTAGAGCGAATGGGGTCGACTTCGCGGCTGCTCCAACGATACTTTGTAGACATGGCCGACCGACGATACAACGACAAGGAGATGGCGGCGATCTTCCGCGCCGCGACGGAAGGGCCGCAAAGCCCCCAGCGGGATGTGCCACCGGAGGAGGGCTTGACCCTTACCGATCTGCAAGCCATCGGTCGTGAAGTCGGCATCTCGCCGGCCGCGGTGGCGCAGGCCGCCCAAGCCCTCGATATCCGTCAAGGGGCCGCAGCGCGGACGTTCTTGGGACTTCCGATCGGCGTGACGCGCACGGTGAACCTCAATCGCCGGCTCACCGATCAAGAGTGGGAGCACCTGGTCGTCCAGTTGCGCGACGTCTTCAACGCACGCGGCAGGACGCGCTCGGACGGCTCATTGCGGCAGTGGACGAACGGGAACTTGCAGGTTCTCCTCGAACCGACCGAAACAGGCCACCGGCTCCGATTCCGGACGCTGCACGGCGCGGCTCGCGCGTCCATTGGAGCCGGGTTTGCGGCCCTCGGTGTGGCGGCGACTGTCGCGATCGCGAGCGCAATCGGTGGCCACTTGGGGGACGTGATTCCGGGAATCGTGTTGCTCCTCGCTACGGGTGTCGGAATGATCGTTAGCGGCGCCCTTCGGTTGCCAAGGTGGGCGCGTCTGCGCGGTCGCCAGATGGACGCTCTCGCGGCCCAGCTAGCAAGTCCTCCGAATTCCGCTCCTCTGGCTTCGTCGACTCATCCGCGGGATGGTAGCGCCTAACACTCGCCCGATACTTTATCTATCGTTCCGCTCCCATGCCTCTCGAGATGCGCGCTCGCTGCGAGCGGTGCGGGGCCGAACTCCAACCTGGGGGCGACGCCTATATCTGCGCCTACGAATGCACCTTCTGTGCGTCTTGCGCGGCGACGCTGACTCACATCTGCCCCAACTGTCGCGGTGAGCTGGTTCGACGACCGCGCCGGCGCTCGGAGAGCGGAGCTGTCTAACCAGCGCTACGGGGGGCCGGCACCGCCGCCCGTTGACCACGAAGGCATCTACGAGGTCTGCCATGATTCCTCTCCGCCAGGTCGGTATTCTCACCATTGCGGCATCCGGGCTGGTACTCGCGGGCCCGCATCGAGCATTGCAACCCACCGTGCACGGGGATGCCGGCTGTCAGGTGCGCGGGGTTTGGGAACTCGTGTCGGTATCTCAGAATGGAAAGGATCAGCCCCTCGCGGGGTACCGTGGGATGAAAGTGCTGACCGATCGGCATTTCATGTTTGTCGGCCAGGCAGCGAAGCGAGATACCCTGCCACTCAAGACGGAAACGGACACGCTGCGGGCATATCAGATGAGTGGCGGGGCGGGTACCTACACCACCAGCGGCACGACGTACACAGAGCACATAGAGATCTTTGTCATTCCGAGCTGGATAGGGACATCGTTCAGGGCGAGATGTCGGATCGAAGGAGGCCTGTGGTATCACAGCTTCACCGACCCGAACGATACGACGGCGGGGCCCGGTCCGTACCAGCATTTCATCGAAGTGTGGCGTCGTCTTGAATAGCGACGATCGACCGGAATAAACCACATCCTCATGCGCCGGAATCGGCTCCTGCTGCTCCTCGCGTTGGGCGTCGCTGGTGCGATTCTCGTCGTGCTCCGACTGCCAACCCCCCGGTCGCCAATCGCTGAACCGCGTTCGCCACCGCCGGTTGTTGAGTCGCGCAAGCCGCCGCTCCAGGCAGAAGCCGAAGGGTACTATGTTCCGGGTTATCCCTTTACCGTGAATGGTTTCCGATTCATCGGTTTCACCCTGCGCCCGGAGGCTCTCGTCACCTTCGGCCAGACGACTGTGGCCTGCACTGACGCCAAGATCAGTGCCCAAGATCTCCACCTCCGCTGTGACGACCCGCAGCTGGGCACTGTCACAATCGACGGGAAGTTCCTCACGCGATTAGTGACCAGCCGACTCGATGCCGCGGTCGTCTCCGCGGTTGTGACAGTGCGTGATGCGACCGGAGAGATCCTGTACCGGGCGCGGGACTCGTTCGAATGGCACCCGGGTAATTAGGGCGGGGCCGGGAGCAGACTCGAAACCTCACGCACCACATACTCGTACGCACACGTCAACGGAGCGAATCAGCATAGCATGAGCCTTCGAAAGTGAGGCAGCTGGAAGGTGCTCGGAATTCCGCAGTGGGCCATCGGCGTCGTAGTGATCGAAGAGCGGGTTGACTTTGCGGAACGGCTCCTCGCTCAGCAGCGCGAGGGCCAGCGGTTGGGACCACCTCAGGGCTAGCCCGCGATCCTAGTCGTTCCCTCGCTGCTGCCCGCCTTGCGCGGAAGCGCCTTGCGCCCGCAGCTTAGGCGCGAGCCGTCAGCCAGCGCAGGCGAGGCTCGGACCTAATCGGGGAAGCCACGTGGACCCTGCTGTGTCTCTTGTCGGACTCGTAATAGTCGTAGGGACCGCTGCGTTCACGATTGTCAAGGTCGCTCGTCTCTGGACCAGTCGTCCGGAATCACCATCGGCCGACGTCATTGCGCGGCTCGAGACACTGGAACGTGGTTTCCAGGACCTGCAGCAGGAGCAAGCAGAAACCCAGGAGCGGCTCGATTTCGCGGAGCGGTTACTCAGCAAGGCCCGGGAAGAGCGGCAGATTGGTGGCTAGAGAGACAGGCAGGGTCGGGACGAAGTGGTTGGTGCTCGCCGTCGCGTCTGCCGCGGCCGCATGCAAGGGTGCGCGCCCATCGGACAGCACCTATGCCGCCATGCAGTCGCGCGGCGCAGTGGTCATGGGGGTAGACCAGTACACCTCGGCACATGTCTTTGAAGACCTCCCCGACGGTGGGCGGATCGTGCTCGATCGCGACACGAGCACGGACGCGGCCGGCGTCGCGCGCATCCGCCGGCACATGCGCGACATCGCCGCCTCCTTCGAGGCGGGGGATTTCACCAAGCCCTTCCAAGTGCATGCCGCAGCCGTGCCGGGCGCAGCCGTCATGGCGGCTCGGCGGGGCGACATTACCTATCAGGAGATCGATCGACCGCGCGGCGCTGAGGTCCGGATCCACTCGAGCGACGCAGCCGCCGTGGCGGCGGTACACGAGTTTCTGACCTTCCAACGCCGCGCCCATCATGCTTCGGGGCATGAAGGAGAGGTTCACCATGGAAGGCCATAATGGGGCCTGAGTTTCTTTTCCCACTCATACCAATCGTTGCGATCATTGCGTTCGCGGCGGTCAGAATCGCCCGCCTGCGTGCCACTCGTCCAGAATCACCACCGGCCGACGTCACCGCCCGGCTCGAGGAACTTGAACGTGGTGTCCAGGGCCTCCAACAGGAGCTGGCAGAGACACAGGAACGGCTCGACTTCGCGGAGCGGTTGCTCAGCAAGGCACGGGAAGAGCGGCGGTGACCTTCAAGCCCGCGATTTGGTACCCGATCGCCGTCGGGCTGAGCGTCATCAACGTGGCCGGAGCCGGGCTCGCGGTGGCGCAGGCCGAGCCGTCGCACGCGGCTATTCACGCGGGACTCGCACTGGCGTTCGGGTTGTGGGCCCAGCGCTTGCGGCAGCGTCCCGGCGGGAGCGAGCACGACGCACGGCTCGACGCGCTCGAAGACGAGGTGAGCAAGCTGCGGCAGCAGCTGAGCGAGACGCAGGAGCGCCTTGACTTCGTGGAACGGCTGCTGGCACAGGGAGCGGAAGCGCGCAGGGAGCGGAAGCGCGCCGAGTGGGCCCGCAGCGCTAGAGTCTCGAAGCAACCCATCTCCAGGAGCGCCCATGTCGCAACTCGGCTCCGCCATGATCGGTGTGTTGGCCGTGTTCTCGGCCCCGCGATGCGTTGCTCAGACGCCGACACCTCGGGCGGCGGCCCTCGTCGGGACCTGGCGACTCGAAAGTATCGTCGATACGCTGCCGGACCGATCGCTCTACAGCTGGCTCGGCGCACGTCCGACGGGCGAAATCCGATACGATGCCACGGGCCATATGGCGGTACAGTTCATGCGTGATCCCCGGCCTACCGTCGCCGCGGGCGCGGCCCTTCGGGCAACTCCTCAGGAGCTCCGCCTCGTTTACGACGGCTACTATGCGTACTTCGGCCGCTACCAGCTGAGTGCGCGGGGGGACTCAGTCACGCACTTCATCGAGGCGAGCTTACACCCCGAAGAGGTGGGGAGTGTCTACCGACGCGCCGTGCGCGTGGACGGAGATCGTCTTTTCATCACATCGCAATTCATCGACGCTACCGACCACGTACTTCACCGTCGCTGTCTGAGGTTCAACCGGGTGCGTTGACGCGGTTATCGGGGGTAGCCCATGCAACGGCGTAAAGTCATTCGCCTCCGGTACGCGGGCTTGCTCCTGCTGCTCAGCACCGTCCCCCAGGCCGGCGCCCAGACCGCGACACTGGCGGGATTGACGGACAACTGGTTCGTCACCAGCGATAGCGTGCGGCTCCACTACCTGAGCGGCGGATCCGGCTCTACGATCGTCTTCGTGCCGGGCTGGACGATGCCGGCCGATATCTGGGGGCCACAACTCCGCTACTTCGCTCGGTCCCACCGCGTTATCGCCCTGGACCCGCGCTCACAGGGTGCCTCCGAACGGGTCAGCGAGGGGAACTTCGTCGGTCGTCGCGCACAGGATGTTCACGAGCTCTTGCACCACCTCGGGGCGCAACATGTGGTCCTGGTCGTCTGGTCCCTCGGGGTCGTGGAAGCTCTTGAGCTGGTCGAACGATTCGGCACTGCAGACATCGCCGGCCTGGTGCTGGTGGACGGCCTCATCTGGGTCAGTCCAAACTCCAGCGCTGCGGGGTTCGTCGACTCGACGCTGGTCCGGCTGCTTCGTGACCGTCGGACCTTCACGGCGGCGTTCGTGCGCGACATGTATCGGACACACCGGGATCCGCAATACCTGAAGCAGTTGACGCGTGTGGCTCTCTCCACTCCGACTCCGACCGCATACACGCTCTTTGCGAGCACGTACGCGGTGGGGCGCAGGGATTGGCG
>QHTY01000238.1:0-357 GCA_003220985.1 Gemmatimonadota bacterium
GGGACCGTCACGACCGCCGGCCGGCCCAGCACTTGCGCCAACGTTCGCACGAACTCACGATTCGTCACAGGACTCGGCGCCGTCAGGTTTACCGGTCCGGCGAGCCGGGACGTCGCCAGCAGATGCGCGATGGCATTGAGTGCATCGTCGAGCGCGATCCAACTCAGGTACTGATTGCCGCTTCCGACGCGTCCGCCCAACCCGAGACGGAACGCCGGGAGCATCTTGGCCAGCGCTCCGCCCGCCGTCGTGAGCACCACGCCAAATCGCATATTGACGACGCGAATGCCCGCGCGCGCCGCGGCGGTGGTGGCTCCTTCCCAATCGCGCGACACGTACGCGAGGAAGTGCTCGCCC
>QHTY01000238.1:449-1046 GCA_003220985.1 Gemmatimonadota bacterium
GCTCTCGCGAATGCGCTGCTTCTTGGCGGCCGACCACCGACCAAACACATTCTCGCCGGCGAGATGAATCACCACGTCGATCCCTTCCAGTCCGTCGCGATCGATCATGGCGCGCTCCGGATCCCACGCCACCGCCTGTTCGCCCACCGCTACGCGCCGCCGGACCAGCGGCAGGACCTCGTGGCTGCCCAGTTTCAGCGCCTGGACCAACGCGGTTCCGATCAAACCGGTCGACCCGCTCACGACGATTCTCATTCGGGAAGAATCGCTTCAGCCTCGATTTCGACCAGCATGGTTGGATCGACGAGTCGCGTGACCGCGACCAGGGTGGTGGCAGGACGGATGTCGCCGAACACCTCGCCGTGCGCCCGCCCGACGGCCTGCCAGTGCGCGATATCGGTCACGTACATCCGCGTGCGTACGACATCGCGGAGCTCCGCGCCCGCCTGCTCGAGCGCCCGCCTGATGTTGCGCAGCGCCTGGACGGCCTGTGCGTACGGGTCGCCCGCGCCGATGATCTTGCCGTGCGCGTCGGTCGCCGTGGTACCGGACACCTGGACGACGCGTCCCACCCGCACCGCGCGCGAATAGCCCACG
>QHTY01000238.1:1152-11619 GCA_003220985.1 Gemmatimonadota bacterium
GTGGCCTTGATGATCTCCTCCACCGCCTGAGGCGGGTTGAGGAACGTCACGCCACCAATCGCGGGCGTGGCCTGGCGGCCGTCGCCGGTGCGGAGATCCGCCAGTCCGGTCCGAAGCTTGTCGAGAACAATGCGCGCGGAAGCGGCGCTCGTCTCCGGGAGCAGCGCGATGAATTCGTCGCGTCCCAGGCGGGCCACCATGTCCGTCGCTCGCAGGGCGCCACGCAACACCGTGGCGGCCGCGCGGACCAGCTCGTCGCCCACGCGGGAGCCAAGGTCGATTGCCGCCACGCTGAAGGGGTGCTGGTAGCGGCGGGCCCGCTCGATTTCCGCTCCCGCCGCCTCGCGAAAGGCGCGGGCGTTGCGGACGCCGGTCAGGTCATCGACGCGCGCCAGCCGGCGCTCGCGGGCCAGCGAACGGCGCAGGGCCATGATGGCCCAGGTGAGGCCGCCGATGGCGATGAGGGCCAGGATGATGATGGGGACGCACTGACGCACACCGGAAAACTATTTGCTAGGGCGGGTTTTTGCCCACGGGCACCACGGCAACCGCGTACCAGCAAGGATTCCAACGACATCCCTCCATCACGACACGGATGCCATACGCCATAGTCGTCTGCGGCGTGAAACGCAGCGTCGGCAGGCTCTCGCTGTTGCGTTCTTTGGCAATCTCACTGCCGCTCGACGTCAGCAGCGTCAATTGCAGTCGCGAGCAGTCATCGTCGCACACCGCGATGATCTCGTAGGATGTTCCCTGAACCAGCGTCGTCTCGAACGACGCGGTCTCATCAGTGTTCAGGGGGCCCGATCGCTTGACCACGGGCGAGGGTGAGGGTGTCCCGACGGCGGCGACGGCTCGCTGGACGCGCTCCTGCACCTGACGCTCCCAGCGTTGTTGGCCGAGCGCCGGCGAGGCAAAGAGCGCCATGGCGAGCAGGATGAGGAGAGCGATCATCGCACCTGGCGGCGTGCCGCCGTGCCGGCGACAATCGCTATAGCGAGCATGGCGATGGTGAGCGCGAGCCCGACTCCGCCCAGCGGCGGCGCCGGACCAAGGCGAATCGGCCGGACGAAATCGCGCTGCCTGTCCGCGGTCCACTCACCGACTGGACGCTTGAGCGCCGTCGCAAGCGCGGTGTCCACCGGCTGGGAGGACGTCCAAAACGCGAGGAACCGATCGCGGCCGACCGCATGCGCGACATCCCCCAGGTAGCGCCCCGCCTCGACCAGTCGCTGGATGCGGTTCCAGCGCCGGTCCACCTGTATGATCTCCGGAAATGGAGTCGCCGGTTCGTCACCTGCGCCCGCCACCACCGCAGCGCGACACCCGTCAGGCCGACCGGCTAGGCACGCGACCGCCATGGGCGGTAGCGAGTAGATCGCGTCCCAGTACCAGGAGTAGCGAGGCTCCGCCATCTCAATCATGGAATTGCTGCGGCCCCGCGCGCCGGGGTCGAGACTCGCGGCCAGATCCCAATTCCGCGCTGCCAACCAGCTGTGCACCGGTACGCCCGGCGTCCCGAAGGCGGCGTAGAACGCGCACGGTCCGAGCCCGGCTTTGAGTGAATGGACGAGGGCTCCAAACGAGAAGAACCGGTCGCGGGTGTTGCTCAACACGTTGCGCGTCCAGTAGCGGCCCGCTGTCACGACCGCAAGGCAGGTCGTCCGATCGGTCGAATCTGGTGGCAGATAGCCGGCGATCCCCTCGTCCAGCGCCGGCCGGTCACGTGGCGGTGAGAGACTCGCCCACCGGATGACCAGCGCGACGCTGACTTTCGTCTCACCGAGTCCGAGCTGTCGCCACGCGACGTGCGCGGCGCTGTCGGCGATCGGCGCGGCAAACGTCACGCCGCTGTCATTGACCACCACCAGCGAGTTGCCACGATCGCTCGCCGCGCGCACCACGTCGTGGATCTGGCGCCGCGCGCTCACCAGTCGCAGGGATTGCTCGACACCGCGCCATTCCTCGGCTAACGCTTGCGCACGCTGGCGCGCCGGCGTTCCCCGCGGTGTTTGAAAGAAAAAGACTGGCTGCTCTCGGGTGGACTGCGCACCGCGCGGCGGCACGTAGGCCAGCGCCAATGCGACGCAGCTCGCCAGCGCGGCGACGACCCAGGGCCTTAGAGACGCCACCGGCTGCTCCTCGCCGCGCAGCAACCAAAGACTGCTGTCCACGCGAGCGCTGCGATGCCGGCCCACCACGGGAGCGTCAGCGTAGCGGGACGCGCTGCGAGCGCCCGCTCGCGCCACCGCATCACGAGCGAGTCCAGGTTCATCCCGGCGGCGCTCGCGAGTCGCGTTGCGATCGGTGCGTGAGGATCAGCGACCAGACGCGTATACGCCTCCCGCCCGCCGGCGCGCAGCGCCTCCCGCATCAGCGCCAGACGCGCTTCGGGACCGAGGGGTCGAGGCAGCGCGCCCCGGGGCAACGCCTGCAGCAGCCCCGTACAGGCGTCGTCGTGGTGTTGCAGGCACCGCTGCAGCCCCGGCGCGGTCGGCCCGCGCGCGAAGTAGTCGGTGAAAGATCCCCGGACCAATGCTTCGCGTTCCGCCGCGGTGACGTACCAACGCTCGAGGATCCCTGCGGAATCATTCAGCTCGAGCACGTCCGCGCATTTGGGGATAGCGCCGAGGAAGCAGCTCCGCGCCGCCTCGGAGGGCGCCGTGACCAGCTGGAGAAAGACCGCACGGTACTCGTCGTGCGCACGAACGGTTGGTCGCAGTACGGTCCCGAGCCAGCCCGCCAGCCCCGCGTCGAAGCGAGGTGGAATCACGGTCTCAAGGAGGAGCGCTGTCGTGCTGCCGACATCCAGGTCCCACGGTACCTCGAGACCGACATGCAGCACGCTACGGCGGATCGCGGTGTCGGGATCGACGGTTCGAATGATGTACGGCTGTGCGGTCAGCACCGCCGCGGCACTTCCATACAGGCTGTCGATCGCCGGCCAGGCACGCTCGGCGGCCGCTCGTAACGGCAGCGGCGAGGGATTGGCGATGATGCGCAAGGCGCCGACGGCGATCGTATCGGAGCCCGCCGTGGCGCGCTCTCGTTCGAGGCTATCGGCGATGTCGGCGAGCCGCTGCGCCTCGCGCCAAGTGCTGAGCAGGCTGTCCGCGCGGCGCTGCAGGCGATCCATGACGGGATCCTGAGCGGCGAGCGGCGCTGCCAGGAGCGCAGCGGCAAATAGGGCGGCGACCAGTCTACACATCCACCAGCATCCAGCGTCCCGTGAAGACCGCGAGCGGACCCGGCCCGCCGACCAGAGCCGTCTGCAGCACGCCCGTCAAGTTGAGATCGAGGCTGGCCATGTTCGCCACGACTTGCACGAAGATGAGCACCGCGACGACACTCAGGATGATCCCCGCCGTCCGCGCCGTTCCCGCGGAGATGGCAAAGAACACCGCATAGGCGACGAACACCGCCAGCGCGAACCTGACGGTGAGTGCAATAGGGTACGCTTGGAGTCCCGGCGCGAGCGTGGCGGTCCACGTCGCGAGGAACGCGCCGGCGAGGACAGCAGCAATAGGCGCCACCAGCAGGACAAATCCCGCGGCGAAGCGCAGCAACACGTAGTGCCAGCGGGGCAGCGGTAACGTGAGCGCGTGAATGTGGCGGCCACGATGATCCGCCGCCCAGGCGGCGATCGCCACGAGCAGGCCGAGCGCCGCGGCCAGCAGCGGATACAGCGTCCCCCACGACTGGACCGCTCGCAGCAATTCCTGGGCTTGCAGGGCGCCACGGCCGGGCCGCGCGGCGCCCTGCAACGACAACAACGGAATCGCAAAAGCGGCTACCGTCCCAAGCACCACGATCAGCCGGGACCATTTCCATTGCGCGTAGAGCACCGCGCGGAACATCGCGCTCATGAATGCACCGCCCTTCCACGGAAGCCACGCAGCAGCTCGACGAACCCGTCCTCGAGATCCAGATCGATGACATCGCGGATCGACGCGCCCAGGCTCTCGACGTATCCCGCCATGGCCGGCTCCCAATTGCGGACCACCCATTGCTCGCCGGCGCCGTTCGAGCGCTCACGGGAGAGGAGCTGGAACGGGGGATCGCCGATTTCAGCGGGCGCGCCCGTCACCACCAGGCGCTTGGTCCCGTGCTTCAGTTTGTCCATGGGTGATTCGGTGATGAGTCGTCCATTGTCCATCACGGCGATCCAGTCGCACACGCGCTCCAGCTCGTGCACGAGATGGCTCGAGATGAAGATCGTCGCTCCCCGCTCGGAGACATACGTGAGCAACGCGCTGAGAATGTCGCGGCGCACGACCGGATCGAGTCCGTCGGTGGGCTCGTCGAGCACCAGTAGCGCGCCGCACTGCGCCAGCGCCAGCAGAATCATCAGCTTCGCCTTCTGCCCCTTCGAGAGCCGGCCAAACAGCTGCGCTTGATCGAGCTCGAATTGTTGGACGAGTTCGCTGGCGCGGGCCCGGTCCCAGCCGGGATAGAACGCGGACTGAAAGGCGATCAGCTCGCGCACGGTCATGGTCGCGTCGAGATGCGGCTGTTCGGGGACGTAACCGACACGACGGAGGATGCGCGCGTATTGCTGCGGCATCGAGTCCCCGAGCACCGTGATGCGGCCGCTCAATGGTTGGAGCAGACCGAGGATGAGCCGAATCGTGGTCGTCTTGCCGGACCCGTTGGGCCCGAGAAAGCCATAAATCGATCCGCTGGGCACGTGCAGATCGAGCGCGGGGATCTCGAACCCTTTGCCGGCCCGGTAATGCAACCGTTCGATTTCGATGGCATAGGTCATGGCGTCTTCACTCCCAATTCCGCCTCGAGGGCACGTTGCAGCTCCGCCAGCGCCACGCCGGCGCGGCGCGCCTCCGCGAGCAGCTTGCGAACGAGCGCGCTGGCCTGCTGGGAGCGTTCCCGCGCGCGCCGCCCCGGCGCGAGCTCGCGGACAAACGTCCCCGCCCCATGGCGAATCTCGACGAAGCCCTGCGCCTCGAGATCGCGATAGGCCTGCGTGATCGCAGCGGAGCCGCGCTGCCCAGCGTGCCGGTCGCGATCGCCAGCCGCACGCGCTCGGCGATCTGGACATACAGAGGAATGGGACTGCGGGGATCGATACCGTGAAACACGCAGGCGGCCTCGCGTGCCAGTGTACTAGTACAGTATAACAGTCGCCCACGACTCGCAAGCGCCGGCCGTTGTGGCAGATTTCTAGCACGACTCAACGAGGAGAGCACATGAGCGAGAAAAGGGCGTTTCTCGACGCCTGGGAGCGGGAGACAGCGACGACGGTGAAGGTCCTGCGCGCCTACCCCGGCGGGAAAGAAACCATGAAGCCCCACACCACCTGTCGCACGGCCCAGGAGCTGGCGTGGACGTTTGCGTTCGAGGGTGTGGCCGCGACGCAAGCGCTCCAGGGCGAGTTCAAGTTTCCGCCGACGAACATGCCGGCGATGCCGAAGACGTGGTCGGACACCGTCGGCGAGGTCGAGCGCGTGTTCAAGAAGATGGCCGACACGGTCCGCAAGGCGGACGACAGTGATCTGAATTCGACGATCAAGTTCTATACGGCTCCCAAGCAGATGGGCGACGTGCGCCGCCAGGATTTCCTGTGGATGATGCTGAACGACATGATTCACCATCGCGGGCAATTCTCCGTGTACCTCCGGATGGCGGGCGGCAAGGTTCCGTCGATCTACGGTCCGTCCAAGGACGAGCCGTGGCAGTGAGGATTTGAGCGCACAAAACGGATAGAACTCGCGTGGGCTCTCGCGTAACATTCTCCACCATGAGTCCCACTGAGCGTTGGAAAGCCGTGATGGCAAGGGATCGCCGGTTCGATGGCGCATTCGTGTACGCGGTGCGCTCAACCGGGATCTATTGCCGCCCGTCCTGCGCCAGCCGCCGCCCGCGCCGGACCCAGGTCACGTTCTTCCCGATCCCCGAAGCGGCAGAGCGCGAAGGCTTCCGCGCCTGCCGCCGCTGCCATCCTGCCGATGCGAATGGCACCGATCCAGGCGTCACCCTGGTGCGCGAAGCGTGCCGCGCCATCGCCGCCGGCCAGACGCCCCCCGGTGATCCACGCCGGCTCGCGCGCGTCTTCAAGCGCATCCTGGGAATCACACCGCGAGCGTACGGCCAGGCGCAGCGAGTGGCGCACTTCAAACAGGAATTGAAACGGAGGAAACAGGTGAGCCCCGCACTCTATGAAGCCGGGTACAGCTCGACGAGCCGCGTCTACGAGCGGACTCACGAGGAGCTCGGCATGACGCCCGCCACCTACGCCCGTGGCGGCGCGGGCGTGGAAATCGTCTTTGTCACGCTGTCGACGCCGCTGGGGCGCCTGCTGGTGGCCGCCACCGCTCGCGGCGTTTGCCGCGTCATGCTCGGCGACAGCGCCGCGAAGCTCGAGGCCGATCTCCGCGGCGAGTTCGACGCCGCTCACGTGCGCGAAGATCAGAGCGGCAAGCTCGAAGGCTACGTCGAGGCCATTCTGTCCTACCTGGACGGGACCGAGCCGCATCTCGATCTGCCGCTCGACATTCGCGCCACGGCATTCCAGCGGCGCGTGTGGCAGGAGCTGAGGCAAATCCCGTTCGGCGAAACGCGCACCTACGCCGAGGTCGCGAAAGCGATCGGACAGCCGCAGGCGACGAGAGCAGTGGCGCGCGCGTGCGCGACGAACCCGACGGCGCTGGTGATCCCCTGTCACCGAGTTGTCAGGGGTGACGGAGAGCTTGGTGGATATCGTTGGGGAGCTGAGAGAAAAAAAGCACTGCTTGAGAAGGAACGAGACGTTGAGTGAGACGCCGAGAGGCTGAGCGTCTCCCTAATTCACTGGTATCCAGTAGCTGACCTTCACCGCAAAGAAATTATCTCCTCGAGCACCGAAACTATCCGTTAGATCCCCGAATCCTACCAGCCGCGCGGTGGGCTGGTATCCGAACTTGTTCTGTGCCCAGACAAGGTAGAGTGTGCTGCCGGGTCGCCATTCCCAGCGCAGCACCGCATTGCTGCGGAACGACAGAATGTTGAAGTCGGGATTCGAGATCCGTAACGTTTCGGCTCCGCCGTTGTCCGTGATCGTGTAATCGCCCGCGGCATCGCGCGCGAGCGTGGTGCCCCCCCCGCTGGTGCCGTACTCCCGCAGCTGGAAGGTGCGCGCCGCCGCGAGCTCCCCAAAGCCGGAATAACGCCCGCTTGCGGCGAACGGCTCGCCGTACAGCTCGAGCGTCAGATCGGGACCGATCGTATAGTTGGCCCGCAGTTGCATCAAGAACGTGCTCTGGTCGATCCGCGCGAAGACGTAGCGTGACCCGTACGTCGCCGCCGGACCGCCGCCCGTAAATGTGGTCACGTACTGCCGAGGCGTGATGTCGCGCAGATAGTTCGGCGTAGCGGAGAATTGAAAACGGGTGGAGGGGCGGAGCGAGATCTCGCCGCTCAAGCGGTAGGTCTGGCCGTTCAGCTCATCCTCGCCGTAATAGACCCGGCCAGCCCAGGAATTCTTCGCGCCAAACTTGCTGGCAAGCCGCACGACCCAGTTCCAGGACTCGGGCGTCGCCATCTCAGGCCCACCGCGCGTCGCCGAATGATCGAAGGCGCGCGTCTGATAATCGACGTAGGAGCTCAGGTCCCAGAAATTCTTCAACACCACTTCGCCATACAGCTCGGTGAACAGCACCTGGCGATCGCCACCAAAGTCGTATTCGGTGAACGAGCTGAGCGACACGTTGTAGTTCTGGAACCAGGCGCGCGGCTTCGTCTGACGGTAGATCACCCCGGCGA
The DNA here is from genome assembly GCA_003220985.1 of Gemmatimonadota bacterium. GTDB lineage: Bacteria > Gemmatimonadota > Gemmatimonadetes > Gemmatimonadales > GWC2-71-9 > 20CM-2-65-7. The sequence goes on from QHTY01000238.1 coordinate 8,908, forward strand.
AGGCATTGCGGCCGTCGGCATTCCCGAGCCGCCCCGCATCGTTGGGATCATACGCGGGCGACTCCCAGCCGTACTGCAGATCGTACAGCCAGTTGCCCTTGGTCTTTCTCCACCACAGCAACGCCGTAGATCCGGTGAACGAGGTTCGCGACGGATCGTAGTCGATGTAGCGCGCGTCGGGCCGCTGGAAATAGTGCACCGAAGAGCTTTGCACGCGGTTGATCGCCGCCGAGTCGCCGCGCAGGTGCGTGAACCCGAGCCAGCCACGCAACTCGTACGCGCCGCGGTCCCAGCGGAGAATCCAGTCCGCGCCGCCGGCGTACGCGCGGCGCGTGTAGGACGGTGCGAGCAGGCTGTCGAGATCGCGCTGCACGGTCGTGAGCGTCACGCCCACCACCGATTTCGACGCGCCGAATTCCTGCTGCAGGCGCGCCACGCCGTATCCCGCCGGCGACGCGACGACGGCGCGGCCAAACGTGCTCGAGGTCGTATCGAACGTGCGGGCCGCTTCGCGCCCCGTGACGGCCGTCAGGACGCCCAGCGACGTCCCGCTGGCAAGCCGGCCCGTGATCTTGGCTGCGCCCAGGATCGTCGCGTTCTGGGGACAGTCCACGAAGTCGCCGCTCGCGTTGCACGATGGACGCGCCCCGATCCGCCGGGAATAGAAGTAGCTCGGCCCGTTGCCGCGCAGCAGCTGGTTGCCCTCGGTGAAGAAGGGCCGGCGCTCGTCGAAGAAGACCTCGAACGCCGAGAGGTTGACGACCGCCGGATCGGCCTCGACCTGGCCGAAGTCGGGGTTGATGGTGCCGTCGAGCGTAATGTTGGGACCGAGACCCATCTTGAGGTCCGCGCCGGCGCGGGCCGCGAGATTGGCGCCGCCGTTGAACGGGTCCGCCGCGGGGACGTCGCTCTGCAGGCGCGAGTCCGTCGCCGCGTACGGCATCAATTCGAGGCGGCGCGTCGGCTTGATCCCCTCAATGCCGACCAGCTCACCCATGAACGACGACCAACCCGTGCGATCCCGGGGGACCGCAATCCAGAAGACATCTTCGCTGGTCGCGGGATTCCAGTGATCAACGTTGAAGCCCCACACTTGGACCGGCTTGTCCGTAAAGCGCAGCTGCGAAAACGGGATCCGCATTTCCGCCGTCCATCCGAGGCCGTCGATGGTGGCTTTCGCTTCCCACACGGGGTCGAACCCCCGATCAACGACGTCCTGGTTGTCGGAGGCGTGATACCAATCGAACCGCACGCCGGAGGCGGTGACTCCGAAGGAGTACGCCGTGCGCCGATCGTGGTAGCTGTCGAATGACACCCAGAGGTGCTCGGCCTGGTACGGGTTGTCGCGCCGCGACAGCGGCGCCTGAATCTTGGACGGATCGCGGCTGAACATGCGCGCGCCGATATACAGGGCGTCGTCGTCGTATAGGATCGCGAGACGCATGCTGTCGGAAGGTGGCGCGCCCTCGTGTGGCAGCCTCTGCACGAAGTCGCGGATCCACGCGGCCTGCGCCCAGACCGGTTCGTCGAGCTTCCCGTCTACATCGATGCCCGCGCCGCGCCCGAGACGCACCGCGCGGATCTGTTTCGCCGGGGCGGGGGCGCCGCCACTCGACTGTGCCGCCGTGGACGTCGTGCCGCCGCCGAGCAGGGCGGCCAGCACCACGCAGGCGCAGAGCGTCAATCGCGTTCCAACGCGTCGTACACGCGGCCGCGATCGTAGGACGACGACATCGCCTGGACCGCACCGCGAATGGCCGCGCGAATCGTGTCGTCCATCTTCACCTTCTCGATCACCGCGATCAGCAGCTCGGCCCGCTCATAATCGGAGGAGAGCGTCTTCGCCGATTCCAGCACCGCCAGGGTCACTGGACGGGGCATTTCGCCGCGCTCGACTATGCTGCGCAATGTGCGGCCGTGCTCATAATCGGAGCTCAGGTTACCGGCCGCGGCAAAGAACAGGGGCCGCAGCGTCTCGTCGAGTACGTAGGAGTTCCCGACCGCCGTCAACAGCTCCGCCAGCTCGTAGTCCGAGTTGAGCGTCTTCGCCGAGGCCAGCACGTCGGCGAGCATGCCGGCGCTCATGCCAGAGCGCTTCACCACGGCGTCCAGCACGCGCCGATGCTCGTAATCCGACGACAGCTTGTTGGCCGCCTTGAAGAAAGCGGGCCGAACAGCGTCGTCGATCGGACGGGCATTGTTGAGCTCGATCAGCAGTGTGGCCAGTTCGTAGTCGGAAGACATGTCGCCCGCGGCCTCGAGCATCGCCGTTTCGGCAGCCGGCGTGAGGCCCGGTCGCGACAACGCCGCGGTCAGGACCCGGTGGCGCTCGTAATCGGAGCTGATCGATTTCGCCGCGGCGACGAAACCCGCCTGCATCCGCTCGCTGAGCGGCTGGGTCTTCGCGACCGTGATCAGAAACTCGGCGAGCTCGTAATCGCTGCTGATCGACTGGCCGGCCATTGTGACGAGGCGCTCGTAGCCTGCGGCGTCCAGCTTGCCGCTCTTGACCGCCGCCTCGTAGTAGATCCGCCGCCCGTAGTCCCCGGAGATCTCTCCCAGCTCGGTGATGAGCCCTTGAATGCCGCGGCGGTCGAGAATCCAGCGAGCGCGCTCCTCGGCCATGAAGCCGCTGCGCCGGAAGAGCAGTGTCAACGTCTCGGCAAGCCAGGTGCGAGCCTCGTCGTCGAACGGCTTGACGCTGCCATCCAC
>QHTY01000156.1 GCA_003220985.1 Gemmatimonadota bacterium
CCTCAGCCAATCGCGCCACGTTGGCGAGTGGCGGGAAATAGCCTTCTTCGAACTGGCTCACCCAGTCATCAACCCGCTGCTGCGCTTCACGCAAGCTCATGGCTGACCTCGTCGCCCCCTTTCGGGGGGAGCGCTATGCCGCCGTGGATCGACTCAGTGTCCTGATTGCGCCGCCCTACGATGTGATCGATGCTGTCGAGCGCGCGCGGTATGCCGCAGTGGACCGGGACAATATCGTCCACATCATGCTCCCGGAAGCGCCGCCGGGCGCGGCGGAGCAGGAGCGCTACCGTGTCGCCGCGGAGCGCCTGGCTGCCTGGCGTCGGGAAGTTGTGCTCCGACGCGATCCGGAGCCCGTGCTTTACGTGTTGGCCCAAGACTTCACGCTGCCGACCGGCGAACGCCGCACGCGGCGGGGCGTCTTCGCGGCCGTGGCCGCGGAAGGCTACGAGCCGCGCCGGATTCGGCCGCATGAGCACACGCATGCGGGACCCAAGGCTGACCGCCTTGCGCTCATGCGCGCCACGGCGACCAACATCGAGTCGATCTTTCTTCTGGCACCCGATCACGATCGTGCGCTCGCGAACGCCGTGACCGCCGCATCGTCGGGCAGGCCCGATGCGACCGCAGAGTTGAACGGCGTCGACATTCGGCTTTGGATTGTGCGCAACCCGTCCCCCTTCCCCCTTCCCCCGTCCCCGTTGTACATCGCCGACGGGCATCACCGCTACGAAACGGCGAGCGCGTATGCCCTCGAGAACCCGGCGGCGGATCGCGTGCTCGCGCTCATCGTATCGGCGCAGGATCCGGGCCTCGCTGTCCTGCCTACGCACCGGGTCATCTTCGGGGCCGGGCGCGAGGTGGAGCGCCTGTTGCCGCGCTGGCGTGACTGGTTCGACGTGCAGCCGGTCGCCGCGGGCCGCGACCCGTTGGCGGTACTCGCCGCCCTGGGCCGTGATGGCACGGCCTGTCTCGTCGCGGACCGCTCGCGGATCCTGGCGCTGCTCTTCAAGGCGGGTGCACTCCCTGATCGGCTGCCGAGCCTGGCGCACAGCGCCGCGGTTCGCGATCTCGATGTCGCGCGGATCGAATCCCTGGTGGTGAAGGAGGTTCTGGCCGCGGGAACGTCGACGCCCGTCGTCCGCTTTGTTCCTGACGGTAACGAGGCACTCGGTATGGTCCAGCACGGCGGTGCGGCCGTGGCGGTGCTGCTCAATCCCACCAAGGTGGAACAGGTGTTTGCCGTGGCCGATGCCGGCGATGTGATGCCGCCGAAGTCCACCTACTTTATTCCGAAGGTGCCAAGCGGTCTAGTCTTGCGGCCCTTGCCGTAGCGCGGCGATGAGGGCTTTGCAGAACTGCGGCAGGTCGGCGGGCGTGCGGGAGGAGATGAGATTGCCATCGACGACCACCGCGCTGTCCTCCCAGACGACCCCGGCATTCTCCATGTCGTCCTTGATCGCGCGCACGCTGGTCGCGCGTTTGCCCTTGAGGATTTTCGCGGAGATGGGCACCCACCCGGCGTGGCAGATGAAGGCGACCGGCTTGCCCGCCTGGTAGATCTCGCGGGTCAGCTGCAGAACCTTATCGGAGCGCCGCAGCTGATCGGGCGCAAAGCCGCCTGGAATCACGAGCGCATGGAAATCGGACGCCTCGACCTGATCGACGTTCGTGTCGACTGTGACCGGATAGCCGCGTTTCCCAGGATAGGTTTTCTCGCCCATTCCGGCGACCGTGGTGCTGGCTCCTTCCTCTTCGAGGCGAATCTTCGGGTACCACAGTTCGAGATCTTCGTAGAGCGGAGCTGCGAAGAGGAGAACGCGTTTGCCTTTGAGTGTCATGCGGGAATGCTAACAAATCGACGGAAGGACGGAAGGACGGAAGGACGGAAGGTACGAACGCGTAATCCGCGCCCTACGTGCGATGTTCTGGTGGCGATCTACACCGTTACCAAATCGTTCCCCAAATACGAGCTTTACGGCATAACCTCGCAAATACGACGTGCTGCGTTCTCGGTACCTGCCAACATTGCGGAAGGAGCATGCAAAAGGGGGAGTGCCGAGTTTCGCCGGTTTCTCGACATCGCGCTGGGCTCGTTTGCCGAAGTCTCATATGCGCTTCGCTTCGCGAGAGACGTCGGTCTGCTTGAGACGGCCGATTATGAGCGGCTTGATGTACTTCGCGTGAGAGTGGGAAAGCTGACCTGGGGTCTCTACGCGGCGCTCAACAAAAATGCTCGTTCTCGACCGAGCCTGAGGAGCGCGTAGGTTTCGACTCCCTTCCGTCCTTCCATCCTTCCGTCCTTCCGTCGCAGTTGTAGCTTTTCTCCCGTGAGTCCACGGCACCGGCAGCAAATTCTCGATAACCTCGATGCGGTGTACCGCGAGGCTTATGAACGCGCGAAGGCGGCGAAGGACGAACGCCGCATGGCCGATCTCGATGCCGCCTACCAGCGCGAGCAATTGCTGCTCGAAGTCCTCCTCGATATCCGCGACGGGCTGACCGCGCCCGCGAAACCGAAGCCACCGTCCGACGCGGGAAGCAGTCCGATCGCCGCGATCGATACCATTCGCCGAATCGCCAAGCTCCGTTAGGAGGTGCGTTTGTGCGTCGTGCGTGGGGCGTAATCACACTGATGCTTCTCGCCGCCTGCGGTTCCAAGGCGGACATCGTGATCGAGGGCGGTCCGGTCTGGACCGGCCTCTCGACTGGACGCGGGCAGCCGGGGGTGGTCGCGATTGCCGACGGCAGGATTCTCGCAATCGGTGACTCCGCCCAGATTGCGCGTTACGTGGGGTCCAGGACTCAGATCCTGCAGGCGCATGGCGGCCTCATCATGCCCGGCTTCGCCGATGGTCACACGCATTTCGTCGACGGCGGCTTCCAGCTTGCGTCCGTCAACCTGCGGGACGCTGCGACGCCACAGGAGTTCGTGCGCCGGCTGAAGGAGTATGCGTCGCACGCGAAGCCTGGCGAGTGGATCCTCGGTGGCGATTGGGATCATACCCTGTGGCAGGGTGCTCCTTTGCCGCATCACGAGTGGATCGATTCGGTCACGCCAAATAATCCCGTGTTCGTGTCCCGCCTCGACGGACACATGGCGCTGGCCAATGCCGCCGCGATGCGCGCGGCGAAGATCACGAGTGCTACGCGCGGCCCGGTCGGCGGAGAAATCCCCCGCGACGCTCGCGGTGAACCGATCGGCATTTTCAAAGACAACGCCGAGGACCTGATCGAAGCGGCCATCCCCGCGCCCTCCGCCGAGCAAGAAGATTCCGGGGTGGCGCGCGCGCTGGCGCATGCCGCATCGCTCGGCGTCACTGCGACCGGGAACATGTCGGCGTCCTGGGCGAATCTCGCCGCCTACAAGCGCATGGAGCGCGCCGGCCGGATGACGGTCCGCGTCTCGCTCTATCTGCCGATCGCCGACTGGCGCACCGTGGCGGATAGCGTGCGAGCGCACGGCGCTGGTGATGATTGGGTGCGCATCGGCGGGGTCAAAGGCTACATGGACGGCTCAGCCGGCTCGCGGACGGCTTTTTTCTTCGACTCGTTCTCGGATTCAGCGGGATACAGTGGACTGATGCGTCAACCGGAATCGAACATGCGCGCCTGGGTCGGCGCCGCGGACTCCGCCGGCTTGCAAGTCGCGGTCCATGCGATCGGCGATCGCGCCAATGCGATCTTACTGGCGATCTACGACAGCGTCGCTCACGCACATGGCGCGCGCGATCGCCGGCTGCGCGTCGAGCACGCACAGCATTTGCGCCCGCAAGAGATTCCGCTGTTCGGCGCCCGTCGCGTCGTGCCGTCGATGCAGCCCTTCCACGCGATCGACGACGGCCGCTGGGTCGAAAAACGGATCGGCCCGGTGCGCATCAAAACGACCTACGCCTTCCGCACGCTGCTCGACACCGACGCACCGCTCGCGTTCGGGTCGGACTGGACCGTTGCCCCGCTCGATCCGATGCTCGGTGTGTATGCCGCGGTCACCCGCCGTACCCTCGATGGCAAGAACCCGAATGGGTGGGTCCCCGACCAGAAGATCACGGTGGGCGAGGCGTTGCGCGCGTATACCTACGGCAATGCGTGGGCCACGTTCAACGAGCAGAAGTGGGGCACGCTGGCAGCGGGGCGATTTGCGGACGTTGTGGTACTCGATCGCGATCCGTTTGCCGTAGCGCCCGAATCGCTTGGCACGATCAAGCCGCGCTACACGATCGTCGGTGGGAGAGTGGTCTACCAGAAACCGTAGACGGGACGAGCCTAGCCCGAGTACTTAAAGCCGGCCTCCGCCAACGTGAGCGGTTCGCCCTCATGCTCCACCCCGGCGCCGACCACCTCGCCGAGGACGAGCGTGTGATCCCCCGCCGGGAGCGTCGCAACCACGCGGCACTCGACCCATCCCAGGCTGTCCACCAATACCGGCACTCCCGACACGGGCGCCGGTCTTGTCTTGAGTCCTTTGAGCTTCTGCGGCACCTGGTCGGAATTGCGTCCCAACTTGCCGGCGAGGTCGCGCTGGCCGGTTAGTAACAGGTTGATCGCAAAGTGGTGCGAATCGCGGACCATGGCGATCGTCTTTGAGGTATTCTCGATGGCGACCACGACCATAGGCGGCTCGAACGCCGCCTGTGTGATCCAGTTGGCCGTCATGCCGTGGTCTTCACCGTCGTGCGCGACGGTCACGACATACAAGCCGTAGGGGAAGTGCCGGAGGATTGCCTTCTTCGCGGCCTCGTCCATGTCTTGAAGTAAGAGAACAGGCTATTTTTGGGCAATATGGCGACACGGTCCCGCACCGCCGCTCCCCAAGCCAAGCGCTCGCTCTCCAAAAGCGACCTGCTCGACATGTACCGGCTGATGCTCCTGTCACGGCGCATCGACGACCGGGAAATCCAGCTCAAGCGTCAAAACAAGATCTTTTTCCAGATTTCGGGAGCTGGGCATGAAGGGGTTCTCGTCGCTGCCGGGAAGGCGCTGCGGCCGAGCTACGACTGGTTCTATCCATATTATCGCGACCGCGCGCTCTGCCTGACCCTCGGCATGACGCCGACCGAGATGTTTCTCTCCGCGGTCGGTGCGGCGGACGATCCCAATTCCGGCGGGCGGCAGATGCCGTCACACTGGGGACACAAGCAGCTCAACATCGTCAGCCAATCGAGCCCGACCGGCACGCAGTTTCTCCAGGCGGTCGGATGCGCCGAAGCGTGGCTGCGCTACAGCAGAATCGACGACCTGAAGGAGAAGCCGATCCACGGCGATGAGGTCGTCTACTGCTCCGCCGGCGATGGGACCACGAGTGAAGGTGAGTGGTGGGAAGCGCTGAACACGGCCAGCAACCTCAAGCTGCCGGTGCTGTTCCTCATCGAAGACAACAAGTACGCCATTTCCGTCCCAATCGAAGTGCAGACCGCCGGTGGATCGGTCTCCAAGTTGGTGAGCAATTTCCCCAACCTGCACATCGCTGAGGTCGACGGCTGTGACCCGATCGCGTCGTACGAGGCGCTGACCCGGTCGGTCGACTGGTGGCGGCAGCGGAAGGGACCTGCCCTCGTCCACGCCCATGTCACCCGGCCCTATTCTCACTCCCTGTCCGACGACGAGATCCTGTACAAGCCACCGCGCGAGCGTGAAGAGGAGGCCAAACGCGATCCCGTGGCGACGTTCCCCAAGCGTCTGCTGGCCGACGGCGTGGCTACGGAATCGGAGATCGAGGCGATCAAGGCGCAAGTCGAAGAGGAGATCCAGGTGGCCGCCGACATGGCGCTCGCCTCGCCGCAGCCCAAGGCGGAATCCGCGCTCCTCTGGGTCTACTCGCCCGATGTCGATCCCGCCTCGGAGCAATTCGACACCGAAGACGACCCGCACTTCACGGGCGAGCCGACGACGATGGTGGACCTGCTCAACGCGTGCATGAAGGATGAGATGGCGCGCGACCCGCGCATCGTCGTTTTCGGCGAAGACGTGGCCGATGTCAGTCGCGAGCAATACCTCAAGGAAGTGAAGGGCAAGGGCGGCGTCTTCAAAGTGACGTGGGGACTCCAGCGCCAGTTCGGCAGCGATCGCGTCTACAACTCACCGCTTGCCGAGGCAAATATCGTCGGGCGTGCGATCGGATTGGCGACGCGCGGGCTCAAGCCCGTCGTCGAGATCCAGTTCTTCGACTACATCTGGCCGGCCTATCACCAGATCCGCAACGAACTGGCGACCCTGCGCTGGCGCTCGAGCAACGCCTTCAGCGCGCCCGCCGTCGTGCGGGTGACATACGGCGGCTATCTCAAGGGCGGCGCCGTCTATCACTCACAAACTGGTGCCGTGGTCTTCACAGCCGTGCCGGGGCTGCGCGTCATTTGTCCGTCGACGGCGCTGGACGCCAATGGGCTGCTGCGCACCGCCATCCGTTGCGATGACCCCGTCCTCTTCCTCGAACACAAACACCTCTACCGCCAGACCTACAACAAAGCCCCCAATCCCGGCCCGAACTTCATGATTCCGTTCGGCAAGGCGAAGGTCGTGCGGGAGGGAACAGCGGTCACCGTCGTGACGTACGGCGCCGTGGTGCAACGGACGCTCGTCGCGGCCAAGGAGCTTGAAGAGAAAGAGGGCGCCAGTGTCGAGGTCATCGACCTGCGATCGCTTTCTCCGGTCGACTGGGAGACGATCGAGGCTTCGATCAAGAAGACGAACAAGGTGATCGTGGCGTACGAAGACGCGTACTCCTGGGGTTACGGCGCCGAGATTGCCGCGCGCATCGCAGATCAGTGCTTCCCCTGGCTCGATGCGCCGGTCAGGCGCGTCGCGTCGATGGATACGTTCGTGGGGTACGCCCCCGACCTCGAAGACCATATCCTGCCACAGGTGGAGGATCTCGCGAAGGCGATACGCGAGCTGCATGCGTTCTAAGCCGGCACTCGCCTACACAGTTCTCTTCTTCCTGTCGGGCGCCACCGGGCTCATCTACGAGCTGCTCTGGGTCCGCGTTCTCTATCAGTCGTTCGGCTCTACCATCCAATCCGTGACGACGGTCGTGGCCGCCTACATGGGCGGCCTCGGCCTCGGCGCGTGGTGGCTGGGCCGTGCTGCGGACCGCTCGGAGCGGCCGGCCGTGCTATATGGCTGGCTCGAAATCGCGATTGGCGCGTTCGGCATCATCTCGCCGCTGGTGCTCGGCCTCGCGCACTGGATCTACATCGGTACGGCGGGAGCCCTCGCGCTAGGCGGTGCGGCAAGCGTCGCACTCCGGTTTGGCTTGGCCGCGCTGGTCCTCATGATCCCTACCACGCTCATGGGCGGAACGCTGCCGGTCCTCACTCGCGCGCTCATGGGCGAGGATCGCGGATTACTCAAACCGTCACTTGGCCGTCTGTACGGCTTGAACACCCTCGGTGCGATGACTGGTACCGCGCTCGCCGGATTTTTCCTGATCGAGTTCGTCGGCGTGCGGGCATCCCTTTGGGCGACCGCGGCGATCAATCTTGCGATCGGCGCAGCGGCGATCTCGTTCGGAAGACAAGAGAGCGCCTCGGGGACCCGGCCCGCCCCGCCCGCCCCGCCAACGGCCGACCACCTCCGGACGCTGGCGCTCGTTCTGTTGGCGCTGACCGCGTTCGCCTCTCTCCTCGACGAGATCGCCTGGACCCGCGTGCTGGTCATGATCGTCGGCGGATCCACGTACGCGTTCACACTGATACTCCTCGTCTTTTTGCTGGGCATCGGTCTGGGTAGCGTCATCGTTGCCAGGCGCAGCACGCCGCGCATCGACACAGCGGCCAGTGCCGCGCTGGCGCAGGGAATCGCGGGGCTAGGCGCGGCCGCGCTGTTCGTCTTCTTCGGGTTATTGCCCTTATACATCATCGCGATCTTCCAGATTCCCGATCTCAGCGCGGTGCCGCGTCTCCTCCTCATGGCGGTCGCGGTCGGCGCGGTCGTGCTGATCCCGGCGATCGGCATGGGAATGACGTTCCCCCTGCTGACGGATCTCACCGCCAGAAGTAGCGACGCGCGTGGCGCTGATGTCGGCGTAGCCTACGCGCTCAACACGCTCGGCAGCATCCTCGGCGCGGTCCTCACGGGTTTCGTGCTGGTCGTCGTGCTCGGGACGCAGGCCACCCTACGGATCGGATTGGTCGTGAATGGAATCGCCGCTCTGGCGCTCGCGCTCCTCGCCTCGCGCGGCGTCGCGGAGGGATCAACGGAAGATCGCCGCGTCCGGGTGCGCGTATTGATCGGCGGGGGACTTGGGACGCTGGCCCTCGTTGCGGCAGTCGCTGCGCCTGGGTGGAGCACCCGCCTGATCGACCTGGGGCCGACGATCTATGCGCGGCAGCGCATGGACAAACCGGCCCGCCAGCGGTTTCTCGCACACCGCGGCGTGCGCCAACTCGCCTTCCGGGAAGGCCCCAACGCCACGGTGAGCGTGTGGGAGGGTGAGACGGGGCGATCCCTGCGCGTCAACGGCAAGGTCGATGCCTCCGATCGGGGCGACATGGATACGCAGGTGATGATCGGTCTCGCGCCGGCGGTCGCCCGCCCTGCGGCCAGATCCGCCTTCTTGATCGGATATGGGACGGGGGTGACCGCACGAGTCCTTGCCTCCGTCCCCGGCATCCAGCGTGTCAAAGTCGTGGAAATCGAGCCCGCCGTCGTGACGATGGACAGCCTGTTCCGCGCTGTAAATGGTTCAGTCCTCGCTCGCCCAGGCGTCCAGCTGCTCGTCGATGACGCGCGCAGCGCGTTACAGGTCGACCGGCAGCGTTATGACGTGATCGTGTCCGAGCCGTCCAATCCCTGGGTGGCCGGCATCGCGACCCTCTACACGCCCGAGTTTTTCCGGATCGCCAGCGCCCGGCTCACAGCCGGCGGAGTCTTCTGCCAGTGGATTCAGCTCTACCAGCTGCCGCTGCCGGTTGTCGCCGGCATCGTGCGCAGCTTGCGCGAGGTATTCCCGCACGTTCACGTGTGGTTCGGCGGCACATCGGACCTCGTCGTGCTCGCGTCCGCCCGACCGCTGACATACGATCGCACCTGGCTCACACAGCTGATCGGTCCTGGCGGAGCCTTGTATGCGCTCGCCCGAGAATGGCTGAGCCTCGAATCGACGGACCAGTACTTTGGGCGCATGCTGCTCGGCGACTCCGGTGTGGCGCGTCTCGTCACCCGCGCGACATTCGGCCATAGCGATAATCGCCCGCGTCTCGAGTTCGAGGCGGCGCGCCGCTTTCTCGATCCCGGGGTGCGGGCCTACGCCGTCTTCGACTCCCTGATGGAGATGGGAAATCGCGACAGCGGGACGTCCCCCTTCGCGCTGTTGCGAATTCTCGCCGCGCGGCGCAGCGACGCGGGCGTGCTCCCGTATCTCGATGCAGCCCGCCGTGCGCAGCCGTCCGTGGCCGAGTGGAGCGTGCGCAGCGCGGGGATTCAACTGGCCTTGGGGGACACCGTGCAAGCCGACTCGTTGCTCGGTGCCGCGCTGGCTCAGAGCAGAGGGGCGCCCTCCCCGGATGCGCTGCTCATGCACGGCCTGCTTGCTGCCGCGCGCAAGGAGCCGCGGGCCGTCATGACACTGCGTCAAGCCCTTGCCGCGGGTGCCGACACCACGCAGGTGCGCGCCGCTCTGTCGTGGTTGGCGGTTCGCGGTTCGAGTTGGACTGAGGCGGCGTCGGAGGCGCGCGGCGCGCTGAGTAGGGCGCAAGGCACGTTTCGCCATCCCTTCCCCGGCGAGTTTCTCACCCAGTCGCTGGGGCAGATCGCGCTCGACGCCCGGCCCGCGCTAGCCGACAGCTTGCTGAGCTACGCGGCGCGGCGCCGCCCCGGGTCGGCGCGCTATCGTGAGCTGGCCGCCGTCGCCGCATTGCGGGCAGGCGATTGCGAGGCGGCCGCGGCAAGCTTTATCGAGCTGTTGGATTTCGCGCTGGAGCGGGCGGACGGGCCGGCACTGGTCAGGGAGTGCCGGGCGGGCCAGGACTCTACGGCGAGGACCGGGGCCGCTGACCGCGAGGGGGCGAGGCGGGTGCGGGAGAGGCGCTGAGCACATCGCGGATCTCGCCCGCGGCCGCGATGACGTGATCGACATCCCGCGAGAGCGCCCGCGCTTGCTGCGTCGCGTGGGTCAAATCGCTGAGCACGGCCGCCACGCCGGCGGATCGCAGGCGCAGGAGATCGAACCGGACGTTTTGCATCGCCAGGACGCACGATTCGATCTGCTCCTCGACGTTCTTTCGCCGCGTCAGGAGGTCGCTCAATGCCTGGCGCTGTCGTTCGAGCAAGTTGAGCTGCCGCTCACGCTCCGCGCCCTCTTCGTGGTGCTTGACCGCCTCGATGCGCCCTTCGATTCGAGCCAGCGCGCCATCGTCGACGTCGGCGGTCATGCCGTGGAGCATGCGGGCCAGTTCTTCCGCGCGCTTGAGGAGCGCGTCGACAGTCACGACCACATCGGGCAGCAGCTTACGCTCGGACGTCGGTACCCGCTCCATGATCTTGAGAATCGCTTCGCGATCGTTGCGGACGAGCCGGATCGTATCGACCTGGCGCCCGAACTCATCGGCCTTGGGCGGCGACAACTGACGGCGCGCGCCGCCCCCAAGGAGGGCTTCCTGCGCGTCGGGGGCCACCGGCCGGTTAAGGACGTCGCGCCACGAGTAGCCGTTCTGCCAAAGCTTCATGTACTGCGGCAGCAGGCCGAAGCCGGCCCAGATACCCGTGGGGAAGAGCGACCAGCCGAGACCACCACCCTGTATCAAATCGATCAGCATTAATCCGCCGCAGACGGACGCCCACGAGACGAAGGAGTCCCTGAACTTCGCGACCATGCGCGGCTCACCACTGGGGGTGAGGTCGCTCTTCGGGTCGCGCTTGGGGGTTGGCCGCGTTGCGCGGCGGCGTTCGGGCCGCCCGCCGAACGACATCCTCGCGAGTGGCGCGCCGCCGAGACGCGTCTCGGGTCGTGCCAGCGCCCCCCCCCCAAGGCCACTCGTGCGCCGCGATGGGCGATACGGCGGCGCACTGCGCGATTCGAGCGCCCGGCGCAGCGCGTCCGCAGTGGGCCAGCGTGCCTCGGGCTCTTTCTCGAGCGAGCGCATCACGCACGCGGAGAGATCGTCCGGACAGGTCGGAGTCTTTTCCTGGAGATTCGGCGCCTGTTCCGTGATCTGCTTCATCAAGATGCCTGGTACGGTCGGCGCCGAGAACGGCAGCTCGCCGGCAAGCATCTGATAACCGACGACTCCGAGGCTGTAAATGTCGGAGCGCCCGTCGATTTCGCGGTCGCCCGCCGCCTGCTCGGGGCTCATGTAATGCGGAGTCCCAATGGCCACGCCGGTGGCCGTCAGCGTGCCCGGGCCTGTCGTGGACGTCAACGCCTTGGCGATCCCGAAGTCCGTGAGGACGGTCCGGCCGCGGCTTCCCTCGAGCAGGATGTTGTCGGGTTTGACGTCGCGATGGATGATCCCTAGCGCGTGTCCCGCCCCGAGGGCGTCCGCCGTTTCCATCATGATGCGGCGGGCCTCTTCAGGTGGGAGTCGCTCGCGGCGTTTGAGGCGCGCCGCGAGCGATTCACCATCCACATAGGCCATCACGAAATAGACGAGCCCGTCGGGCCCTTCGCCGACGGAGTGAATCGGAACGATGTGCGGGTGTGATAGTCGCGCGGCGGTTTCGGCTTCCCTCAAAAACCGGATGCGGATTTCCTCGCGGAACGCGAGCTCCGGCGGGAGGACCTTGACGGCAACCTTCCGCTTGAGCCGCTCATCGCGGGCATGGTACACGACGCCCATGCCGCCTCGCCCGATCTCGCCCTCGAGCGTGAACGAGGAGCCGAGGGCCTGACTGAGCCGCTGCGCCAGCGGGTCGTTCATGCGTTTTTGCAATCCATTCGAGGCCAAAAAGATACTCTTCAAGCGTCGAGTTGGCAGCCACGCGCCGCTTTGGCGGCGTAATGCGGAACGGACCTGCCGTCTATGGTGTTTTGTCGTGGCATGGACGGTGCATTCCACACTCGCGAATCTCGTCCCTGTAACCCATGATCGGAGAATCCATGTCAGACCGGATGACTTTGCCCGTCCTGCCGCTGCGCGATGCCGTGCTGTTCCCCGGCGTCGCGTCGCCCATCGGCGCGGGCCGTCCAGCGACATTGCGCGCCATAGAAGCCGCCCTCAAGAATCCCGACCGCAAGGTCTTCGCGGTCGCGCAAAAGGAAAACATCGACCAGGTCTCCCCCGGCGTGCTCTACAGCACCGGGACGATCGCGCGGATCAGCCAGGTCCAGCGCAATCTCGGCGGCGTCCAGCTGATCCTGCATGGCGAGGCGCGTGGGACGTCGGTCCACTATAGCGAGAGGAATGGCTACCTCGAGGCGACGGTCCGCGAAACGCCCGATTTGGCTCCCCTCAATGAAAAGGACGCGGCGTTCGTAGCGTTGCATCGCGAGGTCCGCGAGCGGGCCGCCGAGTTGGGCCAGAAATCGGGCCTCCCGGCGGAAGTCGTCCAGCAGGTGCTCGAGGGTGTCGCGGACCCGGGCGCCCTCGCCGATCTCGTCGCCGGCCATCTCGACATTCAGTCGGCGGAGCGTCAGCAGCTGCTCGAGACGCTCGCGGTCGAGGATCGGTTGCGTCGCGTCATCGTCCACGTGCAGCGCCAGATCGCGGTGCTGGACGCCCAGGAAGACATCAAGTCGCAGGTGCAGGAAGAACTCGGCGAGCGCCAGCGCGAGATGCTGCTCCGTGAGCAAATGAAGGCGATTCGCAAAGAGCTCGGCGAGGAAGAGGACGCGGCGGAAGACGATGATCTCAAGAAGCGGCTCGACGCGCTGGATTTGCCGGAGGCCGCTCGGAAAGAGGTCGATCGCGAGCTCGGGCGCCTCGAGCGCGCCGGTCGCGAGTCGATGGAAGCGCAGGTCATTCGGACCTATCTCGAAACCGTCGCCGAGCTGCCGTGGAACAAGCGCGTGGAGGAATCGCTCGATCTGAAGCGCGCGGCGGAGATCCTCGAGGAAGACCACTACGGTCTCCAGGACGTCAAGGATCAGGTGCTCGAGTTCCTGGCCGTGCGACAGCTGCGGCAGCAGCAGCCCAAGGAAGCAGCGCCGGGTAACGAGGATGATCGTGCCTCGCGGGCGCCGACGCTGTTGTTCGTCGGGCCGCCGGGTACCGGCAAGACATCGATCGCCAAGTCCATCGCGCGCGCGATGGGCCGGCCCTACGTGCGCATCTCGCTCGGCGGCGCGCGTGACGAGGCCGACATTCGCGGCCACCGGCGGACGTATGTGGGCGCTATGCCGGGCCGCATCATCCAGGGCATGAAACAGGCCGGGGCGAAGAACCCCATCTTCTTGCTCGACGAAGTCGATAAGCTCGGCGTCTCGTTCCAGGGAGACCCCGCCGCGGCGCTGCTCGAGGTGCTGGATCCGGCCCAAAACGACACGTTTACCGACCACTATCTCGGCGTGCCGTTCGACTTGTCCGAGGTCTTGTTCATCGCGACGGCGAATTTTATCCAGGGCATTCCCGGGCCGCTGCTCGACCGTCTCGAAACCGTCAATTTCGCGGGCTACACCGAACGCGAGAAACTCGAGATCGCCAAGCGTTATCTCGTCCCGCGGCAGCTCCGCGAGAACGGCTTGCGGGCCGATCAGCTGACGCTGACCGATGCTGCGCTGAGCGAAATCATCGCGAGCTACACCCGTGAAGCCGGGGTCCGCCAGCTCGAGCGGGAAATCGGCAAGCTGGGACGGAAGATCGCCCGCAAAATCGCCGATGGTGAAACGGAGAACGTGACCGTCGGGCCGAAGGACATTCCTGATCTCATTGGGCGGCCGAAGGTGCACCCCGAGCGGATGGCAGGCGAGGATCAAGTCGGCGTGGCCACGGGGATGTACTACACACCGGTCGGCGGCGATATCATGTTCGTCGAGGCCAGCGTGATGCGCGGCAAGGGGGAGCTGCTCCTGACTGGACAGCTGGGCGACGTGATGAAAGAATCGGCGCGCGCGGCCCTCACCTACGCGAAGTCGCACGCCGACCTACTCGGGATTCCCGAAGGTGCATTCGTGGATACGGACATCCACATCCACGTGCCGGCCGGGGCGATTCCGAAGGATGGACCGTCGGCCGGGGTGACGATGGCCACGGCCCTGGTATCGGCGCTGTCGCGCCGGCCCGCGAGGCACGATCTCGCCATGACTGGCGAGGTTACGCTACGTGGGCGCGTGCTGCCGATCGGCGGTGTCAAGGAAAAAGTGCTTGGTGCCGTGCGGGCGGGGATCAACACCGTGATCCTGCCGAAGGAGAACGAGCGCGATCTCGAGGACCTCCCGGAAGAGGTGCGCAAGAGGCTCGAGGTGCATCTCGTCGAGGAGTTGGGCGACGTGCTGAGCCTGGCGTTGCGTGGTGCCCGATTCGAGGCGGGTCATCTCATCTTCGAGACGGAAGCGCCGCTGAGCTTAGCTCGCGCTCACTCCGGCCACAACTAAGTCGACCGCCGCCTCGCGCCAGCGCTCGCGGAGCGATGGTTCATCCGCGCCAAGCGGCCGGGCGCTGGCGGCGACGACGGCTTCCATATTGAGGTAGCCGACCATCAAGATCAGGGCCTGGGCGGCCGCGAGGTGCGGATCGAGATCATCCCGCACCTGGCCGAGGCCCTGTCCTTCCGCAAGCAACACGACCAGCCGATTGATGGCGGGTGCGAAGGCAGTTCCGGAGCGCGTCCCCTGTCCGATGAGCGCGACCACCTGAGGGTTTTGAGCGAGGAAGTCGAATTGCGCTGACAGCGTCAGGCGCAACCGCTGCAACGGTCCACCTGCCGGGAGAGCAAGCTCCGCGAGCGCTTTCTCCAGCTCGCCCGCGGATTGGGTGAGGACGGCTTGGAAGAGGCCGCGCTTGGAGTGGTAGTAGTAGAACAGCAGTTGCTTGTTGACGCCTGCTCGCTGCGCGATCTGCTCTACGCGCGCGCCCGCGAAGCCGCGCCTAGCGAACTCTTCGCGGGCTGCCGCAACAATTCGTAATGCCCTGTCATTGCCAAGTTTGGGTGGCACGTCGCCGATTTCGTCAACCGTTTGGTTGACAAAATCTACGGCCCATCGCTCGGCGCCGCCACTGGTCGCGGCGTTGGCTTGGGGGCCGATGGCCACTGCACGCCCAGATCGTTCCAGTTCAGGATCGTATTGAATGCGAGCGCGAAGCTCCCCTGCGTCTCCCACCGCCAGAACGGCCGGATCGCAAACAGCACGACATGCCCCTGACCTACGGGTGCATCGATCACCGCCGGCCGACCCGCCAACTCCTCACCGCTGACGAGCAGCCCCGAGAGCCGCAGCGAATCGCGCTTCTGATGAAAGCTCAGCACCACGCGTGGCCGGGTTCGCGCCTGTGCGGCGGTGAGATCCGGGTCCTGATCCTCTGGAATATCACCGCTCGTATCCACCTGAAAGAGCGGCGATTGGTTGAAATACACAGCCAGCGTGTCGGGGTAGCCGTACGCGATCGGGCTGCGCGCGTCTTTCAGGGTGGCCCGAAAGATGGCGCCCGACGCGCGGAGCGCTCGCGCGGGCGTGATGTCGACGCCGCGCGTCACACCATAGTCGGTGAACACGGCCGACGTGCCACCCTCGGTGATCACCACGCCGCCTGCCGCAATCCACTGACTCAATGCCACCATCCCCTCGAGGCCGATGCCCGGCCGCACGTCAGCCGTGGAATCCATGCCGCTCAGGTTCGGCGTGAGCGCGCTGCGCCGCCATGGAATCGGCGGCCCGTTCATCGGAAGCCCGTTCACGATCTGCTGTGCGTTGTTCGACACGAACGGAAGCAGGAGCACATTGAATTGCTTCAGGAGTTCGCGGTTCTTGAGCTGCTGCACACTCAGATAGCGATAGG
>QHTY01000239.1:0-5639 GCA_003220985.1 Gemmatimonadota bacterium
CGATCCCTTGAACCCCGACCGCATGATGATCGCACACGACGGAGGCGCGAGCATCACGCTCACGGGCGGTAAGGCCTGGACCCGCGTCGTGCTGCCGATCGCGCAGATGTACCACGTGCACACCGACACGCGCGTGCCCTACTACCTCTACGGCAATCGCCAGGATGGCTCGTCCTACCGGATGCCGAGTCGCAGTCGCGCGGGCGGGTTGAACGAGGGGCAGTGGGGTCACGTGGGCGGGTGTGAAAGCGGCTTTGCGATTCCCGACACGGTGGACAACGTCACAGTGTGGTCGGGTTGCTACGACGGCGGGCTCGAGGTCTACGACGTTCGGACCGATCATGCGCGGAACGTCCGCATCTGGCCCGAGGCGGGCTACGGTTGGCGGCCCGCCGACATGAAGTACCGCTGGAATTGGACATTTCCCATCGCCATCTCGCCGCACGAGCACACGAAGGTGTACGTGGGGAGCCAGGTCGTGCACGTGACGAAGGACGGCGGCGCGAGCTGGCAGGTGATCAGTCCCGATCTCACCCGCAACGACACGACGCACCAGCAAAGCTCGGGCGGTGTCACGACCGATAACCTCTACACATTCGACGGCGCCACCTTGTTTGCGCTCGCCGAGTCACCCGTGCGGGCGGGTGTCCTCTGGACCGGGTCGAACGACGGCCGCGTGAATGTGTCGATGGATGGCGGCGCCCACTGGACCGACGTGTCGGGCAACATCCCGAAGCTCTCGCCCTGGGCGAAGATCGTGAACATCGAGCCTTCACACTTCGATGCAGGCACCGCGTATCTCGCGGCCGACCTGCACGAGCTCGACGACCTGGATCCGTACATCTTCAAGACCTCGGACTTCGGGAAGAGCTGGCGAAAGATTTCGGAGACGTTCCCGCGCTCGCCGCTCTCGTTCGTGCATATCGTACGCGAGGATCCGGTGCGGCGCGGTTTGCTCTTCGCGGGAACGGAGAACGGGCTGTACGTGACGTTCGACGACGGCGCCCGCTGGCTGCCGCTCCAGACCAACCTGCCGCACGCCCCCGTGTCGTGGCTCACCGTGCAGCCGCACTTCCACGATCTCGTCGTCTCGACCTACGGGCGTGGCTTCTACATCCTCGACGACATTTCGCCGCTCGAACAGCTCGATGCCGCGACGCTGGGGAGCTCGGCGAGCCTATTCGTGCCGCCACCTGCCTACCGGCTGCGCGACCAGCAGGGAGTCACCAACGCACCGAACAGCGCAGTGCAGGCGGAGAACGGGCCGGCCGGCGTGCCGCTCACGTACTACGTCTCGACGGCGCTGGCGGACACCACGACCGGCTCAACCACCGCGCCAAGCACCACATGCGCCAGCCCCCAACCCCCAGCCACCCCAGCCCCCAGCCCCAGTGATAGCACGCGTCGCCTCAAGCCTTTGCGGCTCGTGATTCTCGACGCGCAGGGTGACACCGTGCGGGTGCTCGAGGGAGCGCGGAAGCCGGGACTGAACCGTGTCTGCTGGGACCTGCGCTACACGGCGCCGGCCACGCCGAAACTTCGGACGCCACCCCCCGGCAAGACGTGGGTTCGTGTCGGGGCCGACGGGACGCGCCCACTGGTCACCTGGGATCTGGATCTCTCGCTGCGCGGCCCGCTGGTGTTGCCCGGGAGCGATACCGTCAGCCTCGTAATCGCGGACTCGGGCACGACGCCTGTGACCTCGAAGCAGACGCTCACGGTCCTGAAGGATCCCAACACGACGGGAACGGACGCGGACGTGCAGGCACAGGGCAAGCTCGCGCGCACGATTCGCGCCGAGCAGGACAGCATCGCGCGCATGGTCAATCGCCTCGAATGGGTGCGCAAACAGGTGCGTGACCTCACGGCGCAGCTTCGCGACTCAAGTCTAGTGGCCGACTCCGGAGCCAAACGCGTCGCCGCGCTCGCCGATTCGCTCGAGCGGCGCATCGTCCGGGTCGAAGGCGCGCTCTTCGACGTGAACCTGACGGGCGCGCGGGAGGATGCCTTCCGCAATCCGATCCAGCTCTACGGTCGGCTCGCCGCGCTGCAGTCGGACTTGGCGGAGAATGGTGCCGACTTCGCGCCCACCACGCAGCAAGTCGCGGTGCACGAGGTGCTGGCCGGACGGCTCGCAGACGCAACGGCGCGCTTCACTGACCTCATGACGAAGAGCGTACCGCAGTTCGCCGCCGAATTGCGGCGCACGCCGCTCCGTGACGTGCTCAGCAGTGGCTTGGATACGGGCGCGGGAGCGCGGCCATGAAGACTCGGGCCCTCGGCGCGACCGGGTACCGCGTCAGCGAGATCGGCTTTGGTGCCTGGGGTATCGGCGGCCAGATGTGGCGCGGCGTGGACGACGCCGAAGGCCGCAAGGCGCTGCACGAAGCGATCGGGCAGGGCATCACGTTCTTCGACACGGCGCTGGCGTACGGGACCGGTCACAGCGAGCGCGTGATCGGGGAAGAGCTGAAGCACGAGATCCGCACGGGCCGCGCCATCGTCGCGACGAAAATCCCGCCGCAGAATCGGCAATGGCCGGGCAAGGCGAGTTACCCGCTCGCTGACGTCTTCCCGGCCACGTACATCGCATCCTGCACCGAGCAGTCCCTCAAAAACCTCGGCATGGACGCGCTGCACGTGCAGCAGCTGCATGTCTGGAATGACGCATGGCTCGAGGATCGTGACTGGGAAGCGTCCTATAAGCAGATCGTGCGGCTCAAAGAAGAAGGAAAGGTCCTGCACTGGGGGATCTCGATCAATGATCACGCGCCGGAGACCGCACTCCGCGTCCTGACGGACCCGGTGTTCGAAACCTCGCAGGTGATCTACAACATCTACGACCGCGCTCCTGAGAAGGCGTTGTTTGCTCTCGCCAAACAGAAGCCGCTGGGCATCATCGTCCGCGTGCCGTTCGACGAAGGCGCTCTGACCGGCAAGATCAAAGCCAATACCGTGTTCCCCGCCGGCGATTGGCGCGCGGAGTACTTCGCGGGCGATCGCAAAGCCGAGGCGGAACGGCGGGCGAAGGCGCTGGCGAGCGTGCTCGATCATCAAGTTGAAACGCTGCCTGAGCTCGCGCTGCGCTTCTGTCTCTCATCCCCCGAGGTGTCCACGGTGATTCCGGGGATGCGCCGACCGGCGCACGTACGCCAGAACACGGCGGTGTCCACGAAGGGATCGCTGCCGGCCGCCATGCTGGCGAAGCTCAAGCCCCACGCCTGGGACAAGAACTGGTATCCGGAAGACTGAGCGTCAGAGCTCCTGCAATCGTCGTTCGAGCAGGCGTCGCTCCGGCTCTTCGACCGCTAACGCGAGCGCCCGTTTGTAGGCCGCAGTCGCCTCGCTCGTGCGGCCGAGTCGCCGGAACAGATCCGCGCGGGCGGCATGCGCGAGGTGATACTCCTCCAGCTCACCGCGGGCGAGAATCGCGTCGATGAGCGCGAGCCCATGCGCGGGGCCATCGCGCATCGCGACGGCGGCCGCGCGGTTCAGCTCGACGACGGGCGACGGGTCCATCCTGAGCAACACGTCGTACAGTCCAACGATCTCGCTCCAGTCGGTCTCCGCTGAGGACTGCGCTTCGGCATGCACAGCCGCGATGGCGGCCTGGAGGGCGTAAGGACCGGCGCGACGCGTTTGGAACGCGCGGTGCACGAGCGCCACCCCTTCCTCTATCTGTTCCTGGTTCCACTGCGAGCGGTCCTGCTCCTCGAGCGGAATCAGCACCCCACCGGTCGTTGTCCGCGTAGCGCGGCGGGCATCGTGCAACAGCATCAGCCCCAGCAGGCCGATCGCTTCGGGCTCGGGCAGCAGCTCGACGAGCAGCCGGCCGAGCCGAATCGCCTCCGCCGCGAGATCGGCGCGCGTGAAGTAGCCCTGATTGAACACGAGATAGACGACGTGCAGCACGCTCGCCAGGCGCTCGGGAAGATCGGGCAGCGACGGTACTTCATAGGGGATGTGGGCGTCGCGGATCTTTGCCTTCGCGCGGACGATGCGCTGCGCGAGCGTCGGTGCGGTGGTGAGGAACGCGGCCGCCACCTGTTCGGTCGTCAGGCTGCAGACCTCGCGCAGCGTCATCGCGACCTGCGCGTCGGGATTCAGCGCGGGGTGACAGCAGGTGAAAACCAGCCGCAGCCGGTCGTCTATGACATCGTAGTCCTCGGGCTCGGAGCTGTCGTTCCCCCTCTCCTGCAAGGAGAGGGGGTCAGGGGGTGAGGACTCGCGGCGCGTCTTGCGCAGCCGGTCGATCGCCTTGAATCGGCCGGTGGAGATGAGCCACGAGCGCGGATTCGCCGGCACGCCTTCGACCGGCCAGCGCTCGACCGCCGCCGCGAACGCATCCTGCAGCGCCTCCTCGGCGCGGTCGAAGTCGCCGAGGAGGCGGATCAAGGTGGCCAGGACGCGGCGGGATTCGGCGCGGTAGACTGACTCGATCGTGTCTACGGTTGGTTGAACTCCATGATTGGGCGCACCTCAACCGTGCCATGCTGCGCGCCGGGAATCCGCGAGGCCACCTGGACCGCGTCGTTCAAGTCCTTCGCGTTGATCAGGTAGTAGCCGCCCAGCTGCTCCTTCGTCTCCACGTAGGGTCCGTCGGTGGTGGAGAGCTTGCCGTTCCGGATGCGAACCGACGTCGCAGTCTTGGTCGGCTGCAGCGCTTCACCGCCGATGTATTTCCCGCTCTGCTTGATGCTCTGCGTGAAGGCGTTGTAATCGGCCATGCCTTTTTGCATATCGGCTTCCGTCGCCTTCTCCCACCACTTCTCGTCCTCGTAGATCAAGCACAGGTATTTCATGGCTTCCTCCACTGCGGGTGAACAGTTATCCCCAGATGGGGCGGACTTCGATGGATCCCCACTTGGCTGATGGAATGCGCGCCGCCACCTGGATGGCGTCGTTCAGATCCTTGGCCTCGATGAGGAAGTAGCCGCCAAGCTGCTCGGTGGTGGAGATTTTGCCGTTGCGGACGCGCACGGTCGTGGCCTGGTCGGTGTGCTGCAGCCCGTGCGACCCCACATAATTGCCTGACTTCTTGATGCCTTCCGCGAATGCCCAATAGTCCTTCTTCGCCTGCTCGACCTGGTCCCGCGGGACGTTCGGTTCCTGTTTTTCTTCTTGGTAAATCAAGCACAAGAATTTCATAGATCCTCCGAGAGAGCCCGAAATATGCCTGCCTCACCCAATAGTCGTTTAGGGTACGGCGATTTCGACAAGACGCTAACTTTCGATCATGTCACGTTATGCGGCGTTCCTCCGGGGCGTCATGCCCACCAACTGCAAGATGCCGGCGTTGCAGGCGGCGTTCGAGGCGGCTGGGTTCACTGATGTGAAAACGGTGCTCGGCAGCGGCAACGTGGTGTTCGACGCTCGTAGCAGCTCGGAACAGACCCTCCAGCACAAAGCGGAAGCCGCCATGCAGGAGCGGTTGGGGCACGCATTTCTCACCATCGTGCGACCCGTCGCGCAGCTCCGAAAGGTGCTGGCGACCGATCCGTACGCGCCGTTTCGAGTGAGTCCCAAGGCCAAGCGCATCGTCACGTTTCTGCGCGGCCGGCCGACAGCCAAGATCAAGCTTCCTGTCGAGACGGATGGCGCGCGCATTCTCACGATGGAGGATGGGGAGATCTTCAGCG
>QHTY01000239.1:5840-6269 GCA_003220985.1 Gemmatimonadota bacterium
CCCCGTCAGTTGGCCTGGCACGAGCTCGAGTTCTACGGCTTCCTCCACTTCACCGTCAACACCTTCACCAACCGCGAATGGGGCGACGGGGACGAGTCACCGGCGCTGTTCAATCCGACCGCCTTCGATGCCGACCAGATCGTCGGCGCGGCGAAAGATGGTGGGATGAAGGGGCTGATCCTCACCTGCAAGCATCACGATGGCTTTTGCCTCTGGCCGTCGCGCTATACGGAGCACTCGGTCAAGAACAGTCCGTTTAAGCGTGATGTCGTGAAAGAGATCTCCGCGGCCTGCGCCAGGCAGGGCGTACGGTTCGGCATCTATCTCTCGCCGTGGGATCGCAATCACAAGGATTACGGCACGCCCGAGTACCTCGTCTACTACCGCAATCAGCTGCGCGAGCTGCTGACGGAGTACGGGCCGGTGTTC
>QHTY01000332.1:0-1130 GCA_003220985.1 Gemmatimonadota bacterium
CTCATTGTCGGATCGAACTATGGCTCGAGTGTGTGAGATTTGTGGCAAAGGTCCCATCACGGGACATAACGTCAGCCACGCGAACAACAAAACGCCCCGGCGCTGGTACCCCAACCTACAGCGCGTGCGCGTCGTGGTGAACGGCGTCGTCCGGCGCATCCGCGTCTGCACGCAATGCATCAAGTCGAATCGGGTGGCCAAGGCTTCGTGAAAAGGGGGACCCGTCGGGTCCCCCTGTCTTGATCGTCCCACCGTCGCGCGCTCTCACTCACTCAATAATTCGATCCGGGCGACGTCGGCGCCATCACCGACGCGATGGCCCAGCTTCACGATGCGCGTGTAGCCTCCCGGCCGGGCGGCGAACCGCTTGCCGATCTCGGCGAACAGCTTGGTCGTGACTTGCTTATCCTTGAGCCGCCGCTCGACCAGCCGGCGCGCGTGCAGATCGCCGCGACGCGCCAGCGTAATCAGCCGTTCCGCAAACGGCCGCAGCTCTTTCGCCTTCGCTTCGGTGGTCTGGATACCGCCGTGCATGAAGAGGCTCGTCGCCATGTTATTCAGCGTCGCTTTCTTATGGCTGGCCGTGCGCGACAGCTGGCGGCCTTTGGCGCGGTGACGCATGGCTTGCGGCGCCGTCCCGGGATCGATGACGCGAATGTCACCGCCCGGCATCTCTTCCAGCTGCATGCCGAAATTCAGGCCCTCGCGGCGCAACAGCTCGGCGATTTCGCCCAGCGCCTTCTCGCCCACGTTCTTCACCTTCAGGAGATCGTCTTCCTTGTAGCGCACGAGATCGCCGAGGGTGCGGATGTTCGAGTTCTTGAGCGAGTTCACGGACCGTACCGACAATCCCGCATCGTCGATCGCGCGACTCAGCACTTCCCGCAGCCGGCTCCCTTCCGTGCCGCCGTTGCCGGCCGGCTCGCCCGTCACGATCGGCACTTTCCCGAAGTCGACGAAGAAGCGGAAGTGCTCCTGCGCCAGCGCGGCGGCATAGGCCACGGCGTCCTCGGGAGAAATCGTGCCGTTCGTCTCGACCGTCAACGTCAGCCGGTCGTAGTCGGTGCGCTGCCCGACGCGCGTCTCCGCCACGGTGAAATTGGCGCGCCGCACGGGATTGTAGATCGAGT
>QHTY01000332.1:1178-3472 GCA_003220985.1 Gemmatimonadota bacterium
GGCCCTTGTTCACGTACAGCTCGCCGGAGATGTCCCGGTCGTCCTGCACGGTGAAGAGCAGCTGGTCGGGGTTCACGATCGTCACCGAGCCATGCTGCTCGAGGTCGCGCGCGTACACGGGGCGCGCCTTCTCCACCTTGAAGCGCAGCACGGCCTCGTCCACTTCGGGCGCGAGCACCAGTGTCAGCTGTTTCAGGCGCTGGATGATCTGATGCACGTCCTCGACGACGCCCGGGATCGTCTGGTGCTCGTGGACGACACCGTCGATGCGGAACGCCCAGACGGCGGCGCCGCGCAGCGAGGAGAGCAGCAGCCGCCGCAGCGAATTGCCCAGCGTATAGCCATAGCCTCGCTCGAGCGGCTGGAGTCGGAACTCGGCGGAATTCGGGTTGTCCTCGCGCTTGGTCATTTCGACCAGATGCGGCCGGACCAACCCCGTCAAATCAAGAGTCGTAATCACTTGGAATAGAGCTCGACGATTAACTGTTCTTGTGCGGCGATCGGAATGGCGTCGCGGGTCGGCCGCTCCGTCATTCTACCCATCGCCTTATCGGTATCCACTTGAATCCACGAAACCGGCTGCCCCCGCGTGAACTGCTCGAGGGCGACCTTCACCAGCACGAGCTCTTTGCTCGCGTCGGCGACTTTCACTTCGACGCCGGGACGCACGACGTACGACGGAATGTCCACGATGCGGCCGTTGACCTGGATGTGGCGATGCCGCACGAGCTGGCGCGCCTGCTTGCGCGAGGTCGCGAAGCCCATCCGGTATACCAGGTTGTCTAGCCGGCTCTCGAGCGCGACGAGCAGCGCTTCACCGGTGACGCCCGGCTCCTTGAGCGCGCGCTCGAAGATGTTGCGGAACTGGCGCTCGGAGAGCCCATAGATCCGCTTCACCTTCTGCTTCTCACGCAGCTGCTTGGCGTACTCCGATGCTTTGCGGCGCCGGCCGGTCGACTGGCCGTGCTGGCCGGGCGCGTAGGCGCGCCGTTCGACCGCGCACTTCTCGGTTAAGCAGCGCGTGCCCTTGAGAAACAGCTTGGTGCCTTCGCGCCGGCACAGCCTGCACACTGGACCCGTGTAGCGAGCCACGCGTCAAACCCGCCGTTTCTTGGGCGGCCGGCACCCGTTGTGCGGAATCGGCGTCACGTCGCGAATCGAGCGGATCTGGAGCCCTGCGCTCGCGAGCGCCTGAATGGCGGACTCACGACCTGAGCCGGGACCCTGCACGCGCACGTGCACACGCTTCACCCCGAGGTTCAACGCCTCGCGCGCGGCCTGTTCGGCGGC
Organism: Gemmatimonadota bacterium; assembly: GCA_003220985.1. GTDB lineage: Bacteria > Gemmatimonadota > Gemmatimonadetes > Gemmatimonadales > GWC2-71-9 > 20CM-2-65-7. Next base: position 2,469 of record QHTY01000332.1, read on the forward strand.
CACGGTTGCCGCGAACGGCGTGGACTTCTTGGAGCCCTTGAAGCCGGCCTTGCCGGACGAGCCCCACGTGATCGCGTTGCCCTGCAGATCGGTGATCGTGATGAGCGTGTTGTTGAACGTCGCGGTCACATGCGCTATGCCCTCAGCCTCGACGACCTTCTTGGTGCGCTTGGCGCCACCGGCCGCACGAGCGGGTGCTGGTTTTGCGTCTGGTTTGACGTCCGGTTTCGCGTCCGGTTTCGCGTCCGGCTTCGCGTCTGGTTTCGCGTCGGCCATGTGCCTCTACTTTTTCAGGACGGGCTTCTTCTTGCCCGCGATGGCGCGCCGCGGCCCCTTCTTCGTGCGCGCATTGGTCGTGCGCTGGCCGCGCACCGGCAGATTCTTGCGATGGCGCCCGCCGCGGTACGCCCCGATGTCCATCAACCGCTTGATGTTCATCGCGACCTCGGTCCGCAGCGCGCCTTCGACCTTGTAGTCCCGCTCGATCACTTGCCGCAGCCGGGCGACTTCGGCGTCGCGCAGGTCGCGCACGCGGGCGTCGGGGCTGATGCCCGTTTCCGCGAGAATCTTGACGGAGTTGCTGGGACCGATGCCGAAGATGTACGGAAGTGCGTACTGGATTTTCTTGTCGCGCGGCAAATCCACGCCTGCAATACGAGCCATGCCTCTCCCTAACCCTGTCGCTGTTTATGCTTGGGGTTACGCTTGCAAATCACACGAATGACGCCCCGACGCGTCACGACTTTGCAGTGCTCGCAGATGGGGCGCACGCTCGAACGTACCTTCAACAGGCTGCTCCGGAAAAGTGAAATATTTTCTGGCTGAGTCGTGAACAATAGACGGCGTCTCAACTTCACGCAAGGGGCCGCACCACAATCAATTACGGCGCACTCCGCAGTTCGACGAGCCGCCAGTCGCGCCCCTGTAACCGGTAGCCCAGGAACAAGGTTTCGTGTCGCAATTCCGTCGTTCCCGCCACGACATAGCGGCGGGTGAGCTCCACG
>QHTY01000332.1:3575-3965 GCA_003220985.1 Gemmatimonadota bacterium
CACCAGGGATCTGGAGCACGACGTTGGAGCTCGAGCCGACCAAGGCCTCGGCATTATGCGCGGACAAGGCCTGCTGCGCGCGGCGGGCGGCATCGGACAGCGTGCTTTGGCCATACGCGGGCAGCGCGGGCAGCGCGGGCAGCGCCAACAGAGCCAAGAACCGGAGCTTCCACATACGTCTGCTTGATACCCTCAATCGAGCGCTTCGACCAGGCGCTGGTACGCCGTCACCGGGTCGCGAGCGGCGGTGATCGGCCGGCCAACCACCAGGTGCGTGGCGCCACGCCGGACTGCTTCCGCCGGTTCGACGGTGCGGACCTGATCGCCCGCCGCTTCCCCGGGCGCGCGAACGCCCGGCACCACGATCCAGGGATCAGGTCCGAGCGCCTC
>QHTY01000240.1:0-4948 GCA_003220985.1 Gemmatimonadota bacterium
TCGATCGTAGCCTCACGACCGCCTTGAGCTGACGCACCTCCGCCGGGATCTTGATCTCGTCCCCAATCCCCCGGCCGGCGAGCGAGAACTCGAGCAGCGGCCCGTTGGTCACGAACGTCCTTCCCGCTTTGAGTCCTCGGACCCAGCTCCGCTGATCGAGCGCGGCACCCGAGTGCACGAACACGCGGACCAGGCCGGGTGGCCCACGCAGACTGGCGAAATTCGGGAAAGCATCGGTGCCAGCGGCCGCCGGCAAGCGGAATCCGCAGTTGAGGAGGCGGTACCAAATCTCGGACGTGATGAGATGGTCGGAGTATCCCATGACTTCGAGGTAGTCGACTTTCCCGAGGGCGACGTCGACGGGCAGCTCGTACCACAGTGGCGCAGTCGTGTCGGCGGGATCGGGTTTCGTATCGAAGGGATGGACGTACCCAACGAGGGCACCCTGCGCATGCGCGAGATCGGCGACCGTTGCGTTCGTCAGTCCGAGACTTGCCGCCGCGGTGTTGGGATAGCCGGCGTACTCCGGGAGCAAGTAATGCGACCGGAGGCCGAGGAGTCCTATGTGGCCCCACACGCTGGTATGAAACTCCTGCGCCTGCATGAGGAGAAAGGTGGCGGTCGAAAGCGGATCAGCGTCGGTGCGGAAGTAGGCGATATCCGGAATCCGCTGCTCCTTGTTGACGATCAGATTTTCGACGACATGCAGGTCTTCGGCGCGCGCCTGGAACGCCAGATGCCGCGGCGTGTTCCGGTAGGCGCCGCCGTAGTTCATGTGCACATGGACGTCGCCACTCCACCAGCCGCGCGCCGGCAGATTGTCGAGCCGCTCGAGCACGATGCGGTGCTCGACACGTCGGCCTATCGGCACGCTCACGTCGGCACGACTCACGCCGTACTCCGGCCCACGCCACGCCTCCACGTGCACTCGGCCCGCCGGTACGGTCAGCTCAGCAGAGCCGGTGGATTGGAAATACGAGTACTCGAACTGGCGTTCCGAGCGGTCGAACGCTTCGTCGGCGTGCCGCCACGCATCATCGGGCGCGTAGCCTCGACCTTCCCTCGTCGTCACGGAGACCCGTGACGGGACTGGACGGCCTGCGCGATCGACCACCTCGACGCGCAATGTCCCCACGGGCTGCCGATAGCGGCGCTCGCGAGCCTCGACGCGCTGTGTCCTGCCGCCGGGCACATCGATCACCCATAGCGAGGTACCAGAAGTTGAGAGCCCTTCAGGGCTCGCGGTTTCGCCGAGCCGGCGCTTCAGCGCACGGTCGGGCTCATTCGAGATGTAGGCGATGCGGGTGCCGTCATGTGACCAGCGCGGCGCGGTGGCATCGAAGTCGCCGTACGTGAGTGGAAAGGGATCGCCGCCCTCGCTCGTTATGAGCCATAGCTGATTCCACTGCCGGCCGAGGTAGGAGCTGTACACGACGCGGGAACCGTCGGGCGACCAATCCGGGCGCGCCTTCCAGGTCGTCTCCTCGTAGCGCAGCTCGCGCATGACCCCGCCGGGGCGCACATCCATCCGCCAGAAGCCACCGGTGCCGTGAACGTGCCCGCGGTTGGAGACGAGGATGATCTCCTTGCCGTCCGGCGACCACGTCGGCGAGATGTAGTGGTCCCATTTGCTGTAGTAATAGCGCGGTAACTTGCTGTCGTTGTCGTCGGTGAGCCGCAGCGGATCCTTCGCCCCTTCGGGGCTGAGGACGAAGATGTGCCAGCGGCCGTTGTACAAGGACGAGACGAACGCGATCCGCGTGCCGTCGGGCGACCAGCGGGGCTCGAGGTTGACGGCGCCGTTGGACGTGAGCGGCGTGATCTCCCCGGACGCGAGATCGAGCAACTCCAGTTCGATCGCATCGCGCGCGTACCGCGCGAACACGACCGAGCGTCCATCGGGCGACCAGTCGGGCTGATAATCGTAGAAAGGGCCGGAGGTGATCTGGACGGCCGTGTCCGACGCAATCCGTTGCCGCCACAACCATCCTTGCATGGAGTAGATCAGCTCGGCGCCGTCCGGCGACCAGGTCACCGCGCTGGGGCCGCTCGTCGCCTGCGGCACGTACATCTCGCGCCAGTAGTAGGCGTGGGGGAGATCGACTTGTCGAAGAACTGGTGCGCGCTGCGCCGGTAGGGGCGCAGCATGCGGCGCCCCTACCAACAACATCACCCCTAGCGCGAGGTGTCGATCCATCGCTCGATCGCCGCGCGCAGCATCGGCAGCGGTACCGCGCCATTCTCCAGCACGCGATCGTGGAATTCCCGGATGTCGAAGCGTTTGCCGAGCCGCTGCAACGCCAGGGCGCGCAGGCGCCGGATCTCCAGACGGCCGAGGCCGTAGGAGAGACCTTGCGCCGGCCACACCGGATAGCGATCGACCCCGACTTCCGCGCGGAGCAGCGGGACGTGCGTGTGCTCGCGGATGTAGTCGATCGCCTGCTCGCGCGTCCATCCGAACGCATGGATTCCCGTATCCACGACGAGCAACGCGGCCGACAGCGTGATGTCGGCGAGCATGCCGAAGCGCGCGGTATCGGACGAATACAGCCCCATCTCGTCGGCGAGCTGCTCGGCGTACTCCGCCCATCCCTCTCCCATGCCGGGGGACCAGAAGTAGCGAGCGATCGCCGGGAGCGCGTCGCCGCGCTCGAGCGCAATTGTGCCCTGCAGATGGTGGCCGGGAATGGTTTCGTGGAACGACAGCGGCTCGAGATCGGCCCGCGACTTGTGCCGTGGGTCGTAGGTGGACAGGTAGTAGATCCCCGGCCGGCTGCCGTCTTCGGCGGGCGGATTCCACTCTCCGACGCTCTGCCGCTCCCGGAAGGCGGGGTACGGCTCCACCACGACCGGCGCGCGCGGCAGCCGTCCGAAAAACCCGGGGATCGCGCGCTGCGCCCGCGCCAGCGCAGCGCGGGCGCGCGCCAGCATTTCCTCACGCGTGTGGAACGTGTACGCGGTATCACTGCGCAACCGTTCGAGCAGCCGCGAGACGTCGCTCGTGCCGAACGACCGGATGGCGATCAGCTGCATGGCATTCTCGAGCTGATCCAGCGCCGCAAGCCCGATCTTGTAGACCGAGTCGGGTGAGAGTGTCAGGCCGGTCGTCGCGCGAATGCTCGCGCGATAGCAGTCGAGCCCGTGCGGGTTGGCCGAGACCCCGATCTCTTCACGGGCGTGATCGAGATAATCGGCCACCAGGAAATCGCGATACTGGCGCACCGCGGGAACGATCTCCTGCTCGATCACCCGCCCCAGGTCGGCGTCGAAGTCGGGGTTCGAGTCGCGGCGTGCGGGATCGTAGAGCGGCGAGCTGGTCGGCGGCGTGGCGAGCAATGTGTCGATTTGCCGGAGCGCGATCTCGACGTTGTGGCGGGGCGCGGTGTAGCCCCGGTGCAGCCCTTCCCGATGATTCGCCATCTCCGTCGCGATGTAGGCGGGCACGGCGCGCCAGCGCGCCAGCGTTTGGCGTCGCGCTTCCTCCGTGCCCACGCCCTGCAGCGTTGCGAGCGCCGTGATGGTGGGCAACCAGCCGCTGCCCGTATGCGCCACGCTCCACAGCTCGAAGCGGCAGACCCGCGTCGCCACGGAGCCCTCGATGGCGTCGCGCATGATGCCGTATGCCACGGCTTCGGGCCGGCCTTCGAGCCGTCGTGGATTGATGCGACGGAGTTGTGACAGCCAGTCGTCTTCGCGGTCCTGCCAGCGCGCCATGGCTGCCGGTGAGTTGTCGGGCAGCCGGTCATGCGGCCCGTTGGCCACGCCGTCGAGCGTCGCTTCGTCGGGATGGCGCTCGAAGTAGGCGGTGAGATACGAGTCGGCAAGCTGCCGCACGCGCAGCGCCAGCGAATCGGGAGGGACGCTCCCCTGCAGAACGAGCACGAGTGCGAGGATCATGATGTGAGGTACAGCCGCTTGGGGTCCAGAACCTCGCGGAGCAGCTGCAGCTCCGCGGGTGTGGGTGGATCGAGACGATCCACGTGCGGCCTGGCGCGGAGATTCCAGCCGACGCCGGCTTTGACGTCAGCCGCTTCTACGCCAGGATACAGCGCCGCTAGGACGAGCTCTCCCTTCTCATCCGGCGCGAGCACCCCCTTGTCCGTGATCACACGCTTTACGCGCTGCCCCGGACTCGTCAGAAAATCGACGCGCTCCGGGAATGCGCGCGGCGAGAGCTTCGCGACGATCAGGATGCGCTGCGCGTGCAGCGCGATCTCCGCGGCGCCCCCCGACCCCGGCAGGCGCACCTTCGGCCGCTGATACTCGCCGATGACGGTGGTGTTGATGTTGCCGTGACGATCAACTTGCGCGCCTCCCAGAAAACCTACCTCGATGCGCCCGTTCTGGAGAAACAGCTGAAAGACGTCGGCCATGCCGCACACCATGAGCGAGCCGGTGACGAGCGCCGGATCACCGATCGAGACGGGCAGGCGCGCCGGCGTCGCGCCGACGGCACCCGATTCGTAGATCAACACGAGATTGGGGGCGTGCGTGCGGCGCGCCAGATTGCACGCGAGGTTCGGCAACCCGATCCCGACGAAGACGACCTCCCCGTCGGCGAGCTCGCGCGCCGCGACCGAGGCCATCATCTCGTCGGCCGTGTAGTCAGAAGCCGTAGTTCACTCCAGCGCACCGCTGCTCGCCCGCCTTGAGCCGCTCCATCAGCCTCGGCTGCTTCTCCATGTACTGGGTGCGATCCTGCACGCCATAGACGAACTCATCGAGATAGCTCGCGAGCTCCGCGCGCTCGCGGGAGATCGTCTCCCAGCCGACGTAGAAATCGTTGTCGCGGTCATAATGGCCCTGCGCGTAGGACGGATGCGCGCCCCAGGGCTCGACGACGACGGCGCTCACGATGACCGCGGGAATGAGCGTGCGATTGGGGTCCGAGCGAATCACGCGCTCGTCCACCAGCTCCTCGACCACGACGATCACGCGCTCCGATGCG
>QHTY01000240.1:4984-5569 GCA_003220985.1 Gemmatimonadota bacterium
GGCGCGTTGCGCGTGCACGATGGTCACATCCGGGTTGAGCGCCGGGACGGTGGCGAGCACCTCGCCCGTATAGGGACAGGCGACCGATTTAATGCGCGGATTGGCCCGCGGCAGGTCGGTGCCCGTGTAGTCGCGCAGGGTCCAGAACGGGAGCCGTGCCGCACCCGCGGCGAAGCGGGCCACCATGCCGAAATGCGAGTACTCCTCGATCTCGAGTGTGCCGCCCTCCACCGCGCGCCGGAAGGCGTGCAGCGAGCCGACGCCGGGATTGCCGGCCCAGGAGAACACGAGCTTCCGGGCGCAGCCCGCGGCGATCATCTGATCGTAGATCAGATCCGGTGTGAGGCGGCAGAGCGTCAGATCGCGGCGCCGCTGGCGAATGATCTCGTGGCCCGCGGCGAACGAGATCAGATGCGTGAATCCCTCGATGACGACGACGTCGCCGTCGCGCACGTAGCGCGCGACGGCATCCCGCATCGACATGACTTTTGACGCTAGTCCGACATCTCGTGCAGGCACTCGTCGATGATCCGGAGAGCGGTGTCGACGTCGTACTCGTCGATGACGAGGGGGGGCGCGAGCCGC
>QHTY01000241.1 GCA_003220985.1 Gemmatimonadota bacterium
ATGTGCCGACCCGAACGCGTCGTTCACATAGAAATCGCCGAGCGCCGCGAACGTCTTCGCGAGCTCTCGATCGTTCTGTTCCTCGCCAGGCCAAAAGCGTGTGTTCTCGACCAGCGCGACGCCACCGCGCGGCAGCCGCCGCGTCGCCGCCACGCCGGCCGCCGGGTCGGCAACAAACTCGACTGGGGCGCCGAGTAGTTTCTCGAGCTCAGGGACGATTTGCTTCAGCGAGTACTGCGGATCCGGACCGCCCTTAGGCCGGCCGAGGTGCGACAGCAAGACCACGCGAGCGCCCTTGTCGCGGAGATACCGGATCGTCGGCAGCGACGCGCGCAGCCGCGTGTCGTCGGTGACCTTGCCGTTCTTGAGCGGGACGTTGAAGTCGACCCGCACGAGCGCGCGCTTGCCTTCCAGCGCCTGCGGGGGAAGATCCCGCAGGTTGTTTTTGGTCAACGGCGCTTTCCGATGTACGCGAGGAGGTCGACGCAGCGTGCCGAGTAGCCCATCTCGTTGTCGTACCACGACGAGACATGCACCAGCGTGCCCTCGATTACGGCCGTGGACATGCTGTCCACGACACTCGAGTAGAGGCTGCCGATGTAATCGACGGAGACGAGCGGCTCGTCGCTGACGTCGAGGATGCCTTTGAGCTTCCCCGCGGCGGCTTGCTTGAACGCCGCATTCACTGCGTCCACGGTGGTCGGCCGCTCGACTTCCGCCGAGAGATCGACGATCGAGACATCAGGCGTGGGCACGCGCAGCGAGATGCCGTCGATCTTTCCCTTCACTTCCGGAATGACGAGACCGGTGGCCTTCGCCGCGCCCGTGGTGGTTGGGATGATGCTGAGGGCCGCCGCGCGCGCGCGCCGCATGTCCTTGTGCGGCAGGTCGAGGATTTGCTGATCGTTCGTGTAGCTGTGGACCGTCGTCATGAAGCCATGCTTGAACCCGAAATTGTCCATCACCACCTTGACGACCGGGACGAGGCAGTTCGTCGTGCACGACGCGTTCGAGATAATGTGGTGTTTGGCCGGATCGTATTTCTCGTGATTGACGCCGATGCAGATCGTGATGTCTTCCCCTTTGGCGGGAGCGGAAATCACGACCTTCTTCGCGCCGGCGGTCAGGTGCTTGCTGGCGCTTTCCTTGTCGGTAAAACGGCCGGTGCTCTCGAGCACCAGCTCGACGCCCAGGTCCTTCCAGGGGAGCTTCTCGGGCTCTTTGATGGCCGACACTTTGATCGACTTGCCGTTGACGATCAGCGCGTCGCCTTTGGCTTCAACGGTGCCGGGAAAGCGGCGGTGCACGGAGTCGTACTTCAGCAGGTGCGCCAGCGTCTTCGTGTCGGTGATGTCGTTCACGCCGACGAATTCGAGGTCGGTCTGTTGGGCCATGGTAGCCGCGCGCAGCACGTTGCGGCCGATGCGTCCGAAGCCGTTGATCCCTACCCGAACTGCCATGTCTCTCCCCTTAAGTGAAGTCTGGAATGGCGGCGCGGGCGAAGGTCACGCCCATGACTTTCGTAGCTCCGGCTTGCTCTAAAGCTCTGGCCGCCTCTGCGAGTGTCGCTCCTGTTGTGAAAACATCGTCTACCAAAACGCGTGTGGCGTGTGGCGTGTCGCGTGCGGCGTTGAGCTGTAGGCGTCTGCGCCACACGTCGAACGCCGCACGCCGCACGTCAAAGGCCCCCGCCACATTCGCCAGACGCGTGTCCGGTGTCAACGCCGTTTGCGTCGGCGTCTCCCGAGTACGAACCAGCGCGTCGAGAAGCACCGGAATCCGCCACTGTTGTGCCAGCGCGCGCGCGAGCACCTCGCTTTGATTGTAGCCGCGCTCGCGCAATCGCTTCGCGGCGAGGGGAATCGGGATCAAGGCCGACGGTCCGTCGGCGGGGGGACGCAGTCCACTCATGGCGGCCGCCAGATCGTCGGCGATGCGCGGCAGGCCGCCGTACTTGAGCGCGTGCACGGCCTGGCGGGCGCCCTCCTCCAACCACACCGCCGATCGCACGGATTGCAACGCACCCGGCCACGCGGTGCAGAGGCGACACGGGCCGAAATGGGGCTCGGGCTGCCCGCAGCGATTGCACCAAGGCGGGCGCACCATTCGCCAGCGCTTGCGGCAGACGGGACACACGACGCGGTGAGCGTCGCGCGGCGTGAGCAGCGCGTGACACACCAGGCACTCGGCCGGAAGGAGAAGCTGCTCGACCGACGCGCTAAGCACGGAGCGCGCGCTGCACGGCGGCGCGCATCACCTCGGTGGGTGCGTCGGTTCCGGGAAAGAATCGCGCGAATGCGGCGGCGCCTTGCTGCACCAGCATCTCGCGTCCATCCGCAGCAACGATCCCGCGCTCGCGCAGCGCGTGGACCCAGCGCGTCTCCCCCGGCGCATACACGAGGTCCAGCGCGCGCTGGACGCCGGGGATGTGGTTCAGGTCGACCGGGAGTGGATCGTGGCCCGCAAGTCCCAGGGGGGTGGCATTGATCGCCACGTCGACCTCGATGGGCCCCTTCGCGACACTGGTCGCCGCGCCGGTGCTGTTGGCCCACGCGACGAATGCCCTGGCGCGCCCGTCATCGCGCGAGCGTACGAAGAGTGTCGCGCCGCGATCGGCCGCGGCGACGGCCGTCGCACGCGCCGATCCCCCGGTGCCCACCACGAGCCACCGTTCTCCCTTGTGGATCGCGCCGAGTCGCTCGAGCGCGGCGCTCACGCCGATGACATCGGTGTTGTCGCCGACGACTGACCCATCTTCGGTCCAGAAGGTATTGCATGCGCCGACGCGAGCGCAGACATCCGTTTTCCGCGAGAGGGAGCGTTCCACCGCCGCCTTGTGTGGGACGGTGACGTTGCCCGCGCCCCCGATCGCCGCCTGCGCCGCCAGGAATGGGACGAGCGACGGCGCCGGGACGCGGAGCGCGACGTAGACGGCGTCGAGCCCAAGCGCGCGGCACGCGGCGTTGTGCATCGCGGGAGAGAGGGAATGGGCCACCGGATCGCCGATGACCGTGAGGAGACGCGTTTTAGCGCTGATCTCCACGCTTGCTCTCAGCGGCGAGGCGGTCCGCCACCGCGGCCGCGAGGGACTCGAGCTCCTGGCATGTGTCGCGATAGACGCCGAGGTCGCCGCCGAACGGATCGCTGACCTCATCGCCGCCCTTGCCGGCGTATTCGCCCAGCACGAACACCTTGCCCTCGCCGCCGAGCTCGTCGACACGGGCGCGGTGATGCCGGGCCATCGTGAGGATCAAGTCGGCGCGCTCCACCAGCTCGCGGGTCAGCAAACGGGCGCGGTGCCCGGAGAGATCGAGGCCGCGCTCCAGGCCAACGAGGTAAGCGCCTTCGGAAGCCGGAGCGCCGTCCCAGGCGCCGGTGCCGGCCGACGTTACCGCCACCTCGAGACCGCGCTCCTTGAGCGCGCGCTCGAGCAGCGCGGCGGCGAGTGGGCTGCGGCAAATGTTGCCGGTGCAGACGAACAGGACGTTTTGGATCATGGCGCGAGACGGCCGACCGCGCGGCGCAGCTCGTGCACGCTCAACGTTCCCTCGCGCACGATTTGCGCTCGCGGCTTGGTGCAGTCAACCACCGTCGAAGGCGGTCGGTTCCCCAACACGCCGCCATCGAGCACCAGGAGCTTCCCCGCGGCGACCGCCGGCGCGAAGTCGCGGGCGATGGCGTCGGCGCCGGGTCCGGGCGGCTGGCCGGGCAGGTTTGCCGACGTCGACGTCAACGGGCCGCCGAGCGCCGCGACGAGCCGTGCGATCGCCTGATGGGAGGTCCAGCGCACGGCGATCCCGCCATCCGGGCCACGCAACAGGTCTGGCAGGCGGCCGGAGCCCCCGGGCAGCACGAGTGTGAGCGGGCCGGGCCAGAACGCCCGCGCCAACGCATCGGCGGACGCGTTGAAGGCCAGCCCATTTGCTTCAGCCATCGCGCGATCGCTGATCAATAGAAGGAACGGCTTGCTCGCGGCGCGTCCCTTCAAGGCGGCCAGGGCGGCGACGTCCGGCTGCATGGCGCGCGAACCCAAGCCGTAGACCGTCTCGGTCGGATAGGCGAGCAGGCCTCCGCCGCGGAGATGCGCGACCACCTGGGGAATCGCGGCGCCCACCTCCGAATCCGATTGAAATGGAAGCGGTTTCACCGCAATTCACGCGCAAGAGCCTCGGCGATGCGGAAGTCGTCGGCGGTCGTGATCTTGACGTTGTACGGCGAATCGGGAATCAGCTCGACCGGAAAGCCGGCGCGCTCGCAGACCTCGGCGTCATCGCTCGGCGCACCGCCATTGGCGGTGACGCCGAGCCGCGCGTAGGCGTCCCGCAGCATCTGCCGCGGAAATCCCTGCGGCGTCTGCGCGCGCCAGATGCGCTCGCGATTCACCGTGTGCAGGATCCGCGGGGTCGGGCGATGCGGGCCTTCCCCAATCTCCTTGAGCGTGTCGGACGTCGGGACCGCCGCGACCGCTCCCACGCCCGCGCGTGCCCGCGCGATCACGGCATCGATCGTCCCGCGGCTGACAAACGGCCGGGCAGCATCGTGAATGAGAATGATCGTCGCGTCCTCCGGCAACGCGGCGAGCCCGGCGCGGACCGAGTCCACGCGCTGGGCCCCCCCGGGTACGAAGCCGAGCCGCTCGCCACGCAGCCTCGCGAGCCAGTCGGGCGGCCGCTCGGCATATCCGGGCGGCAAGGTGACGACGACTTGGCGCACGTCCGGATGCCCGATGAAGGCCCGGAGCGCGCGGAGCAGCATCGGCACGCCGAGGATGGGACGGAATTGCTTCGGTTCCCCAGGGCCGGCGCGCACACCGGCGCCGGCAGCCACCACCACCACGCCGACGTCAGGCTGCGAGCCGACGGGTGAGCTCACCAATTCCCTCCAGCCCAATCACTTCAAGGTCTTTGCTTGTCTTCGATCGGTTCGATAGGAACACCCTACGAAAGCCTTGCCGCGCAGCCTCCGCGAGGCGCCGCTCGACACTTGCCACCGGACGGATCTCACCGCCGAGACCGACCTCGCCGAGGAACAGGGCGTCCGCCGGCACCGGCCGGTCGTGCACCGTCGACACCAGCGCCGCCAGAATCGCGAGATCGGTGGAGGGTTCGATGAGACGAACCCCTCCGGTCACGTTGACGAACACATCGAGATTCCCGAACGGCAGGCCCCCGCGGCGCTCCAACACCGCGAGAAGCAGCGCCAGGCGCCGGTGATCGAGGCCGGTGGCGACGCGCTGCGGTGTGCCGAAGCCCGCTTTCGAGGCCAGCGCCTGGATTTCGACGAGCATCGGGCGCGTGCCTTCCATCAAGGCCGTCACCGCAGAGCCGGAAGCGCCGGTGGTGCGCCCGGCGAGGAACGCTGCCGCGGGATTGGCCACTGGCTCGAGCCCGGTGCCCGTCATGCGAAAGACGCCGATTTCATCGACCGAGCCGAAGCGGTTCTTGACGGCGCGCAGGATGCGGTGGTCGAGCGTCGTCTCGCCTTCGAAGTACAGGACGGTGTCGACGATGGCCCGCGATGCCGCCGCCCTTGGTGACGTGTCCGACGAGCAGCACCGCGGGACCGGATTCCTTGGCGAACCGCATCAGGCGGGCAGCGCATTCGCGCACCTGGCCGACGTTGCCGGGCGCGCCTTCGAGTTCTTCGGTGTAGGTGGTCTGCACCGAGTCGAGCAGGACGACGCTCGATTTCAGCTGTGTCGCATGATGCAGGATCGATTCCAGCCGTGTTTCGCCGAGGACACGGATGCTGCCGGCGTCTTCTTCGAGCCGGTCGGCACGCAGCCGCAGCTGGTCGGGCGACTCCTCGCCAGAAACGTACAGCGTCGAGATCCCCTGACTCTCGAGCCGCGCCGCGCACTGCATGAGCAACGTGGACTTCCCGATGCCCGGTTCACCGCCGACGAGGGTGACGGAGCCGGGGACGATTCCCCCGCCCAACACGAAATCGAATTCCGCCAATCCGGTGCGCCAGCGATCTCTGCCGGCGGTTGGAAGGTTGGAAAGTTGGACGGGAACTGCCGCAGTTTCCTTCCAACCTTCCAACCGTCCAGCCTTCTTCCCGACCGGTTCCTCGACCAGCGAATTCCACGCACCGCAGCTATCGCACCGACCGCCCCATTTGGGTTGATCCGCGCCGCATTCCGTGCAACGGAAGACCGACTTGCCTTTAGACACTGACCGGGGCCTCGCGCGCGGTGTAGTTGTCGAAGCGCGTGTATTCCTTCTTGAAATGCAGCTTCACGGTGCCCGTCGGCCCGTTGCGCTGCTTGCCGACGATCACCTCGGCGAGGCCTTCGATGCTCTCGTTGGTCTTGGGATCGACCGGCCCGTCGTAGAACTCCTGCCGGTAAATGAAGCAGACGACGTCAGCGTCCTGCTCGATCGCGCCCGATTCGCGCAAGTCCGAGAGCTGCGGCCGCCGGTGCTCGCCGCCGCGCTGCTCCGGGGCGCGCGACAGCTGCGAGATCGCGACGACGGGAACGTCGAGCTCCTTGGCGAGCGCCTTGAGCGAGCGCGAGATGTAGGAGATCTCCTGCTGGCGATTCTCGACGTTGCCCGGACCTTGCATCAACTGCAGATAGTCCACGATCACGAGCGCAATGTCGTGCTCCGCCTTCAACCGCCGTGCCTTCGAGCGCATGGCGAGCGGCGTCAAGGAGGCGGAATCGTCAATCCAGATCGGTGCGGTGCCGAGCAACCCGGCCGCCCGCGCGAGCTTGGGGTAGTCGTCATCGCGCAGCTGGCCGCGACGGAGCCGTTGCGCGTCGACCAGCCCCTCCGAGCAGAGCAGCCGCTGCACGAGCTGGTCCTTGGACATTTCGAGCGAGAAGAAGGCGACCCTGGTGTTGTGCTCGATCGCCGCGTGCTGCACGATGTTCAACGCCAGCGCCGTCTTTCCCATGGAAGGGCGAGCCGCGATGATGATCAGGTCGGAGCGCTGGAAGCCCGCCGTGTAGCGGTCGAGATCGACGAACCCGCTCGGGACGCCGGTCAGCGCGCCCGCGCCCGACTGGAGCTGCTCGATCCGCTCCATCGTCGGCCAGATCAGCTCTTTGATGCGAATGAACTCTTCCGCCCGCCGGAATTGCGCCACCTGGAAGACGCGGTGCTCGGCGTTGTCGAGCACTTCGCCGGCTGTACCGTGGCCCTCGTAGATGTCCTGGATAATGCCGGTGGCCGCCTCGATCAGCCGGCGCATCACCGCCTTGTCGCGGACGATTTTGGCGTGGTAGTCGACGTTCGCGGCGGTGGGCACGACATCGATCAATGCCGCGATGTACTCCATGCCGCCGGCGCGATCGAGATCGCCGCGCCGGCTCAGCTCGTCACGCAGCGTGACGGGATCGATGACGTCGCCGCGCTCGGTGAGCGCCAGCATCGACCGGAACAGCAGGCGATGGCTTTCCTTATAGAACATCGTGTCGTCCAGGATCTCGGCCGCCTTGAGGGCCGCGTCCTGGTCGAGCAACATCGCGCCGAGCACCGCCTGCTCCGCCTCGTTGCTCCACGGAGTCTGGCGACCGGCGTACTCGCTGGCTCGCTCAGTCGTCGAGGAGGCGAGCGGCGATACGGACGTCATCCCAGGTTGGTCTCTTCCAATGAGGGTTACGCAGCAGCGCGGCCGGGTGGTACGTCACCACGACCGGGATACCGCGGAAACGGTGAATCTGATTGCGCAGTGAGCCCAGCGATTGTTTGGTGCTGAGCAGGCTCTGCGCGGCCGTGCCGCCCATGGCCAGGATTGCTTTGGGCTTCACCAACTCGATCTGGCGATGCAGGAACGGTAGGCACGCCGCGACCTCGTCATACTGTGGCAACCGGTTTTCCGGCGGCCGGCATTTCACGATGTTGCAGATGAACACCTGATCCCGCGGCAGCTTGATCGCTTCGAGAATCTTGGTGAGCAGCTCGCCCGCTCGGCCGACGAACGGGCGTCCCGTCTCGTCTTCCGTGCGGCCGGGCCCTTCGCCGACGACGACGAGTCGAGCGTTCGCGGGTCCTTCACCAGGCACGGTGTTCGTGCGGCCGTCGCACAGCTTGCAGGCGCGACAGGCGGCGATGAGCGTGGCGACGTCCTCGAGGCTCGTGGCCCGTTGGATCGGATCGTTCGCGAATAGATCGGCTGACGGTGGGTCGAACGAAATCCCGGGAGCCGGGATCTTGGAGTCGGGAGTCTGAATGACCGCCGAAGCCGGCGCAGGCGAATCCCCGGCTTCCGGCTCCTGGCTCCCGGCTCCGGTGGAGTCGGCAAGAATCACCGAATCTCCCCCCAAGAGCCGCTGCTGCTTCAAGTATTCGATTGCGAGAGCCCGGCTATCAGTCAAAGCGCCTCTTCCACAACGTCGAGAATTCGGTCGGCCACGTCGCGCTTGGGGAGCAACGGCAGGTCGACTTGCGTACCGTTGCGTCCCAGAATCGTCACGCGATTGGTCGTGACCTCGAATCCGGCGCCGGGCTCAGTGGCGTCATTCAGGATCACGAAATCCAGCGCCTTATTCTGCAACTTGGACCGCGCGTTCGCGAGTCCGTTGCCGGTCTCGAGCGCGAACCCCACCACCAGCATCCCCTTGCGCCGTTTCAGCGAGCCCAGTATGTCGGGCGTCGCCTCCAGCTCCACTGTGAGCGGACCGTCGCTGC
>QHTY01000242.1 GCA_003220985.1 Gemmatimonadota bacterium
AGTGGCTGAGATGAAAACGTGCGTGGTGCGTGGCGCGTTGTGCGTGGGAGTGCTCGTCGGGACTCCGCTTACGGCGCAGACGTCGCTTTCCATCTACAGAGATGGCCGAGTGGTCGTGCGGCGCACGCTGCCGGAGGCGCTGCAACAGGGACGTAATGCCCTGACACTGCGGGTCGAGGCTCTTGATCCGGCGACGCTGTTCTCTCCCGATACTTCTGTGTCTGTCAGCTCCGCGACGGTGCGGTACCCCAGTACGTCGCCGGATGCGTTATGGCGCGCCATCGGGCAGACGCTGTCGTTCGTGCGGGCCAAGGGCGACACGGTTCGCGCGACTGTCGTGCGAGCGGATCCGCCGCAGTTCAAGCTCTCCGACGGCCGGCTGCTCCTCGGCATGCCCGGCGAGCCGTTGTTTGCCGCCGAGCTGGTGAGGACGAGCCCGGAGGCCCAGCTCGTGCTCGAGGCTGCGCGCGCGCGTCCCCGCACGGAGCTCGCGTACGTTGCGCAGGGGATGACGTGGGAAGCACTGTATCAAGTCATCTTGACCGGAAGCCGCGCGCAGATCTCGGGCACAGCCACGGTGACATCGCAGGCACTGCGAGCCGATAGTGCCGACGTTCAGCTCGTGGCGGGAGCGATTCGAGGAAATCGGATTGGAAATCCCCCAGTGGCGATGGCGGAAGCCGCGGTGATGCGAGTTCAAGCGGGGAGGAGCTACGCCTCCACCGCGTCGGAAGAAGCCGTCGGGAGACTCATCGATCGAGCCCAATGTGCCGACGACAACCGCGCTGTTCCCACGCAGCTCCGCGCCGGTCACGCAGGAGCTGATCGTGCCCGGCGTCTTGCCGTGGCGCGGATGGATCGGCCAGAACCCCGAGCCCAACCGCGCTCCGGTCCAGGTCTGGTACACGATCAAGCGCGCCGCCAAGACGCCATTCGGCGATCGCCCGCTCCCCGCGGGTACCGTTCAGCTCTATCAGGCCGACTCGAGTGGCCGCGTGCAGCTGATTGGCGAAGCGTCCACCGACCACACCGCGCCGGGACGGGATCTGCGCCTGCAATCCGGCGATGCGTTCGACATTACCGCCGAGCGGGTGCAGACCGATTGGAATCAAGAACAACTGGCGCCGGTGCGGCGCGGGACGCCGAATCGCCAACGTGCGACCGCGGCGTATCGCGTGACGATCTCGAACGCCAAGTCGGAGCAGGTAGTCGTAGACGTGCGTGAATCCCATTTCGGGAATTGGAAGATCCTCGAGAGCAGCCACGTAGCGGAGAAGCTTTCATCGACGGAGACGCGGTTCCGCGTCACGGTACCTGCGGGTGGAGAAGCGACGTTGACTTACACCGTCCAAGTCGAGTCATGACCGTTCAAATCGCACATATCGGCGACCTGCATTTCGGCGGCCTGGCCGATGTGCCAGTTGTCGAGGCGCTGGAACGCTTGCTGCCCGATCTCCGCCCCGACGCAATCGTGATCGGCGGCGATCTCTCACAGCGCGCGCGTCACGGCGAGCTGCAGCGCGGCCGCGCGTTCGCCAATCGCGCGCGCGAGACGGCTCCGGTACTCGTGATTCCGGGCAATCATGACGTGCAATGGTGGCGCCGGCCGCTCATCCCGTTTGGCAAGGACGCCATCTACGGAAAATACCGCAGCTATTTCGGCGCGGACTTGACACCGACGTTGACGATTCCGGGCGGCGCGGTGATCGCGTCGGCGCTGACGGCGCATGGCGTCGCGTGGGGCTCGCTCACGGCGCGGCTGCGCGATATCGCCGTGAAGGGGCATTTGCCAAAAAGGGAAATGCAGCGTGTGCAGGCGATATTCGCGAACGCCGAGCCGGGACTGCCGCGGGTGCTCGTGATCCATCACAATCTCCTGCGCGGCAATCTCTCCAAGCGCATGGGACTGGCGCGCTGGGGCGGCGCGCAGCGCGGCATCGTCGACGCCGGGACTGATGTCGTCCTCTGCGGGCACGACCATGAGGAAGGGGCCGAGACGCTGGACGGGCGTGTCGTCGTGTCCACGGCCGGCACCTTGTCGACCCGAGCGCGCGGCGGGCGGCCTGTCTCCTTCAATTTCGTCACGATCGATCCCGCGGCGGTGCAAGTCACGTTCTTCCGGTGGGATGCTGGCAAGCGACGGTTCCAGCCTTCCGATACCGCGGCGTTTGCTCGACAAGCTGCACGCTTGGAGCCCCAAGCGGCGAAGTAAACTCTTCCAGGAGCTTGAGAACTGATGGCTGCGAAGTTTCAAGGAGTGGATTTCTATCAAGTCGATGGGTTGCTCAGCGAAGAAGAGCGGGCCATCCGCGACACCGTCCGCGAGTGGGTGGATGACAATCTCATTCCCATCATCGGCGAGGCCTACGTCGCCGGCAAATTCCCCAAACAGCTGATCCCGGGCATGGCCGAGCTCGGCCTGTTCGGCGCGAACCTGCCCGAAGCGTACGGCTGCGCCGGCCTGAACAACATCGCCTACGGCCTGATCATGCAGGAACTCGAGCGCGGCGATTCGGGCGTGCGCTCGTTCGCGTCGGTGCAGGGCGCGCTCGTCATGTATCCGATCTACACGTTCGGGTCTGAAGACCAGAAAAAGAACTGGCTGCCGCAAATGGCGAGCGGCAAGGTCATCGGCTGCTTTGGCCTCACTGAGCCCGATTACGGCTCCAATCCGGCGGCGATGATCACGGTTGCCAAGGAGACGAAAGACGGCTGGGTCTTGAACGGCGCCAAGATGTGGATCACGAACGGATCGACCGCACAAGCCGCGATCATCTGGGCGAAGACCGGTGCGCTCGATCAGCCCGATTCGATCCGCGGCTTCATCGTCCCGACCGACAGCAAAGGCTTCTCGGCCAAAGATCAAAAGGGCAAGCTCTCCCTCCGCGCCAGCGATACCAGCGAGCTGGTGTTGCAGGATGTGCACGTCCCGAAGGATGCGATCCTGCCGAAGTCGGGCGGGCTCAAGTCGCCGCTCATGTGTCTGACCGCGGCGCGCTACGGCATCGCCTGGGGCGCCGTCGGCGCGGCGATGGCGTGCTACGACGAAGCGGTGAGTTACGCCAAGCAGCGCGTGATGTTCGGTAAGCCGATCGGCGGGTTCCAACTGCAACAGGCGCGGCTGGCGGACATGCTGACCGAAATCACCAAAGCGCAGCTGCTCTGTGTCCAGCTCGGCCGCCTGAAGGACGAGGGCAAATCCACGCCGCAGCAGGTTTCGCTGGCCAAGCGCAACAACGTAAGCATGGCGACCGACGTCGCCCGAGAGGCCCGCCGGCTGCTCGGCGCCAACGGGATTCTGGCCGAGTACCAGGCCCTGCGGCACCTGGCCAATCTCGAGTCGGTCTATACTTATGAAGGAACGCACGACATCCATACCCTGATTCTAGGGCAGGAAATCACAGGGCTGAACGCCTTTAACTAGAAACCGCGGTCGTCCGCGCCCCGTTATGTCCGCATGCCTTTCATAGCGCTGTTGCTCCTGGCCCAAACACAGGGCCCCATTCTCGTCGATATCCATGATCTTTCGCCGCGCGAGCATCATTCCGGGTTCTTCGTCCTGACGAGGCCCCAGGAGGTGCAGATCACGGCCGTCGGCGCCGAGCCGTGGCCGGACCGCCTGCGTCAGCGCGATGACGAGCACTGGCAGGACGACGACCAGACGACCTGGCCGGCAGCCGCCTGGATCCTCGACGCCAAGACACGCGCCGTCGTCTGGGACTTGCGGTCGGCGGACACGCGCCGCGAGTCGAACGGGCTCCGGCGCTTCTCTGGCAGCGTGCGTTTGCCCGCGGGCACCTACGAGGCCCACTACGCGTCTTATCCCGCTTCCTCGATTTCCTTCAGGGGGAGCGATTTCAGCAACTTCAATCTCACCGTCGGCGAGCTCATCCGGCTCGGCCGGCGCGCCAAGTACGGCGGCCCGTACGTCGAGACGGGATTGTACAAGCAGTTCGGACTGACGATCACCGCCCCCCCACCCGGCCGCGTCGCATCCTTGGACGACATCACCGCCGTGAGATCCGCATACCTGGCGTCCGCCGTCGCACGGGTCACTCCCGATCGCAATACCACGGCGCGGAAGGGCTTTGAAATCACACGCCCGACGATGGTCGAGATCTACGCGATCGGCGAGCTCACGCTCGATGACGAATTTGACTACGGCTGGATCATGAATGCCGACACGCACAAGCGGATCTGGTCGATGGACTACGCCACGACCGATCCCGCCGGCGGCGCGGCCAGGAATCGCATGGCGCACGAGACGCTGCGACTCACGCCGGGCCACTACGTCGCCTATTTCGGCTGCGATGATAGCCACAGTCCCGACGATTGGAACAACGTGCCCGCGACGGATCCGGAGTTTTGGGGGCTCACGCTTCGCGTGGCCGATCCCGCGGCGCGCGCATCCGTCAAGCCATTCGACTATGAGCCGGTGCCGCAGGGCCAGACGATCGTCTCGCTCATCGGCATCCATGACGACGAGATGCGCTCGGCCGGCTTTGCGCTCAAGCGTCCCATGGACGTGCACATCTACGCGCTCGGCGAAGGGTTCAAGGATCGCATGGCGGATTACGCGTGGATGGTGGACGAGGATCATCACAAGCGCGTGTGGGCGATGAGCTATGAGAACACGGAGCACGGCGGCGGCGCGCAGAAGAACCGGCTGTTCGACGGCACCGTGCACCTCGAGCCCGGCAACTATCTGGTCTACTACCACAGCGACGGCTCGCACTCGTCCAGCGACTGGAACGCGGCGCCTCCGGCGGAGGAGCGCTACTGGGGGGTGAGCCTGTTTCCGGCGAGCCGCCGGCTGAACCCGGCCGACGTCGGACCGTTCATGCGGATGCGCGCGGGCGACAACAACACGACGGTCGCCCAGCTGAGCCACATGGGCAACGATGAGGACGCCCGCACGACGTTCAGCTTGCAGGCGCAGACCCGGCTGCGCGTGCTGGCGGAGGGCGAAGGCCGCGACGGTCAAATGTTCGACCGAGGGTGGATCGAGGATGCCGGCGGCCGGACGGTGTGGGAGATGAAGTACGACGCGACCGACCCCGCCGGCGGCGCGGACAAGAATCGGCTGTTCGACGGCGTGATCACACTTCCCGCCGGCTCGTATGTGCTGCGATTCCGGTCCGACGCGTCGCACTCGTACAACGACTGGAACGACAACCCACCTGACGATCCGGAGAGTTGGGGCATCGCCGTGTTCCGATTGGCGAGGCGGTAGCGTAGCTTTCGGTCCTCATGAAAATCGCTGTCTGCATCAAGCGCGTGCCCGATTCGGAAACGCGCGTCAAAATCGCGACCGACGGCAAGAGTCTCGACGAAGCGGGGGTAAAGTTCGTCCTGAACCCCTACGACGAGTTCGCCGTCGAAGAGGCGCTGCGCCGCAAAGAGCAGGCAGGGAGCGGGGAAGTCGTCGTCGTCTGTCTCGGGCCCGCGGCGGCCCAGGAGACGATCCGTACCGCGCTCGCGATGGGCGCCGACCGCGGCGTGCTGTTGCAAGCGGACAAGATCCCGACCGATCCGTTCGAATCCGCGAAGGTGATTGCCGCTGAGCTGAAAGGCTCGAGCTGGGATCTGGTTCTGTTCGGCCGCATGGCCATCGACGATTACCATCATCAAGTGGGTCCACTCGTGGCCGAGCTGGTGGATCTGCCGTGCGTCAGTGCGGTGTCGCACGTCGAGATCGCCGGGACCACGGGGGTCGCCGAGCGCGAGATCGAAGGTGGCATCGAAGTCGTGGATTTTTCGCTCCCGGCTGTTCTCACCACCGACAAGGGACTCAACGAGCCGCGCTATCCGGCGCTCAAAGGCATCATGGCCGCGAAAAAGAAGCCGCTCGATGTGAAACCGGTGCAGCTGGGAAGGGGCGCGCTGGAGATCGTCGCTCTCAAGCCTCCGCCGGAGCGCAAGGAAGGAAAGATCGTGGGTGAGGGCCCCGCTGCCGTCGGCGAGCTGGTGCGGCTGCTGCGCGAAGAAGCCAAGGTCCTGTGACGACGCTGGCCGTGCTGGAGCCGCGTGACGGCGCGCTGCGGAAGATTTCGTTCGAGGTCGTCACCGGTGCCCAACGCCTGGGACAACCCGTCGAAGCAGTGGTCTGCGGGGCCGGAACGGTGCAGGGCGTCGAGCAGGTCGGCAAGTTCGGCGCGGACAAGATCGTCACACT
>QHTY01000243.1 GCA_003220985.1 Gemmatimonadota bacterium
CCTGCTGCTCGCCGACGTGGTGTTGCCCGGGGGCAGCGGCCCGACGCTGGCCGGCGAGCTGCTGTCACGGCGTGCCGACCTCAAAGTCTTGTTCATGTCCGGCTACACGGAGGATGCGATTGTCCATCGCGGCGTGCTCGCGCCGAATACGGCGTTCATCAACAAGCCATTCTCAGCCGAAGGACTCGCGGCGAAGGTGCGGGAGGTTCTAGACGGCTCCTGAGTTAGTCCAGCCCCCGGTCGCGCAGTCGGATCACCTCGTCGAGCGAGGGCTTGCCGTACCCGTGCGCCTTCACGCGCTCAATGAACCCCCTGGTCACGCCGTGGTCGCGGGCCCGGCGCAGCTCCTGCAGCGACAGATTCTCATACCCTGCCTGCTTGAGCGACACGATGTAGGACGGATCGACGCCGTGGTCGCGCGACTCGATCAGCTCCTCGGAGTTCGCGGGCGCGTAGCCCATCTCCTTCATGTCGGCGATGTAGTCGCCATCCACCCCGTGATCCCGCAGACGCACGAGTGCCTCGATGCCCAGATTTTTGTAGCCTGCGCTGCCCAGTGACGCGATGAAGTCGGGGTCCACACCGTGATCCCGCACGCGCACGAGCTCCTCGGCGCTCAGATCCTTGTAGCCCGCGCTGTTCAGTGACTCGATGAACTCCGGATCCACCCCGTGATCGCGCATCCGCACCAGGCTCTCCGAGTCGCTGAGATGATATCCCCGCGCCCCGATATCCCGGACGTACTCCAGATCCACTCCGTGCGTCGCCATCCGCGCGAGCTCCGCGGCGGTTGGGCGTTCATACTTCTGCCGCGCCAGCTCGTCCACGAGATCGAGTCCCACGCCCGCCATCGTCATCTGGAACTGCTCCCAGTCGGTCGGCGCGTTGATGCCGCGCTTGCCCAGCTCGGCCACGAACTCGGGATTTGGCCGATAGGTGAAATGGCCCGAGCCCTTGCCGCCGTCGAACCAGCCTTCACAGTCGAGCGTGCCGGCTGACCGCACGATCTTGAAATGGACCGTGGCTCCCGATCCGCGCATGTCCGCCGCGGAGAGGCCCACGAGTTCGCCTAGAGGCACCCGACTCCAGTTACTCGAGTACCCACGCTCGCCGTAGCGGACGGAGAGCTGGACGGTGCCCGAACGCTCACCCGGGTCGATCAGCCATTGCCCGCCGGAGGGGACGGCGCGCTGGGCGGACAGGACGGGAGTTGCCAGGATGCTGGCTAGAAGAAGGACGGCGAACCGCATAGCGACTCCGGGAGTGGATTTAGGAGGTTGGATGGGAGGGGCGCCCCGAAGGTTGCAGGGTGCCTCGCCGCGCTAGGAACGCGAGCGAAGCCGCAGCCATGACTCCTCCCGCGAGCAGCCACGCCTGCGTCGTAGCTCGCGCCAGCAACGCCACGATCAAGCCAGCCGCTACCCACGGCACAACGCGCCCGCCCGGCATGACGAACGGCTTGTCAGCCGCGCCCAGCCGCCACACGGCCAGGCTGCACGCCAGGTACACGAGCAGGACTGCAACGTCCGCCACGATCGCGAGTTTGACGTACGTGCCGGTGATGGCGATGGCACATACGATCACACCTTGGATCGCGATCGCGACGTGCGGCGTGTGGTGTGCCCGGTGCACTGCCGCGAGCGGCCGGGGCAGGTAGCGGTCCACCGCGAGGGCGAAGAGCGTCCGCGGAGTGGAGAGCATTGTGGCTGTCAGGAAGCCGAAGGTCGAGACGATCATCGCGATGAGGATCAGCGTGGAGCCCGCCCTGCCGGCGAATTGCACGGCCGCCGCGGCGAGCGGGGCCTTGGCCGTCTCGGGGGCGGCGAGGGCGTTGCCGAGGATGCCTTGGGCGACGAGCTGGACGGCGATGTAGAGCACCCCCACACCCGTGACTCCGAGGGCGATCGCACGCGGCACGGCG
The DNA here is from genome assembly GCA_003220985.1 of Gemmatimonadota bacterium. Classification (GTDB taxonomy): domain Bacteria; phylum Gemmatimonadota; class Gemmatimonadetes; order Gemmatimonadales; family GWC2-71-9; genus 20CM-2-65-7. Next base: position 1,922 of record QHTY01000243.1, read on the forward strand.
CGGGCCGCATCGCGCACTTCACCGCTCACCTGCAGCGCGGATTCCATCCCGAAGAACGCAAACATCAGTAGCAGCCCGGACTCTCCCAGGCGCGAGAGCGAGGGAAATGATCCCAACGCGAGATTCTCCGTCCGGACGTGCGAAAGGCCGAGCGCCACGAACGCGATGAGCGGGACGATTTTCGCGACCGTCGCGATGCCGCTGACATTCGATCCCAGCGCAGCACCGCGGATGTTGACGACGGCAAGACCGGCAATGACCGAGGTGAGGAGCGTGGCGCGCGGCAGCGGGCCGCCTACGCCAGGCAATAACCCGGCGACCGCGTCGGCGAATACCGTGGAGACGGCGCCCATCGCGAGCGTGATGCCGAGCCAGAGCAGCACGCCGCACAAGAACCCCGCGTAGGGGCCGAGCGCCGTCCCGACGTACGCGTACGGACCGCCGCTCTGTGGGACGCGGCTGCCGGCCTCTGCGATACAGAGGGCGACGAGCGCCGTCGCCACGGCGCAGACGAGGTAGGCCAGCGGAGCCGCGGCACCGAGGCTCGCTGCCATGTGCGCGGGGAGCACGAAGATCGCCGCGCCGACGGTGATATTGAAAATGGCGGCGGCGAGCCCGCGCACGCCGATGACGCGCTGCAGGGCGGGCTCGGTTGCATGGACCGGCGATGCCATCCACCAATGGTACCGAAAAGCAGGTCCTTCGCTACGCGCGCCTTCGGCGCGCCTCGCTCAGGATGACATGGTGGTCGCGTTCTTGTGAGAAGGGGGGGGGAAGGGGGAGTACCTCAAGTACCGATCGAGCAGGATGAACGCAGCCGCCAGCTCGACGAGAATAATCAGCGTCAGGAAGAGCGCGATCCCCGGCCGGCCCAAGCCCCAGGCCGTGGCGGTCAGGAGCGAGAGCCGCCAGACTCGAAAACCAACTGGGGCAAGGAGCGCCCACCGGGCCCAGTTCTGTCCCCAATACAGCGCCGCGCAGAGCACGAGCACCGCGGCGAGCGGCAGCAGCCGTGCCAGCGTGGCAATCGGCCCAACGACGAACAGAAACGTGAAGAAGAAGGTCGCCTCCGCAATCAACAGGAGGACGATCGCGGCGGAAACGTCGGTCCGCCTCATGGCGACCCGAGTGGATGTCGTCATCGTAACTCCTAACAGGGCGCGCGTGAACTGCAGCCAAAGGAGGCGCTCAACTGTAATGATTTTCTCAGGCCGGCGAAGGTGACGAGGCTCACGTCCGTCGCTCCCTCCTCGGGTTCCCGGCAATGCCTGGCTACGCAATAAGTTCGCTGAACTTGGCCAGGTCGATGTTGCCGCCGGAGACAATGGCGACCACCGGCCCCTTGCCGGCTTTGCCGGTGAGCGCAGCCGCTAGGCCGAGCGCACCAGCTCCCTCGGCGATGACGCGGGCCTTTTCCGCCATGAGTCGCATGGCGCGCTTGGTCTCGTCCAGGGTCACGACGATGCAGCCGTCCACGACCGGCTGCATGCGCTGCCACATCCGCGGAAACACGCTTTTGCCGCCCGCGCCGTCGACGAACGTGGCTTTCCAATCCGGGAACACTTGCGCCGAGCCTTTCGCAAACGAGAGCGCCGCGGGCGCGGCGGTCTCCGGCTCGGCGCCCCACACTTTGATCTCCGGCCGCAACGCTTTCACCGCACTCGCGATGCCGGTGATCAGGCCGCCACCGCCGATCGCGGCGATGATGGCGGCGGTGTCCGGCGCGTCCTCGAGAATCTCCAAGCCCATCGTCGCGTGACCGGCGATGAAGTTCTGATCGTCGAATGGATGGATGAACGTCCCTGAGACGCCGGGATACGAGCGGTCGTCGAGCGCCTGCCAGGCGACCGCATACGGCACGAGCACGAGCTTCGCGCCCAGCGCGCGCATGCGCTCGAGCTTCGCGGCGGGCGCCGTCTCGATCGCGACGACGGTGCACGGCACACCCGCGGCCCGCGCGGCGTACGCGACACCCTGGCCTGCATTGCCGGCGCTGATCGTCCAGACGCCGCGCCGGCGCTCGGCATCGGACAACAGCGCAACGGCGTTGGCAGCGCCGCGCAGCTTGTAGGCATTGATCGGCTGCAGGTTCTCGAGCTTGAGGCGCACGTCCGGGAATCCGGGCCCGAGCTCGAGGCGAACAAGCGGCGTGCGAACGATCGTTCCGGCGATGCGTTTCTGGGCTTCCCGAATCTCTTTCAACGCAATGGGGCGAACCCGTTCGAGCGAGTTCGTCATCTAGCTCCTGACTCCAGACTCCTGACTCCCAGAACAAGCGCAGCGGCGGCTACATCTTCAACCGCGACACCCACCGACTTGAACAGCGTGATCTCCTCGGCGTTGCGCCGGCCGGGATCCGCCCCTGACACGACGGCGCCGATCTCCGTCACCTCGCTCCCCCTCCTTGACGCAATGACGTCGCCCGATTCACGCAGTGCCGCCTCGCGCGAGTCGACGAAGACACGGGCCGTGGTGACGAGATCGTCATCCAGTTCGCGCCAGTCGGGGCGGGTTGCGCCGATCGCATTGACGTGTGTCCCGGGAGCGAGCCAGCGTCCCTGCAGGATGGGCGTCGTCGAGCTCGCCGCGACTACAACCACGTCTGCGCCGCGCACGGCATCCGCCGCCGTGGCCGCGGCCTTGACGCCGTGGCGCTGGGCGAACGCCGGCGCATTCCGGGGACTCCACACACGCACTTCCTTAATCGACCGGACGTGGCGCAGCGCTTCGAGGTGACTCTTCGCCTGCACGCCGGATCCGAGAATCGCCAGCACCGAAGCGTCCGCCCGGGCCAGCCGCTGGGTCGCCACCGCCGACGCGGCGGCGGTCCGCATCTCGGTGATGAGCCGGCCGTCCATCATGGCGAGCGGCTCTCCGGTCTCCGCCTTGAAGAGGACGATGACCGCGTGGTGCGTGTGGATCCCGACGTTCTGAGGATAGAACGTGACGAGCTTGGCGCCGAGGGCGCCCGCGTACGCTGGCATGACCGCGAAGAAGCCGTGATGCGGAGCCACGGGAAGCACGGCGCGCACCGGTTGCACAACCTTGCCCGACGACAATGCCGCGAGCGCGTCCGCGATGGCGGGAATGAGGTCCTGGTAGCGGAGCCGTTGCTGGACGGCGGGTTCGTCGAAGACATCCATCATATGGAACTACGTCGTGACGGATGTCTCCACAAGCATTAGCGACCAAGCCTCTCAGCCGATGCGCGGCGTGGTAATCACGAGGAGGACAAGCACCAAGCCGAAACTCAATACTCCGCGATGGCGAACACCGCGAGGCAGACAGGGAAGTCGCGTTGCAGTGCGGGTCGGAACTCGCGCCTGGCCATGCGGTGTAGCGTTGCGCCCACGACGAGAAACGCAGGCGCGAGCAGAGCAAACAGCGTCCACGCGCCGAGGGAGTATTCAACGAGATCCATCTTGTCAGCGATGACCCTTCCTTGCGCAAGCGCCAGAATCGCTGCCCCCACGATGCACCAAACGGCGAGCGCGCCACCGCCGAAACGCCGGCGCACGTAGAGAGCAGAGGCAACGAAGACGACACCGGATGCGGCCAGTGTCAGCATGATCCTCGGCATGCCGGGACCGAATTGCAGGGCGCGCAGCGCCAAGTACGCCGCACCCATGGCCCCGACGGCCCAGGCCCACGCCCGCAGCACGGCCGCGTGAGAAGTCTTCATGTCGAGCAGAGCTTCATATTCGTCGACGGCCCCGCGAGAGGCGTCATCCCATGACTCGCCAGCGTCCGGTTAAACGCCGACAAGTCCACGCGCACGACCCGGCTCCAGCGATCAACAAGCGTACGTAGCTCATCACAGGTCGAGCGGGCGACCACCAGCATCGCCTGGGTCGGAGCGTGGTCGGCGTTGTCCTGCGCACTCAGCTCGAGCCCAAATTCGCTGTTCAGATCCACGAAGCTCCATGCCGCCGGCCGCGCATCCCAGACCTCGCGCGCGTCCTTCAGTGAATCGCCGGCAATGGAATCCAACGTCGTCACGAGCGTCTTCGCAGCTTTCCCTATTTCGGATACCGTGTCGTCCGGAGCGATCTTGGCGACGGCACCACGCAATGCGGCGACGGGCTTGAAGTCAGCCCACGTGGCCTCGAGTCCCGCATACAACCGCATGACCAGCGCGTGCTGCGCGGCCACCGCTGCCCGAGAGACCCGCGAACGCGGATCGCGCTCCACGGTCAGCGGCTGCGTGTAGTGTTTGCCGTCGACCGTGAGCCGAATGGTATACAGACCAGGGAGCGCCAGCGGGCCCTCAGGCGCCATCGGGGTGACGCCTGGGTTGCCGTTGAATTCGAATGAGTGCGCGAACGCGGGTGGTGGATCGTATCGCAAATCCCAATTGGCGCGATTGAGGCCGACGTTCGCGGGCAGGCCGCGCCCCGGCGCAAGCCAAAAGCCTTCCATCGGTGGGCGGGCCGTTTCGCGCACGGCGCGAGGCGGAGCGCTGGACATGTGCCGCACGACGCTACCCCTCGCATCGAGCACCTCGATCGTGATGTCGGACGACGGCTTCGCGCCGAGCGAGTAATAGATGATTGCGCCGTCCGGCGGGTTCGGCGCCTGTGGCACCTCGCGCGGGAACGGCGTGTTGTACATCACGTTTCGCCGTACACGCACCGCGTCGCTTGGCTTGAAGAGATGGGCCCTCCCCGGTTCGGTCGCCACGGCAGCGCTGAGCTGCCGCAGCACCGCAAAGTCGTCGAGCACCCAGATACCGCGGCCGTACGTGCCGACGATCAGATCGTTGTCGTGGAAGGTGATGTCGTCGACCATCGTGGTCGGCAGGTTGAGCATCAGGGACTGCCAGTGA